>CAIZPE010000194.1 GCA_903934795.1 uncultured bacterium | reverse complement strand
GCCCGGGATGCGCGGCAGCGTGGGCACCGACAGCGCCCCGATCGCGGTGATGAGGAAGCGGGCGCAGGGCTGGCTGCCATCGTCGAGCTGCAGGCGCCACACCCGCCCGGGCTCGTCCCAGCGGGCCGATTCGACCCGACGGCCGAACCGGATGTGCGGGCGCAGCTGGAAACGCTCGGCCACATGCTGGGCGTAGCGCAGGGTTTCGGGCTGGGGGGCGAAGTGCTCGGACCAGCTCCAGTCCTGCAGCAGGTCGGGGGAGAACGAGAAGCCGTAGCTGTAGCTCTCGGAATCGAAGCGGGCGCCGGGATAGCGGTTCCAGTACCAGGTGCCGCCGACATCGCTGCCGGCCTCGATCACGCAGGCGCTCAGCCCGAGCTCACGCACCCGGTAGAGCTGGTACAGGCCGGCCAGGCCGGCGCCGATGATCAGGACGTCGAAGTCAGGGGTGGCGGGGGAGGCGGCGGCATCGGTCATGGCGGGCGGTTCCGGGAGGGTCACACGGCCCCATCGGTGAAGGGGGTGCAGTGGATGCTAACCCTCCCGCTTCGGCCGCGGCAACGCGCCGTTCCGGGATGCGCTCATGACGCGGCCTGCGCCTGACGCATCTGCCTGACCGCGGCCGCAGCCTCCTCGCGCAGGGCCGCCAGGTCCAGCCCCGGGATGGCGTCATCGACCACGGTCAGGCGCCCGGCCACCAGCAGCGCCCGCAGGGCCGGCCGCCCGCCCGCGGCCACGGTGGCGGTGGCCGGATCGTGCAGGCCGAAAAAGCGCGGCGCATCCAGCGACCACACCGCGATGTCGGCGGCCTGGCCCGGGGCGAGCGTACCCACCGCATCCAGGCCCAGCACCTGCGCGCCGCCGGCGGTGCCGATGCGGATGACCTCGTCGGTGCTGATGGCCGCTGCGCCGCCGACCGCCCGGTGCACCTGCCAGCAGGCATGGGCCTCGGCGAGCATGTCGGCGGCCTCGTTGGAGGCTGCGCCGTCGACGGCCAGCGAGACCGGTGCGCCGGCGGCGATCAGTGCCGGGATGGGCGCGATGCCCGAGCCCAGCCGGCAGTTGCTCTGCGGACAGTGCGCGATGCCCGTGCCGGTCTCGGCCACCCGCAGCACCTCGGCGGGCGAGAGATGAACCATGTGCGCGTACCAGACATCCGGCCCCAGCCACTCATGGCGCTCGACGAAGGCCAGCGGGGTGCAGTCGTGCACCTCGCGGCAGAAGCGCACATAGTCGATGCTCTCCGACAGATGGCTGTGCAGGCGGATGCCGAGGGCCCGCGCCGCCCGCGCGATCGGCACCAGTTCCTCGGGCGCCACCGACCAGGTGGGCGTGGTCGGAGCGCAAGCCACCCGGCGCATGGCATCCGGGGCGGGGTCGTGGAAGCGGGCCGTGTCGTGTGCCACCGCCCGCAGGAAGTCCTCCAGCGGCTCGGGCGCGGTCTGCGGCGGCGGATCGACATCGATGCTTCGGGTGCGGGTCTGTCCGCCACGGCACAGCACCAGGCGCTGGCCCAGGCGCGCTGCCTCGTCGAAGACCGCGGCCGAGGCATCGAAGGGCATGCCCGGCCAGTAGTGATACTGGTGATCGGCCACGGTGGTGCAACCCGAGAGCAGCAGCTCCACCAGCCCGACTCGCGCCGCGGTACGCAGGACCGCTTCATGGTCGAAGTGCCGTCGCCAGCGCACCGGCACCGCCGACAGCCAGGGCACCAGGGGCAGGTCGATGCCCTCGGGCACTCCCTTGAGCAGGCTCTGGAAGAGATGGTGGTGGGTGTTCACCCAGCCCGGCTGGACCACGCAGCCGCGCGCGTCGATCACCCGTTCGCCCGGCGCGGGTTGCAGCCGGCCGATCTCGGTAATGCGTGAGCCGTGCACCCGCAGGTCGCCGCCGAGCCGGGCGACATCATGGCGCATGGCGGAGCCGGGCAGGCCGGTGAGCAGGACGCTGGCGCCACGGATGAGCAGGCTGGTCGGGAGATCGGATCGGGTCATGGCGAGGGCAGGGTGGCGCAGAGGGTCCGATCATGGCAGCAAGCCGCATGCCAGGGTTGCCGCAGACCGCGGCTGGCAAGATACGCGTCATGACCCGCACACCGCTTCCGGACGCCGATGCCGTCCTTGCCTTCTGGTTCGAGGAACTCGCCCCCGCGCAGTGGTGGGCGGCCTCGGCGGACCTTGACCAGACCATCCGCGAACGCTTCGGCCGCCTGCTGGCCGCCGCTTCGGTCTGCGAGCTGGCGCACTGGCGGATCAGCCCGGAGGGTCGGCTGGCCGAGGTGCTGGTGCTCGACCAGTTCTCGCGACAGGTGCACCGCGGCCATGCCCGGGCCTTTGCGCAGGATCCGCTGGCCCTGGGCCTGGCCCAGACCGCGGTCAGCCTGGAGGCCGATCTGGCCCTGCCGCCGCCGCGCCGGCATTTCCTTTACATGCCCTACATGCACAGCGAGTCGGCGCTCATCCACCGTGAGGCGCTGCGGCTCTTCCAGGCGCCGGGTCTGGAACGAGCCCTCGAGGCCGAGCGCCGGCACTGGGCGGTGATCGAGCGGTTCGGGCGCTATCCGCACCGCAATGCGGCGCTCGGGCGTGAGTCGACGCCCGAGGAGCGGGTGTTCATCGCCACACCCGGCACCGGTTTCTAGCGTCCGTCGGCCTCAGCGAAGCAGCGCTTCCAGCCCGGGGTCGTCGGGTCGTTGCGCCCGGATGTCGCGCCACAGCGCGCAGGCCCGCTGCCGCGCACCGACCTCCTGCCACTGGGCGGCCTGCAGCACGCGGTGCGCGAGCGGCGCATCGGCGGCGGGCGCAAGCTGGGCCAGCCGCGCCACGGCATCGGCCGTCAGCACGCCAAAGCTGCCCACGCGCGTGCCGAGCAGCAGCGTGCCGCGGTAGGCCTGGACGCGCCACTCGTAGGTCTGACCCGGCGTCAGCGTGATGCTGGCCGGCAACTGCCAGCTGCGCGCGGGGGTGACCTGCACGCCGAGACTGCCGCCGCCGGGTGGCCCGATCGAGACCCAGTAGGTGTCGGCATTGGCGACCGGCGTCCAGCGCAGCGTGCGCTCGTCGGCGCCGATCAGGGTGTCGGTCGGCTCCAGGCCCGCCGAGATCGGGTCGGCCTCGGGCTCGCAGCTGGCGAGGCTGCGCATGCGGGTGGCGGCCATGGCGATGCGCGAGGTCTTGGAGACGGCCGGCAACTGGCCGCCCGGCAGCGGTGACGCGCTGATTGCCGCGCCACCCGGGCCGATGACCGAATCGGCGCCGGTCCGGTACTCGCCCGGTCCGGCGAGCTGGAACTCGCGGCCGCTGGCCAGGTGGGCCAGCACCGCGCGGGCCTGGGGGCCGAGGGTGAGCACCTGGCCCGGCGGAAGGCTGGCCAGGATGGCCAGCCGCGCGCCGCCGGCCAGGCTTGCCGGTCCGACCAGGTCGGTGACCAGCAACTGGGCCCGAGCGCCGCTGACGGCGAGCAGGCTTGTCAGGAGAATCAGCAGTCGCATCAACATCGTCACTCCCTGGGGGGCTGATAGCCGAACATCCGCATGGCGGCCCGCCCGCGCACCGCCATCGGGCCGAGATCTTCAAGGCCTTCCGGGTGCGCAAGTCGGGACCGCGCCGCCTCGGACACCAGCAGCGGATAGCCGGCCTCCTTGGTCAGCGACTCGATGCGCGACGCGGTGTTCACCGTGTCGCCCACCGCCGAGAATTCGAAGCGCGTGGCCGAGCCCACGAAACCGGTGACCGCCGGGCCGGCGTGCAGGCCGATGCCGATCTGCAGCACCGGTCCGCCAAGACGCGTCTGCTGCGCATTGAAGTCCTTGAGCGCGGCCAGCATGTCGCGGGCGGCCGCCCAGGCCCGATCGACATCGTCGTCACCGGTGGCCGGCGAGCCGAACACCGCCATGATCCCGTCGCCGATGAACTTGTCGAGCGTGCCGCCGTGCCGATGGATGACCGATACCATGAGGCCGAAGTAGCGGTTGAGCAGCTCGACCACCTGCTCGGGCGCCATGGTCTCGCTCAGCGTGGTGAAGCCGCGGATGTCCGAGAAGAGCACCGCGATCTCGCGGCGCCCGCCGCCGGCCTGCGGATCGAGACGGCCGGCGATGATCTCGCGCAGCACCCCGGGGCTGACCAGGCCCGAGAAGTGCTGCCGGAGCCGGTTGCGCTCCTGCGCTGCGGCCCAGGTCTCCTGGCCGGTGCGCACCGTGAAGCCGATCAGCGGCGCCAGGGCCCAGGCGACGGCCGGCACCGCCCAGGACTGGCGCAGCAGCAGCACGCTGGCCGCCAGCACCGCCAGCGAGAGGCCGATCATGATCACCGCGGCCATGCCGCCGGAGCGCCGCCCGCCGACACCGCCGAGCAGCGCCAGAACGATCCAGGCGATCGGCCAGGGCACCTCGCGCACCAGGGTGTCATCGAGCAGATTGCGCACCTGCTGGGCATGGATCAGCACGCCGTGCGAGGTGCCGGTGAAGCGGCCGTCCGCGCCCAGGGGTACCGGGGTCTGGAGCTGATCGTCGAAGGGCAGCAGGTTGCCCAGCAGCACCACCTTGCCGCCGAGCGCCGCCCGCAGCGCGTCCTGATTGCCGGACTGCACCCAGGCGATGAGCTGGCGCCAGGGGATCACCGGTACGGGATCGCCGTGGGCGTAGTGGATCAGCCCGTTGCGCGGCGCGGCGCCCGCCGCCCGGGCCACCTCGCCGCCGAGCGTGGGCAGTCGCTCGCCCTGGCTGCCCAGGGCCTCGTCGAAGCCGCGGACCATGCCGTCGGCATCGGGGTTGACCACCAGGTAGGCGCGGCCCAGGCCCCGGCTGATCGCCTCGAGCAGCGGCTGCATCGCCTCGGGCTGCCCGTCGGCGCGAACCCCGATGCCCAGCACCACCGGCGGGCCGGAGCGGGCCGCGACCAGCGCCTGTGCGAGGGTCTGGTCCAGCCCGGGGCTGAGCGCGTCGAAGGATCGCTCGGGCAGGGTGAAATCCAGCCCGGCCGCCCGCGGGCGGGCGACGAGCATCGCCTGCAGGAAGGCGGCGATCTGGCGGTGCATCAGCGCGATCGGCACCTGGAAGGCATCGAGGTCTTCGGGATGCAGGCCCACCACCACCACCTCGGAGCGGGCCGGCACCGGTGCATGCTGCGCCAGCCAGCCGAAGGCCCGATCCCGCCAGCGGGCCTCGAGCAGCCCCGGACCGGCCAGCGCCATCAGCAGGCCGCACAGCACGAGCGTGACCACGAGGCCGGAAAGGCGCTCGAGGCGCAACGGGCGGGCGGCGGGGCGCAGTCCGGGTTGTTGGGGGCTCATGGCGGCAGGGGCTCTCGCAAGCCGCACCTTACCGCGTCGGGGATCTCGCGCCATCCTGCACCTGGGTGAGGCACGCTGCCGGCCATCGGACGGCCTTTCGGGCATCGGGTATGCTCGCCGCGCGATTGCCCCTCGGCCCGGCCGCCGCCGGACCGGATCGCGCCCTCTGCCTCGAATCCCGTCTTTCGGAGAAAGCCGCCGTGAGCACCCCCACCAAGTACCTGCTGGATGAGTCCCGCATGCCGAAGTCCTGGTACAACATCCAGGCCGATCTGCCCAAGCCGTTGCCGCCGGTGCTGCATCCGGGCACCCATCAGCCGATCGGCCCGGCCGATCTCGCGCCGCTGTTCCCGATGGACCTCATCCTCCAGGAGGTGAGCACCGAGCGCGAGATCGAGATTCCCGAGCCGGTGCGCGAGATCTACCGGCTGTGGCGCCCGGCGCCGCTGTACCGCGCACACCGCCTCGAGAAGGCGCTGGGCACCCCGGCCAAGATCTTCTACAAGTACGAGGGCGTGAGCCCGGCTGGCAGCCACAAGCCCAACACCGCCGTGCCCCAGGCCTTCTTCAACGCGAATGCCGGGGTCAAGCGTCTCACCACCGAGACCGGGGCGGGCCAGTGGGGGACCTCGCTGTCCTTCGCGGGCTCGCTGTTCGGTCTGGAGGTGCTGGTCTTCCAGGTTCGGGTTTCGTATGACCAGAAGCCCTACCGGCGCGCCGTGATGGAGACCTACGGCGCACGCTGCCTGCCGTCGCCCTCCACCGAGACCGTCTATGGCCGGCAGGTGCTCGCCCAGCGCCCCGACCATCCGGGCAGCCTCGGCATTGCCATCTCCGAGGCGGTGGAACTCGCCGCCCAGCGCGACGACACCAAGTACGCGCTCGGCTCGGTGCTCAACCATGTGCTGATGCACCAGACCATCATCGGGCTGGAGGCCATGGAGCAGATGCAGATGGCCGACGTCTGGCCCGATGTGGTGGTGGGCTGCACCGGTGGCGGTTCCAACTTCGCCGGCATCGCCTTCCCGTTCATCGGGCACGGCCTGCGCGGTGGCGCGCGTCCGCGCATCGTCGCGGTCGAGCCGGCGGCCTGTCCCTCGCTCACTCGCGGCCGCTATGCCTATGACTTCGGCGACACCGGCCACATGACGCCGCTCACGAAGATGCACACCCTGGGCTCGAGCTTCACGCCACCGGCCTTCCACGCCGGTGGGCTGCGCTACCACGGCATGGCGCCGCTGGTGTCGCATCTGAAGGAACTCGGCCTGATCGAGGCCACCGCCCATACCCAGAAAGACTGCTTCGCGGCCGGGGTGCTGTTCGCGCGGGCCGAGGGCATCGTGCCCGCCCCCGAGGCGAATCACGCGGTGAAGGGCGCGATCGAGGAGGCGCTGCGCTGCAAGCGCGAGGGCCGCGCCGAGACCATCCTGTTCAACCTCTGCGGGCATGGCCACTTCGACATGAGCGCCTACCAGAAGTACTTCGCCGGTGAACTCACCGACGAGAGCTACGACGAGGCCGAACTCGCCATGGCGCTGGCCGGACTGCCCAGCGTGGCCGCCGCCGCCTGAGCCCTCAGCGCGGTCGGGAGCGCTGCTGGCGGATCATGAACATCCCCGCTCCGATCAGCAGCGCGATCCCCGCCCAGGCGAGCGGGTTGGGGATGTCGCCCCACACCAGATAGCCGAGCACCAGCGCCCACAGCAGGCCCACGTAGCGGAAGGGCGCCACCACCGAGAGCTCGGCGCGGCGCATCGCCGCGATCACCGCGTAGTAGCCGGTGGACAGGAAGACCGAGGCCACGCCGAGCAGGCCGACATCGCGCCAGCTCATCGCCACCCAGCCCTGCACGGCCAGCACGCCCCCGGCCATCAGCCAGACCACGGTGGCGGTGCACAGCGTGACCACGATGGAAGGTGCGTGCGCCGGGATGCGACGGGTGAGCAGATCGCGAAACGCGTAGATCAGGGTGGCGAGCAGGCACAGCCAGGCATGGCCATTGAAGTCGCCCGGCCGCGGCTGGACCACCAGCAGCACGCCCGCGAAGCCGGCGCCGATCGCCAGCCATCGGATGCGGTCGACCCGCTCACCGAGAAAGACCATGGCGAGCACCGCGATCATCAGCGGCGAAGACAGGTTGATCGCGGTGATGTTGGCCAGCGGCAGGTGGAAGAGCGCGGCGAGATAGAGGAAGGTGCCCAGGCCTTCGCAGCTCGCCCGCAGCAGCACCCAGCGGTCGAGCACCTGGCGAAGGCTGCCCAGCGCGCCCATGCGCCAGGCCACCAGCGCGATCAGGCTGATCGCCATCACGCCGCGCACCACCAGCATCTGCGCGGCCGGCAGCCGCTCGCCCAGCGCCTTGATCATCGCGTCGTTGCCGATGAAGGCGCTCATCCCGAGGATCATCCAGGCGATGCCCACCCGGTTGTGGCGGGCGCGCTCGATGGGGTCGCTCGGTGCGGCTTGCGTCATGGGGCGGCGTCGGTTCGGCAGGCGATCGGGGGGGTGAGTGGGCGGCGTGACGCCGCGCATGGCACGAGGGCTGCCGGGGTGGCGCAGTGTGGTTGGCCCCGCCGGAGCCGTCAATGTGCGTCGCGCACGGCCGTTTCGGGCCGCTGTGCGATCATCGGCCATGCGTTTCCGGAAACCGCGATGAGCCTCTCGCCAACCGGTCCTGCCGCGGGCAGACCCGCCGATCCCGATCCGGTGCTCGAGCCGCCTGCGCTGCAGGCTCACCTCGTGGCGGACGACAGCTTCGCGGCGCGTTTCCTGCGCTGTCTGGCCGCCATCGCCGCCAGCGATCGGGTGGTCAACCTTGCCGAGTACGAGGCGCTGGGCGCGGTGGTCGAGCGCCTGCAGCACTCGGCGCTCGCGGCGCGTCTGGTGCTGCACAGCCTGACCCAACCCCTCGAACCGGCTGCGGCGTTGCGCGAGCTGCATCGCACCTCGGCCACGGTCGATGAGGCGCTGCGGCTCGATGCGTTCGAGGCGGCCGCGCCCTTGCTCGCCCTGCAGGGTGAGCGCAGCCAGGATCTCGCCCGTTCGCTCGCCGATGCGCTCGGCCTGCGCCTCGAGGAGGGCCGTTTTGCCGTCTTCGAGGCCGGGCCGCAGTCACCCTTCTGGCGCGACATCGCCGGGCGCTCGGCGCGCCGCTTGCGCGGCCGCGACCTGTTGCCGCTGGCCAGCGAATGCCTGCGACTGAGCGGCGACCCGGAACTCGCTCGGGCGCGAGCGGCCTACCTCGATGGCGCCCTCGACCGTGACCGACTGCAGTCGGCCGTGGCTGCCGCCAGCCAGACGCTGGATGCGCGCTTGCAGGCCTTCGAGACCAGCCTCGGGGTGGCCGCGGAGGCCGGCGCCATCGCGCGCCAGTATCTGGCCATGTCCGAACGGCTGACCGCCCAGGTGCGTCAGAAGCTGGCGATGCTGCTGGCACGCATCGACCACGAGAAGCAGGCCTTCGACGAGGACTTCGACGAGATGATCCACGACGCGGGCAACGCCTTCGAGCTGGCGGTGGCCAGCCGGCTGCGCACCGATGACTGGAAGGACCGTCGCGCCTGGCAGGACATCGGGCGCTCGGCCTTCGGCCGCGAGCTGGAGCGCCGAGTGGATCGGATCGCCCGCCGCCACGAGCGGCAGCTGCAGCTGCTCAAGGAGGAACTGCGTCTTTTCCAGGAGGATCTGCGGCTGGTCAATGCCTCGGTGCTCGAGCGCCAGCACCACAGCCGGCTGGCGCGGCTGGCGCCCGGGCTGCGGCCGGCCACCCAGCTGGTCAACGCCGTCGAGGGGATGGCCAACTTCACGCTCGCGGCTGGCGGGGCATCGGCGCTTGGCGCCGGTGCAGCCGCCTACCTGCTCGGCGGCGCGGTGGTGCTGCCGCTGGTGGCGCCGATCGCACCCTATGTGGGTGGGGCGGTGCTGCTGGCGGGGCTGTTCAAGTGGATGAGCGACCATGACGGGCGCCGCGATGGCGAGATCGTTCACCAGCGCGAGGCCTTCGAGAAGGCGCTGCGCGAGCGCCTTGGCCAGGCCCGCGCCGGCTACTTCGCGCAGCTGGACCAGGCCCGCGGCGAGTTCATCGCCACCGCCCGGGCCTTGATCGCCCCGCTCGGCCTCGAGGCGCAGGCGGCCCGTGACCTTGCCGAGGTCCGCCACGAGGTGGCCCGCCGCATCGTGGCGGACACGCGTCGCTCGCTGGGCGAACTGAACCAGGGCATCGCCCGCCTGCAGCCCCCTACAAGCCCACCCGATAGACCGCCGAGTTCACCGTGAAGATCATGGCGCCGCCGGTGACGAACACCGCGCCCGGTGCGGTCTCCAGGCGCAGCGTGCGCAGCCCGGTGGCGCTGTTCCAGCTGTACACCCAGCCGGTTTCCCCGTAGATGACCTTGCCCTCGCCGCTGGCGTAGAGCACGCCGCTGCTCAGGGGGGACAGCACCGTGGTGCCGGCGGCGCTGGCCGCTTTCACGGCCGGGCTGGTGGGCGCCGGTTCGCGCCAGGCGAGCACGCCGCCACGCAGCAAGAAGCTGGCCGATGCGCCGCTCGCCAGGGTGGTGGAGGCGCCGCCGGAGAGCGGCTGGGTGATCAGCGACACCGTGCCATCGACGCTGCCGCCCACCGGCGAGCGTTGCCAGGCGATGCGCATCCCATCGGTCTGGGGATAGATGTTGCGCACCCCATCGCTGGTGAGCCGCGTGGAGACGCCGGTGTCCGATTGCCAGCGGACGATGTCGAAGGTGGACGAGGTGCCGCTGCCACCGGTCTGGCCCCAGTAGACGAAGTGCACCACACCGCCGACCACGGCCAGGTCGTAGTCGGTGTTGCCCACATAGTTGATGCCGGCGGGCTGGCTGATCCGGGTGAACCTGCCCGTGGCGGCTTCGTGCAGCGTGTAGCTGCCGGTGTTGGGGCCGTTCCAGTTGGTCCAGACCACGAACCCGCCCCGGGCCACGGGGTTTTCCTGGTAGGCCGACCCGGTGGTATGGGGGCTTGCCGTGGAGAGGTTGCTGCGCGTGCCGCTGACATCCCAGCTGTAGATGCAGTTGAAGGTGGGGGTGCAGTCGCTGTCCTTGGCCTGCGCGTAGACCCGTCCCGCGCTGATCTGCCAGTCGGTGGCGTACTGGATGCCGGCGGCGTTGCGCAGCACGACCTCCGTGCCGCTGACCAGATCGCGCAGATAGGCGCCGCCACCGGGGGTGGCGACCAGCACCTGGGTGCCTTCGGCTGCCAGCAGGCTCGCGCCCGGGGGCAGCGTGAACACCGGCGTGTGGCTGAGCGCGGGGCTGGAGGTGATCACCACCTTGCGGGTGACGACGCTGGACAGGCCGTCCTTGTCGGTGGCGGTGACCGTCAGCGTGTAGTCGCGAGCGGCGATGCCGGTGATGTCATAGACGGCGTCGAAGCTGCCGAGCGTGGTGCCCAGCACCTGGACATCGCCGAGCCTGGCCACCGTGGTCACGGTGCCGCCCTTGTCGGTGACGGCGTTGCCGTTGATGCGCAGCGTGCCATTGACGAGGGCGCCATCGGTGGGGCCGTCAAGCGTGAGCACCGGCGCGTTGGAGACCGGCACCGGCACGGTGAGCGTTCGACCGCTGCCGTTGTTGTCGGTGGCCACGATCACCAGGGTGTGGCTGCCCGAGCCCACGACGCCGGCGGTGACGGTGAACCGGTAGACATCGTTGCTGCCGCTGCAGAAACGGGAGCAGGCGTTGGGAGCGGTCAGGACGGTGGCGGGTCCGCCATCGAGGCTGCCGCTGACCGAGGTGATGCCATAGCCGGACGAGGCCCGTGCGTCGATGTTGATGGTGCCGGTGGTGCCCGAGGGTGTGGCGGTGAGCAGCGTGACCGAGGAGTTGCCCACCGTGACGGTGCGCCGCACCTCCTGGTAGCTGTTGGCCCCCACCTGGATGCGGGCGATGATCGAGTGGGACCCGTTGGTGTAGGACGCGGTATTCCAGGTGATGGGCGCGCCCGTGGTGCTTGAGCCGGTGCCCAGCAGCATCAGGTCGACATACCAGGTGACGCTGCCCGCCACCGTTCCGGACAGCGACAGCGGCACGGAGCCCGAGAGCGGTTCGGCGCTGCCGAGCACGATGGCCGGATCAGTGACCTGCACCACCGTGAAGGTGAAGGTATCGACCGCCGATTGCCCGGCGCTGTTGGTGACCGTGAGCACCACGGTGTAGGTTCCGCCGATGTCGGGCGTGATGACCGGGGTGGCGCTGGTGGGGTTGGTCAGGGTGGCGCTGCTGCCGGCCGGCCTGCTGGTCAGTGTCCACTGGTAGCCGAGGCCGGCGGCGGGTGCGCTCCCGCTGCCATCGAGCGTGACCGTGGTGTTGGTGTTGACGGTGGTGAAGCGGGCGATGCTGGCTGCGGGCGCTTCGGTGGCGGGCACCTCCGGGGCGGGCGCTGCGTTGCCGCCGCCCGACGACCCTCCGCCACAGCCGCCCAGCGCGGCCAGGATCGGCAGCAGGAGCGCGATGCCGCAGGCAATGAGGAACCGGAGCGGATCGATGCGGCGCGACATGCTTTCCTCGGGTGCTCGACGCCCGTTGCGGGCGGTCATGGCATGGCATGGTATCGCCGGACGATAAGCGATCCCGAGGGCGATTGTCCGCGTCCGAAGGCTCACCCGATGAGCCTGCTCCCTCAGAACTCCATGTCGAGTTCATCCACCTCGTCGGGTTCGGCCAGCGCACCTTCGCGCCACTCGGCCATCTCCGGCAGGGCCATGATGGTGTCGCGATACCCTGCGCTGGCCTCGCTCAGCGCCACCTGGTAGGTCATGAAGCGGCTGGCCACCGGCGCGAACATCGCATCGGCCAGCGTACGGCGCTCGCCGAAGAGGAAGGGCCCGCCGTAGCGCTCCAGGCAGTCCTGCCAGATCTCCTCGATGCGGTCGATGTCCTGCCGGGCCTTGGCCCAGACCTTGAAGCTCGACAGCCGCGCCTTGATGTTCATGGGCAGCGAGGCCCGCATGGCCGAGAAGCCCGAGTGCATCTCGCCGCAGATCGACCGGCAGTGTGCACGCTGCACCGGATCGGAGGGCAGCAGGCCCGCCTGCGGTGCAATCTCGTGCAGGTACTCGCCGATGGCCAGGGTGTCCCAGACCCGGATGCCGCGGTGCGTGAGGCAGGGCACCAGGATGGAGGGGGCCAGCAGCAGCAGTTCGGCGCGGGCGCCGGGCGCATCGAGCGCGACCTTGTCCAGCTCGAAGCTCAGGCCGCTGAACCGGCACATCAGCCAGCCCCGCAGCGACCAGGAGGAGTAGTTCTGGCTGCTGATTGACAGGCGGGCAGGCGGTTCCGTCTTCACCGCGCGCGCTCGGCTGCGGGCGGGTGGGGGGGTGTCAGGCACGGTTCGGCTCCCGGAGAGACTGATCCGCTGCGCGACGCAAGTTCCGCGCCACGGGGTGATGGACGGAGCGCCGGGCACGGGTACGCTTCCTGCTTGCACGCTGACCATGATCTACGCCGCCTACGACGCCTTCGCCCGCCAGGGCGACCTTCTGCGGCAGTGGGCTGCCCTTGGCGCCGAGCTCGTCGGCAGCGCGCCGCTCCTGCCCGGCGCGCCCGCGTGGCGGCAGCTCTCGGCCAACCTGGAGGTGATGTCGCTGCTGGGCCTGACCCACACCCGGCCGGATTTCCCGCTGGCGCCGGTGACCGATGCCCGCGGCGAGCCCCGGCCCATCCTCGTCGACACGGTCGACGAGACCCCGTTCTGCCGTCTGCTGCGCTTTCGCAAGGTCGGTGCCCGCGACGAGCCCCGGGTGCTGCTGGTGGCGCCGATGTCGGGGCACTTCTCGACCCTGCTGTCGGGCACCTTGCGCACCCTGCTGCAGGACCACGAGGTCTGTCTTACCGACTGGATCAACGCCCGCGACATTGCGCCGGCCTGCGGCCGGTTCGGCTTCGACGAGTATGTGCTGCACCTGATCCGTTTCCTGCAGACCCTGGGGCCGCCCACCCATCTGGTGGGGGTCTGCCAGCCGACCGTGGCCTGCCTGGCCGCGACCGCGCTGATGGCGACCGATCAGGATGATTGCCAGCCGGCCAGCCTGGTGCTGATGGCCGGTCCGATCGATACCCGCCAGAGCCCGACCCGGGTCAATCAGATGGCCCAGGAGAACCCCATCGCGTGGTTCGAGCGCAACCTGATCAGCACGGTGCCTGCGCCCTGCGCGGGGGCCGGCCGGCGGGTGTATCCCGGTTTCGTGCAGCTCACCGCGTTCATGAGCATGAATCAGGAGCGGCACCGGCAGTCCTTCCTGGCGCTGCGCGATGCGCGGGTCGCCGGCGATCATGCCCGCGCCGATGCGATCCGCGACTTCTACCGCGAGTACTTCGCGGTGATGGACCTGCCCGCCGAGTTCTACCTGGAGACCGTGCGCGCAGTCTTCCAGGAACATGACCTGCCGCTGGGCCGCATGCAGGTCCGCGGCCGGCCGGTCGATTGCTCGGCCATCCGCCGCCCCTTCCTGCTCACCATCGAAGGCGAGCGCGACGACATCTGCGGCATCGGCCAGACCCTGGCGGCGCAGGATCTCTGCAGCCGCATGCCGGTGTACCGCAAGACCCACCTTCTGCAGCCCGGCGTCGGGCATTACGGCGTGTTCAGCGGCCGGCGCTGGGAACGGCGCATCTATCCGGCGGTGCGCGAATTCATCCAGTGGGCGCAGTAGCCGCCTGGCCTGGCCCGGACATCGCCGAGCGCGCTCGCCGGCGGTGATACCCTCGTCGCACACCGACTTCGCACCTGCCATGACCCCCGATTCCTCTTCCCGTGGCGGCCTGCTCTGGCGCTGGCTGGACCGTGTCGTGTTCTCGCTCGGTCGCGAGATGCGCTGGTCCTATCTTCCGCCGCTGATGGTCTATGTGGCCGCCGGCGTGTCGGGCCTCACCGGCATCGTCGGCACCTTCTTCGTCAAGGACTACCTCGGGCTGTCGGCCGCCTTCCTGGCCTCGCTCGGCTTCTGGGCCGGCATTCCCTGGGCGCTGAAGATGCCGCTGGGCCACCTGGTGGACCTGATCTGGCGCTGGAAGGCCTGGCTGGTGTGGCTGGGCGCCGCCATCATCGCGGCCAGCCTGCTGATCATGGTCGGGCTGATCTCGCACACCGCGGCCATGACCGCGATCGCCTCGCGCGAGACCTGGTATGTGATCTCGGCGCTGCTCGCGCCGCTGGGCTATGTGCTGCAGGACTGCGTTGCCGACGCGATGACCGTCGAGGCGGTGCCCGCCACCGACGACGAGGGCCGGCCGATCGACGCCCAGACCCGCAAGGCCATGCACACCACCATGCAGATGCTCGGCCGGGTGGCGATCATCGGCGGCACGGTGCTGGTCGGGCTGATCAATGTCTGGGTCTTCCAGGGTTCGTCGGGCCTGCCCGAGGCGCAGAAGGTGGCGCTCTACGCCAATGTCTACCTGATGGCGCTGGTCATCCCGGTGCTCTCGGTGCTGGGCGTGATGCTCGCCGCCTGGATCCGCTGGCGGGCGGCCGCACGCCTGGCCCGCGCCGGCCGCAGCCGAACGGAGATCGCCGCGCTGCTGCATGAAGCGCCCGAGAAGACCGAGCCCAACCGCTGGATCATCGGCGGCAGCCTGGTGTTCGTGGCGATCACGCTGAGCGTGGGCCTGGGCGGCGTGTCCTTCGCCCAGGAGATCGTGTTCGGCGGATCGATGGTCGTCATCCTCTTCCTGATGACTCGGCTCACGCGGGAGCTCGATGCGCAGGCCCGGCGGGTGCTGATCGGCACGGCGCTGGTGGTGTTCATCTTCCGGGCCATGCCCGGCCCGGGGCCTGGCGCGAGCTGGTGGATGATCGACGAACTCGGCTTCGACCAGTCCTTCCTTGCCCGGCTCTCGCTGCTGGGCAGCGTGCTCTCGCTGGCGGGGCTTTTCCTGTTCCGGCGCTTCATCGCCGAACACAGCATCGGGAAGATCGTGGTGGTGCTGACGCTGTTCGGTGCGCTGCTCTCGCTGCCCACCCTGGGCATGTACCACGGCCTGCATGAATGGACGGCGGCGCGTACCGGTGGCGTGGTCGATGCCCGCTTCATTGCCCTGGTGGACACCGCGCTGGAGTCGCCGCTGGGCCAGATCTCGATGATCCCGATGCTGGCCTGGATCGCCAACTCGGCGCCGGCGCACCTGAAGGCCACCTTCTTCGCGGTGATGGCCTCGTTCACCAACCTGGCGCTGTCGGCGTCGCAGCTGGGCACCAAGTACCTGAACCAGGCCTACACCGTGACCCGGCAGGTGAAGGGCCCCGGCGGCGCGATCCAGACCCCGGCCGACTACAGCGAGCTCGGATCGCTGCTGCTCACCGTGCTGCTGATCGGGCTGGTGCTGCCGCTGGCCTCGGTGCTGGTGGTGCGGCTGGCCCGCTGGCGCACCGCCTGACGCCAGCGCTGGCGCAGGCTGGCCAGCGCCACATCGTAGGCATCGGCCACGTCCTCGTGGGCCGATGCCGTGATGGCCATGTCGCGCAGCAGGCCGTCGTGCAGACCGTAGACCCAGCCGTGCACCGCCACCGACTGGCCGCGCTGCCAGGCGTCCCTCACGATGGTGGTGCGACAGACGTTGCGCGCCTGTTCGAGCACATTGAGCTCCACCAGCGCGTCCACCTGCAGTTCATGGGGCAGGCCCGAGAGGAAGGCCTCGTGGGTGTCGCGCACATCCTGGACATGGCGCAGCCAGTTGTCGACCAGACCTGCCCGCTGGTTGTCCAGCGCGGCCCGCACCCCGCCGCACTTGCTGTGGCCGACCACGATGATGTGCTGCACGCCCAGCACATCAACCGCGTACTGGATGACCGAGAGCGCGTTCAGGTCGGAGTGGACCAGCAGGTTGGCCACATTGCGGTGGACGAAGAGCTCGCCGGGCAGAAGGTCCACCAGCTCGTTGGCCGGCACCCGGCTGTCGGCGCAGCCCAGCCACATGTAGCGGGGTGACTGCTGCGACAGCAGACCGGTGAAGAAGCCCGGCGATCGAGCCTCGGTGTTGGCGGCCCACTGGCGATTGCGGTCGAAGAGTTCTGAGAGTTCCCGGCTCATGCCGGCATTGTAGGCCTGCCCCCGCGCGCTGCCGGACCGGTCAGCCGGACGCCCCAGGCAGGGTCTGGCCCTGCACCAGCGAGGAAGGCACACCGAAGAGGCCCGCGCCGAGATGGTGCAGGGTGTGGAGCTCGGCGTTGTCGGATCGCAGTGACCAGCGACCCTGGCTGAACACGCGGCTGTCGGCCAGCGCCGACACCGCCTCGACGAAGAAGGTGTCGTAGGCATCCTCGGCGTGCGGCTCGCGCAGCAGGCGGCACTCCAGCCAGCCCGCGCAGCCCTCGACCAGCGGCAGCCCCAGCAGCGGCCCGGCGAAGCTGGCGATGCCGTACTGCGTGAACTTGTCGCGCGCCGGCAGGCTGTCGCGGCCGCTGACGCTGCCCACGGTCCAGGTGAGATCGGCCTGCGCACGGGTGGCGATGTTCAGCGCCAGGGTGCCCGACGCGAGGATGAGCTCGCGGGTGAGGGTGCGCTTGTCGATCACCACCGCGATGCGCGGTGGCGTGAACTCCACCGGCATCGACCAGGCGGCGGCCATGAGGTTGCGGACGCCCCCGGCAGCGCAGCTCACCAGCACCGTGGGGCCATGGTTGACGAGACGGCTGGCGTGGGCGAGGTCGACGGGCGCGCGCATGATGGTGCCGATGATAGGGGGCGACGGCTCGCCCGCCGGCCGATTCCTTGCGAGAATCGGTCCCCCCGATCCGTATCGACCCACCCGGAGTTCCGATGGCAACCAACCTCCTGCGTCCGCTGCTCGCCCTGCTGCTGGTTCTTTTCTGCAATCTCGCGCTCGCCCAGGCGCCGCGCCCGGTGCGCATCCTGGTGGGCTTTCCGCCGGGCGGCGGCACCGACGCCATCGCACGCGCCGTCGCCGATCGGCTCAAGGACGAGCTCGGCGTGCCGGTGGTGGTCGAGAACCGCCCCGGCGCCGGTGGCCAGATCGCGGCGCAGATGCTCAAGTCCTCGCCGCCCGATGGCACCACCTTCTTCATCTCGCATGACCACACCATCTCGATCCTGCCCCTGGTGCTGAAGAACCCCGGCTTCGACCCGGCCCAGGATTTCGTGCCGGTGGCCGGGTTTGCCACCTTCGTGAACGGTCTCGCGGTGTCGGGCGGTACGCCGGCGCGCAGCTATGCCGAGTTCCTCGCCTGGGTGAAGGGCCGTGGCGGCAAGGCCACCATCGGCATTCCGGCGCCGGCCTCGGTGCCGGAATTCCTGGTCAAGGTGATTGGTGAGCGCAACAAGCTCGACATTGTCGCCGCGGCCTACCGGGGGGGCGCGCCCATGATGGCCGACATGCTCGGCAACCAGATCCCGGCCGGGGTGGGCTCGGTGCCTGACTTCATCGAGTACCACCGGGCGGGCAAGCTGCGCATGGTGGCGGTCATCGGCACCGCGCGCCAGGCGACGCTGCCCGATGTGCCCACCT
>CAIZPE010000193.1 GCA_903934795.1 uncultured bacterium | reverse complement strand
GGCCGGCATCGGTCCGTCGACGCTGCGTCGGCCATGGCGCAGCGCGAAGTCCCAGAGCTGGGCCCGCGACATGGCTTCCTCGAAGCCCCAGCCGCGGTGCAGCGCCCAGGCCAGCCGCAGTTCGCGCAGTCCGTCGTCGTCCTCGTCGAAGGCCATGCCGTCCAGGCCCATGGCCACCCGGCAGCCCTGCCGCAGCATCTCGGCCACCGGCGCGATGCCCGAGCGCAGGCCGAGGTTCGAGGAGGTGTTCACCGCGATGGTCACGCCGCGCTCGGCCAGCAGCGCGAGCTCCTCGGGGCGGGCCCAGGCGCAGTGGGCCAGGGTGAGACGCGGGCTGAGCAGCCCGATCGCATCGAGCATGCGCACGATGCCCTCGGGATGCACCCGGTCGGCCCACTCGCGCTGGTAGCGGGTCTCCAGCAGGTGCATGTGCACGCCGCGGCCGGTGTCGGCCGAGGCCTGCGCCACGGCCGCGAGCAGGGCCGGGCTGCACCACTGCACCGCGGTCGGTCCGAACTGCACCGAGACCTGTCCGGCAAGCCCGGCCTCGTCCACCGCGGTGGCGAGTTCATCGACCCGCGCGAGATGGGCGGCGGGAGGCTCGGCGCGCACCGACAGGCGCTCGTGCACCGCGCCCCGGATGCCGGGGCGCAGCGCCGCCAGCACGGTGTCGTCATCGGCGTAGCCGATGCCCTGCCGGTCGCGGATGGCCACCGCCAGCCCGATGCGGATGCCGACATCGCCGGCCGCGCGAGCCACCGCCAGCGCTTCGTCGAGGTAGGGTCGGCCGCCCTGCACCCGGGTGTAGTGGACCATCACCCGGGCCGCGCCCTTGCGCGCCGAGCGCGCGAAGGAGGTGGCGGCGCAAAGCCAGGGATCGACCCCGGGCAGCACGCCGAGCCAGGCCAGCCAGGTCTCCAGCGGCTGCTCGGCCGCGCCGAGCGTGGCGCTGCGGAAGGTGCGGGCATGGTCATGGGCATTGACCAGCGCCGGCATCGCCAGCCGGCGCGGGCCGGGGGCCGTGCCGGGCAGGGGCTCGATGCCGGTGATCCGGCCCTCGGCCATCCGCAGCCGACGATGGGCCTGTGCCGGCGCCCGTCCGGGATCGGCGAGCAGCCAGGCCAGATCGAGCGTTGACGCGAGGCCCGCGCTCACTTCGCGGCCCAGCGACGCTCCGCGAGCGGCGGCAGGAAACGGCGGTCGAAGATCTCGCCGGCGGCCGGCGCGCGGGGCAGGTCGAAGGCAGCCTTGAGCTGGTTGACCGAATTGGCGAGCCGCGTGTCGCTCACATCGCCGAAGCCGCCGGCCAGCACTTCCGGGGTGAGCATGGCGGTGCGCAGGGCATAGAGCAGCCGGCGCTTCTCGAGATCGCGGTTGATCAGCGGCTCGCGCCGGGCCAGCGCCGCGATCGCCGCGTCAGGATCGGCGGCGGTGTCGCGGATGCCCTTGTGGATGGCGCGCACCAGGCCGGCCACGGTCTGCGGCCGCTCCCTGACCAGGGCCTGCGAGACCAGGATGCCGTTGCCGTAGAGGTCGATGCCGTGATCGGCATAGTGGAACCAGCGGATGTCCTTGTCGGGATCGACACCCTGCGCGATCAGGTTCATGTAGGCGGTTACCGAGAACACCGCCGACGCATCCACATGGCCCTGCAACAGGAACTGCTCCTGCAGGTTGGGCGCCATGTTGGTCCATTTGACCTTCGCCGCATCGAGGCCGGCCTTCTCGGCCAGCACCGGGAACATGCGCGCCGCCGCGCCGCCAGCCGGCGTGCCCAGGGTGCGGCCTTCGAGGTCCTTCAGGCTGCGCACCGGCCCCGCGGTGCGGGTGATCAGCGCGAAGGGCGAGCGGTTGTAGATCATCATCACCATCACCGGCGCGCTGCCCGGCCTTGCGGCCGCGTTCTGCGCGATGGCGTTGATGTCGCCGAAGGCGGCCTGGTAGGCACCGGCCATTACCTTGGTGACCGCCGCGGCCGAACCGTCGCCCTGGTCGATGGTCATGGCGATCTTTTCGGCGGCGAAATAGCCGCGGTCTTCGGCCAGGTAGTACCAGGCATGGATGCCCTGCAGCTTCCAGTCCAGCACGAAGCGGATAGGCACCAGCTCCTGGGCGCGGGCGGGCGCGAGGCCCAGCGTGCCGAGGGTGCCGAGGGTGCCGAGTGCGGCGGCGGCGCCGAGCGCGGCGCGCCGTTGGCGCGAGCGTGGGGCAAGGCTCATGGTCGAAGACTCCTGAGGGGTTGGGAGCGGATGCGCGGCCGGGGCTCAGCCCATCGCCATGTCGGTCTTGCGCTGGGTCCAGCCGGTGAGCCGGGCCTCGATGAAGGCCGAGATCGCGTACAGCGCCACCCCCATCACGGCGAGGATGAACAGGCCGGCGAACACCAGCGGTACATCGAAGTTGCCGCTGGCGATCATCATCACGTTGCCGATGCCCTTGTTGGCGGCCACGGTCTCGGACAGCACCGAGCCGACGAAGGCCAGCGTGATGGCGATCTTCAGCGACGCGAACAGGTAGGGCAGGGCGCGCGGCAGGCCGACATTCCAGAGGATGTCGAGGCGGCTTGCGCCGAGCACCTTGAGCACATCCTCGAGCTCGGGCTCGGTGGTGGCCAGGCCGGTGGCCACGTTGACCACCACCGGGAACACGCTGATCACCATCGCGGTCATGATCGCCGGCACCGTGCCGGCGCCGAACCACACCACGAAGATCGGCACCACCGCCACCTTGGGGATGCTCGAGAAGCCCACCAGCAACGGGTAGGCGACATCGTAGGCCAGCCGCGAGCTGCCGATCAGCACGCCGATCAGCACCCCGGCGAGCACGCCCAGGCCGAAGCCGGCCAGGGTGGTGCTGAGGGTCTGCACGGTGTGCGGCAACAGCAGCGGCAGCTTCTGGATGAGCACGGCGAGGATCTGCGAGGGCCGCGGCAGCACCAGGTCGGACACGCCGAAGGCGCGGCAGCCGGCTTCCCAGAGCAGGAAGAAGCCGATCAGGGCGCCGGCCGAGAGCAGGCGCTGGCGAAGGCGCGTGGCGGGAGTGCTCATCAGGCGGCTCCGGTCAGGGGGGCGGTGTCGGTACGGGCGTGGGCGATGCGCATGCGCAGCGCCTGCACCAGTTCGGCGAAGGGCGGCGCGTAGCTCATCTCGAGGGTGCGCGGCCGCGGGAAGTCCACCGCACGGTCCTCCAGGATGCGGCCCGGCCGCGCGCTCATCACGCAGATGCGGTTGGCCAGGTAGGCCGATTCGCGCAGGTCGTGCGTGACCAGCAGCACCGTGGGCCGCTGCGTGATCCAGAGCTGCTGCAGGATCGCCCAGAGCTCCTCGCGCGTGAACTGGTCGAGCGCGCCGAAGGGTTCGTCGAGCAGCAGCAGCTGCGGCTCGTGGATGAGCGCCCGGCAAAGCGAGGCGCGCTGCAGCATGCCCCCGGAGAGCTGCCAGGGGCGCTTGCTGCCGAAGCCCGCAAGGCCCACCTGCGCGAGCAGTGCCTCGGCCCGGTCGGCGTATTCGCCGCGCCGCTTGCGTCGGTACTCGCTGCGGAAGGGCTCGACGATCTTCAGCGGGATCATCAGGTTCTCGCGGATGGTGAGCCAGGGCAGCATGGTGGGGTTCTGGAAGGCCAGCCCGATGCGCACCGCCTGGCTGCCCACCGCGCCCACCTCGCGCCCGCCCACGATCACGCCGCCGGCGCTGGGCCGCAGCAGCCCGGCCACCAGCTTCAGGATGGTCGACTTGCCACAGCCGCTGGGGCCCACCAGGGCCACGAAGTCGCCCTGCCCGATGCGCAGGCTGGTGCTTTCCAGCGCCAGCGTGGCGCCCTCGCCCGCGCCGTAGCGCATGGTCACGTCGGCCAGGTCGATCACGGCATCGGCGCTCATGGTTCCATCCTCACGATCGCGCAGACCGGTCCGCCACCGGCCGGGCCCTGGTGTTCAGCGCCGCCCGACACATAGAGCGCGGTGTGGCCGGCGATCGAGGCCAGCACCCCGCCGACCGCGGCGCGGGCATGGCGGGTGGCGTTGATGTCGGAATCGTTGAGCATGGTGTGGCGCGCGCCGCGCACCGCGCCCTCGGGGCTGGCTTCGGCCTTGGCCAGCAGGTTCACCAGCCGCGCGGCGATCGCCGGCGCATCGGTGTCGGGGTCGAGCGCGAAGCGCTCGCGCAGCAGCCGGCGCACCGAGGCGGCGTCGATCGCGTCGCGCATCACGGTGTGGCCGATGCGCAGCGCCGAGGCGCTGCCGGCGGCCTCGCCGAACACGATCACCACATTGCCGTCGAGCTCGATGCCGGCCGAGGCCGAGGCGCGCGCCGAGTGCAGAGACCAGTCGGTGAGCACCGCGTGCTCGTCGATGGCTGCGGGCGCGACTTCGCCGAGCGCCACCGCCACGCCCAGCGCCGAGGCGCCGCGTGACCAGCCCATCGACTCGTAGGTGTCGCGGGTGACCGGTGCCATGCCGGCGGCCTGGGCCGTGGCAATCTTTGCCGAGGTGAGCAAAGGGCACTTCACCTGCACGAAGTGCACATCGGCCGGGTCGTCGATGCCGGCATCCCGCATCGCGGCGCGCACCGCCTCGGCCGTCGCGCTGATCTGCGCGGCGCGGCCGAGTTCATGCGGCGCGAAATCGCGGGTATGGGCGATGCCCAGCACCAGCCGCTTGCCCGGTCGGGCCTGGTCGGCGGCCACCTGCCGGCGGGCAAACACCGTGAAGTGGGGCGACAGCACGCCCTCGGTGCCGCCCGACATCACCAGCGCCACCCGATCGTGGACCTGCGCGGGCGTGCAGCCGAGCAGCGGTGCGAGCAGGTGGCACCAGGCCTGCGAGGCGAGCTCGCGGGTGTAGTCGTTGACGCAGCCATTGCCCTCGGTCTTGCCCATCACCGCCACGATCTCGGCGGGCACCAGTTCACCGGCATCGATCAGGGCCTGTACGCCGCCGAGGTCGGCCGGCCCGCGGCAGGGCACCCGCCAGGCCTGCACCTGTTGCGCACCCGCAGGTCGGGGGGGCGCATGCGTCGCCATGGTGTCGGTTGCGGCGCTCATCGCTGCGCCTCCGGCACCGGCAGCGCGTTGGGCGGCACGCCGGGCGGCGTGGTCAGGATGGCGGCCGTGCTGAGCTCGGTGTTGCGCGGGCGAGCCGGCGGCATCTGCTGGCGCTCCTTCACCGAGCGGCCCCAGCCGGTGGCCTCGCTCACCAGGCGGCCCTCGCGCATCACGAAGCGGCCGCGCACCAGGGTGTGGACCGGGCAGCCGCGCACCGCGCGGCCGTGCCAGGGCGAGATCCGGCTGATCGACTGCAGACCGTTCTGGGAGATGACCGCGGTGCGGTTCATGTCCACCACCGCGATGTCGGCGTCGGCGCCGGGCGCGATCACGCCCTTGGGTCCGTAGATGCCCCAGGCGCGCGCCGGCGCCACTGCGCTCCAGCGCACGTAGTCCATGAGCGTGGCGCGGCCGCGGCCGATCTCGGTGAGCATCAGCGGCATCTGCGTCTCGACGCCCGGAAAGCCGCAGTCGCAGTCCCAGATGCTTTCGCGCTGCTTCTCCTCGGGGGTGTGCGGCGCGTGGTCGGTGGCGATCATGTCGATCGTGCCGTCCACCAGGGCATCCCACAGCGGCTGGTTGTGGCGCGCCTCGCGGATGGGCGGGTTCAGCCGCATGATGCCGCCCAGCTTGAGCATCCGTTCGGTGTTCAGCAGCAGGTACTGCGGGCAGGTCTCCACGGTGATGTCCACACCGCGCCGCTTGGCCTCGCGCACCAGGAAGAGGGAGTCGGCGGCGCTGTGGTGGGCGATGTGCAGCCGCGCGCCGGTCCACTCCGCCAGCGTGATCACCCGGCCGATCGCCTCGATCTCGGCCACCGCGGGCCGCGAGGCGAGGTGGGCCATGGCATCGATGCGGCCTGCCGCCTGCATCTTCTGCTGGCGGCGGAACAGGATGGAGGAGTTCTCGGCGTGCACCGCGGTGCGGTAGCCGAGCAGCGCGAGCTTCTCGAAGCCTTCCAGCAGCGCGCCATCCGAGGGCGCGGGCAGGTTGCCGAAGGTGTTGCCCACGAAGGCCTTGAAGCTGGTCACGCCGGCGTCCAGCAAGGCCTCGAGATGGTCGACGGTGTCGTCGCCGAGCAGGCCGTGGATACCGTAGTCCACACAGGATGCCGCCGCAGCCTGCTGCTTCAGGCGCAGCGCCGCCACCGTGCCGGTGGGCGGGTTGGTGTTGGGCATCTCGAACACGGTGGTCACGCCGCCGCAGGCGGCCGCCGCCGACCCGGTCTTCCAGGTCTCCTTGTGCGGATAGCCCGGGTCGCGGAAGTGCACATGGCTGTCGATCGCGCCGGGCAGCAGGTACAGGCCATCGGCGTTCAGGGTCTCGCGGGCCGGGGGCATCAGGTCGTCATGGCCCACGGCCACCACCTTGCCGCCGGCAATCGCCACCGACGCCGGGCGGATCGCCTCGGGCGATACCACCTGCGCGCCGCGGATCACCAGGTCGATCTCGGGTTTCATCGCGTCCTCCTCAGAGCGCGGCCCAGCCGCCATCCACCGGGAGGTCGGTGCCGGTGATCTGGCGCGACACCTCGCTGGCGAGGAACAGGCAGGCGTTGGCGACATCGGCGTCGGTGCTGACCCGGCGCAGCGCGTAGTCGGCGGCATGGCGGGTCATCGCCTCCTCCAGGCTGATGCCCAGGGTGCGGGCCATGTTGGCGCAGACCTTCTCGCGAAAGCGCGGCCCGTCGACCATGCCCGGCGCCACGCAGTTGATGTTGATGTTGTGCGGCCCGGCCTCCAGCGCGAAGCTCTTGGTGATGCCGCGCAGGCCCCACTTCGAGGCCGAGTAGGCCATGCGGCCGGCGCGCCCGCGCATGCCGAAGGTGCCGCCCACATTGACCACCTTGCCGCCGTGCTGCGCGATCATCGTCGGCAGCACCGCGCGCATGGTGTTGAAGCAGCCCTTCATGTTGAGCTGCACGATCTCGTCGAACTCCTCGGGCGTGGTCTCCCAGCCGGTCTTGCCGATCGGGCCCGAGCCGCCGGCCACATTCACCAGCACATCGATGCGGCCGAAGGCCTGCAGCGCGGCTGCGGCCAGCGCCTCGGTCTGCGCCGCCACGGTGAGGTCGCAGGCGACCACGATCGCTGGCACGCCCAGCGCGCGAGCCTGCTGCGCCACCGGCTCGATGGCGGCGAGGTCCCGGCCGGCCAGCACCAGGCGCGCGCCCTCGCGGGCGAAGGCCAGGGTGATCGCCGCACCCATGCCCTTGGCAGGGCCGGTGATCACCGCCACCTTGTCGGTCAGCTGAAGATCCACGGCATCGGCCTCAGAAGAGCTTGGCCGGGCGCTCGGCGCGCGGCGGCAGGAAGCTGCGGTCGAAGACCTCGGTCGGCGCGGGGCTGCGCGGCAGCTGGTTGGCCTCGACCACGATCCCGATCGCCTTGCGCAGGCGGGCGTCATCGACATCGCCCACGCCCAGGCGCGCGAGCTCGGGATGGCTCATGTCGCTGCGCAGGGTGAACAGCAGCTTCTCCTTCTCGACCTCGCGCTTGAGCAGGGGCTCGCGCTTGAGCACGGTCTCGATCGCCGCGTCGGGGTCGGCGATCACATCGCGCATGGCGCGGGTGAGCGCGCGCAGGAAGCCCTGCACCGCCTTCGGGTTGTCCTTCACGAAGCCGCGCGAGAAGAACACCGCGTTGGAGTAGAGATCCATGCCGTGCTCGCCGTAGCGGATGAAGCGCAGCTCCTTCGTCGGGTCCAGGCCCATCGCCTTCGCGCTGAAGCTCACCGTGGTCACGAAGCCGAACACCGCATCCACCTGGCCGCGCATCAGCATCTGCTCGCGCAGGTTGGGCGCCATGTTGCTGATCGACACCTTCGAGGCGTCGACGCCGGCCAGCCGCGCGAAGGCCGGGAACAGACGCAGCGCGGCGTCGTTGGCCGGCCCGCCCACGGTGCGGCCCTCCAGGTCCCTGGGCGAGCGGATCGGGCTGTCCTGCTTGACCACGATGGTGAAGGGCGGGGTGTTGTAGATCATGAACACCGCCAGCGGGGCGTCGGCGGGCCGGCGCGCCGAGAAGTCGATCACCGCATTCAGATCGCCGAAGCCGGCCTGATAGGCGCCCGAGGCCACCTTCGGGATCGAGGCCGCCGAGCCCTCCCCCTGGTCGATCTCCACATCGAGGCCCTCGGCCTTGAAGTAGCCCTTGTCCTGGGCCATGAAGAACCAGGCCTGCGGGCCTTCGTACTTCCAGTTCAGCACCATCTTGATGCGGGTCTGGGCCGTGGCTGCGACGGGCATGGTGCCCAGGGCGATGCCGGCCGCGGCCAGCAGGCCGGCCAGGGCGCGCGATGCGGTGCGCCGGTTGATCAGGCTCATGTCGAACTCCTCTTGGGTCGGGAAGGGGAAGCCGCGCGCGTGGCGCCGACGGTGCGGGCCTTGTCACGGGGCGTGGGCAAGGCCGCCAGCAGGTCGGCGGCGGTGGCGGTGAAGCCGTGCAGCTGTCGCACGATGAAGTGGATGGCGCGGCTGACATAGGCCGGCGAGGGCGTGCTGCAGGCGTCTTCCAGCAGCAGGCAGTCGTAGCCGAGAAAGCCCGCGTCCTGCAGCGTGGAGAACACGCAGCGGTCGGTGTTCACGCCGGCAAAGAGCAGGGTCTGCAGGCCCTGGCCGCGCAGCACGCTGTCGAGCTCGTTGTCCCAGAAGCCGCTCAGGCGGTGCTTGAAGACCGTGATGTCGCCGGGCGCGGGCGGCAGTTCGTCCACGGCCTGCGCGCCCCAGTGGCCCGGTACCACCGACAGGCCGCGGTCCTCCGGCGAGGCCTCGGCGTAACCCGCCCGATCGGCGCCGCCGTCACGCGGGTGGCGCCCCTTGAACTGGATGGTCGGGCTGAGATTCAGCCGGTCGGGTCGGACGCCCCAGTGCAGCCAGACCACCGTGCCGCCGGCCGCGCGCCAGGCCGGCAGCAGCCCGGCGATCACCGGGATCGGCCGGCGCATCGGCCGCACATCGATGCCCTTCTGGCCGAACCATCCCTTCGGGTGGCAGAAGTCGTTCTGCATGTCGACGATCACCAGCGCGCTGCGGGCGAGGTCCAGGCGCAGCGCCTGCGGCTGCGCCGGCAGCGTGAGCGGGCGCGGCCGCTTCGGCTGCCGCACCAGCGAGACCGTCTCGCCGGTCAGCGTCCAGGCGTTGTGCGCGGCCGGGCCGTAGACGCCCGGTTGTGGTGCGCGCGCCGCGCCCGTTGGCAGGGCAGCCACCCCAGGCTGCGCGGTGCTGGTGCGTGTGCGGGAGGTTCGGCGGGTCATGCCGGCAGGTCACGCATCTCCCGTGCCTGAAAGCGTCCACCAAGCATGCTGAATGACCATTGCACTGTTGCCAAAACGGCAACGGTTCTATGATCGGCCCATCCCCATCCCCATCCCCATCCCTGTACCGCAGCCCATGAACCACCTGCGCTTCCTTCGCTATGTCGACGAGATCGCCCGCGCGGGCTCCATCCGCGGCGCGGCCGAGCGGCTGCATGTCGCGCCCTCGGCGGTCAACCGCCGGTTGCTCGACCTCGAGGAGGAACTCGGCACGCCGATCTTCGAGCGGCTGCCGCGCGGCATGCGCCTCACCGCTGCCGGCGAACTCTTCATCGACTATGTGCGCAGCCGGGCCGCGGCGCTCGACCATGTCCGCTCGCGCATCGAGGAGTTGCGCGGGCTGCGTCGCGGCACCGTGCGGGTGGCGATCAGCCAGGCGCTGGCGCCGTCCTTTCTCGCGCCGGTGATCGCGCGCTTCCGGCGCAGCCATCCGCTGGTGGACTTCCAGGTGCGGGTGTTCGACCACGGCCAGGCGCTGACCGCGCTGCGCGCCTTCGAGATCGATCTGGCGCTGGTGTTCAACCTGCCGGCGCAGCCCGGGGTGGAGCGTCAGGTGCTGCTCGAGCAGCGGCTGCACGCGATCATGCATGCCGAGCACCCGCTCGCGCGCGCGGGCCGCGCTGGCGTGCGGCTGCGCGAGTGCGCCGAGTGGCCGCTGGCCCTGCCCGACCGCGACACCGGCGGGCGCCAGATGCTCGAGCGATTCCTTGTGCGCAGCTCGGTGCGGCTGCGCCCGGTCATCGAGAGCAACAGCTTCGAGTTCCTGCGCAGCTGCCTGGAAGACCGCGAGTCGATCAGCTTTCAGATCGGCATCGGCGCGCTGATCGGCCGTGCCGATCTGGTGGCCCGGGTGGTCGACGACGCCGGCTTTCCGCGTGGCGATCTGGTGCTGGCCCACCTCGCCGGCCGGCAGCTGCCGGCGATCGCCCACGCGTTTGCCGGCGCTGTGCGACAGGCGCTCAGCCGCCCGGCGTCGGCAAAGTCGCGCTAGGCGATGCGCGTGCTGCGGCCCTGCCAGTAGCGGTCGCGCAGCAGCCGCTTGTAGAGCTTGCCGGTGGGATGGCGCGGCAACTCGGCCTCGAAGTCGATGCTGCGCGGGCACTTGATGTGGGCCAGCCGCTCGCGGCACCAGGCGATCAGCTCGGCTTCCAGAGCGGGGCCGGCGCGGGCCATGTCGCGTGGCTGGACCACGGCCTTCACCTGCTCGCCGAACTCCTCGTCGGGCACGCCGAACACCGCCACATCGACCACCTCGGGGTGGGTGACCAGCAGATTCTCGGCCTCCTGCGGGTAGATGTTCACCCCGCCGGAAATGATCATGTAGGCCTTGCGGTCGGTGAGGTAGAGGTAGCCCTCGGCGTCCACCCGTCCGACATCGCCCAGCGTGGTCCAGCCATGGCGGTTGCGCGACTGCGCGGTCTTGTCGGCATCGTTGTGGTACGCGAAGGGCTTGCCGTTGGCGAAGTAGACCGTGCCCTCCTCGCCCACCGGCAGCGCGTTGCCCTCATCGTCGCAGATGCGCAGCTCGCCGATCATCGCGCGGCCCACCGTGCCCTTGTGGGTGAGCCAGTCGGCCGAGCCGACCATGGTGACGCCGTTGCCCTCGGTGCCGGCGTAGTACTCCCAGAGCACCGGCCCCCACCACCCGATCATCTGCTCCTTCACCGGCACCGGGCAGGGCGCGGCGGCGTGGATCGCGCAGCGCAGGCTGGAGAGGTCATAGGCGGCGCGCACGGCCTCGGGCAGCTTGAGCATGCGCACGAACATCGTGGGCACCAGCTGGCTGTGGGTGACGCGGTGTTCCTGCACCAGCCGCAGGTACTCCTCGGCATCGAAGTGCTCCATCAGCACGCAGGTGCCGCCCAGGCGCATCACCATCATGTTGAAGCGCAGCGGCGCGGCGTGGTAGAGCGGCGCCGGCGAGAGGTAGATGCTGTGCTCGTCGATGCCGTAGACCCTGCGGGCCAGCTCGATGCCCGGCCCGGGTGCGTCGATGGCGGGCTGCTCGGGCAGCACCGACACACCCTTGGGGCGGCCGGTGGTGCCCGAGGAGTAGAGCATGTCGGTGCCCGCGGTCTCGTCGGCAATGCGGGTGGCGGGCTGCGTGGCGAGCGTGCCGGCGAAGTCCTGCCATCCCGGCGGTGTCGCGTCGATCATCAGCCAGCTGTGCACCCCCGGGCAGTGGGCGGGCAGATCGGCGGCGGTGCCGGCGAGCGCCGCCGAGGACACCACCAGCCGCGCGCCGCAGTCGTTGATGATGTAGGCGGCCTCGGCGGTGGTGAGCCGCGAGCTGATCGCGGTGTAGATGATGCCGGCGCGCTGCGCGCCCCACAGGATCTCGAAGAACCTCGGATGGTTCTCGAGCATCACCGCGATGTGCTCGCCGGCGCGCACGCCGCGCGCCCGCAGCAGCTGGGCGAACTGGTTGCTGCGGGCCTCGAGCTGCCCGTAGGTGACGGTTTCGCCCGACCCTGCCATCCGGTAGGCGGGCTTGTCGGGGAACCGCGCCGCATGGATGCAGGGATGCATGGCGGCGACCTCAGTCGATCTTCACGCGCAGCTCGCCCAGGCCCGCCACCCGGCCCACCAGCAGGTCGCCGCGGCCGACCGCGGCCACGCCCTCGGGGGTGCCGGTGAAGATCAGGTCGCCGGGCATCAGCTCGAACAGGCTGGAGAGGTGCTCGATGGTCTCGGCCACGCTCCAGATCAGCAGCGAGATGTCACTGGACTGCCGGGTGGCGCCATTGACCTCGAGCGAGATCGCGCCCTTCACGTAGTGGCCGGTGGCCGAGGCGGGATGGATCGGGCCGATCGGGCCGGAGTGGTCGAAGGCCTTGCCCACTTCCCAGGGCCGGCCCTGCTTCTTGGCCTCGCCCTGCAGATCGCGGCGGGTCATGTCCAGGCCGATGGCATAGCCCCAGACATGCGCATGCGCGTCGGCCGCGGCGATGTTGCGCCCGCCCTTGCCGATGGCCGCCACCAGCTCGATCTCGTGGTGCAGGTCGCTGGTGCGCGCGGGGTAGGGCATCACGCCGGTGCTCCCCTCGGGCACCACCACCAGGGCGTCGGCCGGCTTCATGAAGAAGAAGGGCGGCTCGCGGCCGGTGAAGCCCATTTCCTTGGCGTGCTCGACATAGTTGCGGCCGACGCAGTAGACGCGGCGCACCGGGAAGGTCTGTTGGGTGCCGGCGACGGGGATCTCCACCGGCGCGGGGGCAGCGACGACATGGCTCAAGGCAGGCTCCTGGCGGGAAACGAAAGGCGGGTTGGCGGGGCAGTGCGGGGCATCAGGGCAGTGCGACTATACGGCCGCCTGGGCGCCGCCCAGGGCCGCGATCAGCGCATCGAGCAGGCGCGAGAGTTCGCCGGTCATCAGGCTCATGTCGCTCGCGAAGCGTTCGGCCGCGTCGCCCTCGTGGCCGGCGGCGGTCTCCTTGATGACATCCTGCGGCCGGATGCGGCGGATCTCCATCCGGTCGGTGAGCACGAAGGCCACCCGCGCCGACCAGGTGAGTGCGAGCCGCGCGCACTGCTTGCCCGCGCGGGTGTGGCGCAGGATGTCCTCGTGATCCAGGGTCTGGTTGGCGAAGCGCACGCTCGCCTTCGAGTCGCGGGCCCGCAGCTCGGCGTCCTGGTCGATGGTGAAGCCTGCCGGCGCCTCGCCCTCGGCCAGCCAGGCGGTCATCTCGCCGGCCGGCGAGGCCTCGGTGCGCAGCGGGCGGATCACCAGGCCCTCCACCGCCTTGAGCAGCAGGCCCACCACCTCGTCGGCCCGGGCGGCCGAGACCGCCTCCACCGCCAGCCGGCGCGCGGCCGGATCGATCCACACCCGGGTGTCGCTGCTCAGGCTGAAGGCCCGGGGCAGGAGCTCGTCACGGACCTGGTCCTTGAGCTCGCGCAGCCGCTTGCGGCCGGGCTTGAAGCCCTCTTCGGCCTCGATGAGGCGCGCGCGTTCGGCCACGGTCTGGGTGATCACGCGGGCCGGCAGCAGCTTCTTCTCCTGGCGCAGGCTCAGCAGCAGCTGGCCGCCCACCGAGCAGACCAGGGCCGGGTCGTCGGGCTGTGGCGGTGCCCAGCCCACCCGCAGGGCTTCCAGCCGGCCGCCGGGGATGAAGGCCTGCGGGGCGAGCAGCGGGCCGAGTTCCTCGGCGCTGAGGGGCAGCGTGCCGGGCAGGGTGTAGACGATCAGGTTCCTGAACCACATGGGGGGTGCGCCGTTGCGGGAAAGCCCGGAAGTATGCGGCACCGGCCGGCCGCGGCGCGCTGCTCAGGCCGTGGCCGTGGCCAGCGCGAGCAGGTGCTCGCGCACGGTCTGGGGCGCTTCCATCGGGATGAAGTGAGTGCAGGCTTGCAGCGTTTCGATCGTGACGCCTGGGGCGGCCACGCGGATCTCGGGCAGCATCTGGGCGGTGGTCGAGCCATGCCCAGCCACCAGCAGCCGCGCCGGCACCCGCAGGGCGCGCAGCGCGGCCAGGGTGTCATGGCGGTGCGCCGCGAAGGTGGCGCTCTCCCAGGCCGGGCTGCAGCGCAGCCGCACGCCGCCGCCCGGGGCCGGGCCGACGCCGTCGGCCACATAGTCCTCGAGGAAGCCGGGCTGCCAGGTCCTGAAGGCGCCGCGGCCGGTGTAGCTCGCCAGCGCCGCGGCGGGGCTGTCGAAGTCGGCCCGCCGCCGGCCGGCGGCGCGGGCAATCGGCAGGCGCCGGCGCAACAGCCGCGGCGCGAAGGGCAGCAGCAGCCAGCGGCGCCAGGCCGAGGGCACGGTGGCGGGATCGATCATCAGCAGCCCACCGGCAAGGTCGGGTCGGCGGGCGAGCGCGAGCAGGGCGACCGTGGCGCCCATGGAGTGTCCGGCGATCACGCGGGGGCTGCCCTGGCCGCGGCTGAGCTGGTCGATGGCCGCGATCACATCGGTGGCATAGCCCTGCCAGTGCATGAGCCGCCCCGGGCGCGCCGGCAGGCTGCTCAGGCCATGGCCGCGCAGGTCGAGCGCCACCACCCGCCAGGGCGGGGCCAGCGGCGCGAGCAGCTGGCGGTAGGTCAGCGCGTTGAACCCGGTGGCATGCAGGAAGACCAGGTCAATCCGGCCGTGGGCCGGTCCGAAGTTCAGGCCGGAGATATGGCCGCCGGCCAGCGGAAGGGTAAAGCGCTGCATCGGCGCTCCAGTCATCGGGCAGCCGAGAGCATAGCCGCCGCGATGTCAGTGGGCGCTGGCTTTGTCGGCGAGCGTTTCGGCAGCGAGCGCAGGTGTCACGGCCTGGGCATCGCAGCCGAGCACCAGCAGGGCCGGCGCGCCATCAACCGGAGCGTCACGGTCGATCCCGCCCAGGGTGGTGCGCAGCACCCGCTGCGTCGGCCGCGAGGCATCGATCACCCAGGCCGCGGGCAGGCTGGCGGGCAGGCCCAGCACCAGCAGCGTGGCCCGCACCCGCGCCGCGCAGCCGGCGGCCATGTAGAGCGCGCCACCGCCGGCAGCCAGCAGCGGCCGGGCCCAGGAGAGGTCGGCCGCGTCGCCGGCCTGCACCGTGGGGGTGGTGAGGACCAGCGCGCGGCGCTCGCCGCGGCGGGTCATGGGTGTGCCCAGCGCGGCGAAGGCGGCCTGGGCCGAGGTGATGCCGGGTGCCACGCCGTAGCCGATGCCGGCCGCGCGCAGGGCGTCGATCTCCTCCTGGGCCCGGGCGAAGATCAGCGGATCGCCGCCCTTGAGCCGCACCACCAGCCGATCGGACGCCATCCGCGGGTCGGCGAGCAGCGCCCGGGCGTGGTCCACCAGCAGGGTGTTGATGCGCGACTGCGGTGTGCTCGGCCGGCCGGCCCGCTTGCCCACCGGCACGCGCAGGGCCTGCGGCGCGAGCGCGAGGATGGCCTCGGCCACCAGCGCGTCGTGGATCAGCACGCTGGCCCGCGCAAGCAGGCGCAGGGCCTGACCGGTGAGCAGATCGGGGTCGCCGGGCCCCGCGCCCACCAGCCACACCCGCGGCGCGGCGGGCTCAGCCACGGATCACGCCCGCGGCCAGGGTGGCGAACTCGCCCGGCTCCAGCAGGATCAGGCTGCCGGTGCGCGGCAGCTGGCGGTAGGCATCGTCAAGCAGCGGCCGCTCGGTGTGCAGCCGTGCCCGCACCACCGCATTGCGACGCAGGGTGCCGGCCGGATCGGTCACCGGCTCGGTGCGGCCGGTGTTCACATCGACCACGCCCAGCAGGGTCTCGATGCGCGCGGCGAGGGTACGTGTTCCCTGCTTGACCAGCAGTCGCTGGCCGGGCCGGCCGGGCCGCTCGTCCATCCAGCACAGGTCGACTTCGAGCCGGTCGGTGAACACCGCCGGCTGATCGGCATGGACCAGCACCGCGCCGCGGCTGATGTCGAGGTCGGCATCGAGCACCAGGGTGATCGAGTCGCCGGCCTGGGCCTGCTGGCGTTCCTGCTCGTGCAGCAGGATGGCGCTCACCCGGGCGGTGCGTGGCTCGTCCCGGCCGGGCTCGGCGACCGCGAGCGTGTCGCCCACCGCGAGACGGCCGCTTTCCACCCGACCGGCCAGGCCGCGGAAGTCATGCCAGCGGGCCTGCGCGGCGCGACCGGTGGGGCGGATCAGACCCTGCACCGGAAAGCGCAGCGGCGCCTCGCCGTCGAGCGCGGCGCGCGCCGGCAGCGACAGCAGCAGGTCGGCAAGCAGCGGGCCCTCGTGCCAGGCCATGCGATCGCCGCGCCGCGCGAGGTGGTCGCCGTCGAGCGCGCAGATCGGCAGCACATGCACCCGGCCCGGCGCGACGCCCTCGCGCGCGGCGATGCCGGCCTCGATCGCCTCGATGGCCTCGCGCGCGGCGGTGAAGCGGCCGCGGTCAAAGTCCACCAGGTCCATCTTGTTGACCAGATACACCCGCTCGGGCACGCCCATCAGCGAGGCGAGCAGGGCGTGGCGGCGGGTCTGTTCCAGCGGGCCGGTGCGGGCATCGACCAGGATCAGCGCCACATCGGACTGGCTGGCCGCGCAGACCATGTTGCGGGTGTACTCCACATGCCCCGGCGCGTCGGCCAGGATGAAGCTGCGCCCGCCAAAGGCGAAGTAGCGGTACGCGACATCGATGGTGATGCCCTGTTCGCGCTCGTCGCTCAGTCCGTCGGTGAAGAGCGAGAGGTCGAGCTCGCCGCGGCCGCGCCGCTGCGAGGCGCGGCGCAGGTCCTCGAGCACGTCGTCATCGATGCGGTCGAGGTCGTGCAGCAGCCGTCCG
>CAIZPE010000192.1 GCA_903934795.1 uncultured bacterium | reverse complement strand
GCGCGGTGCGCGATCACGCCCAGCAGGTTGAGCGCACGCGCATGGCCCGGCTCGGCTGCCACCAGCGCCTCGAGCGCCCCTCGGGCCTCGGGCGCTCGGCCTTCGTTCAGCAGCGCCTGCGCGCGCTCGTAGTCGCCGGCCTCGGGACCCGGCGGTGCTGGCGCCCGTCGACGAAAGAAACCCGGCAGCCCGATCATGGGCTCGCCTGCGCCCCAGGCTGCCCCGGCACGGTGATCTCGGATGGCTGGAGCCCCGCCACGTTGCGGCGGCGCATCTCCCGATAGGCGTACTCCAGGTCGCGGGCGAATCGCGCCGTATCGAACAGCGGGCAGACAGGCCGCCGTGCCTCGAGGCGCTGCCGCAGCACCGCAAGAGCAGGGCGATCATGGGCAAGCGCGATCGCCTGACGCTCGTAGTCGTCGGGCGTGGGCGCGATCAGCTCCGGCAGCCCCACCGCCTCGAGCAGGCTGGCCGCCACCCGGCTGGGGAAGGACTGTCCGGGGACGGTGAGCAGCGGAAGGCCCGTCCAGAGAGCATCGCTCGCGGTGGTATGGGCGTTGTACGGGAAGGTGTCCAGGAACAGATCTGCCTGCCGGTGTCGCGCAAGATGTTCGGCCGGCGGCAGCCGACCCGCGAAGACCAGCCGCGCAGGATCGACGCCACGCCGCTGCGCCTGCGAGCGCAGGTTCTGCGCGGCCAGCGGGTTGTCTTCCAGCAGCCACAGCACACTGCCCGGGACGGCCGAGAGGATCCGCATCCAGCGATCGAACATCGCCGGCAGGATCTTGTGGTTGTTGTTGAAGGAGCAGAACACGAAACCTTGCTCGGGCAACCCGAGTTCGGTGCGTGTGAAGACCCGCGGCGCGACCGCCCGCCGGGAGTCGTTCACCTGATAGCTGTGCGGCATGCGCACCACTTTCTCGGTGAACCAGCACGCGGCTTCCGGCGGGATCGTGGTGTGGTCGGCCACGATGTAGTCCATGAAGGCCGCCGACATCGTGCCCGGGTAGGCCAGGAAGTTCACCTGCACCGGCGCGCAACGCCCGGCAAAGAGGCCGGTACGGGCGTTCTGGGTATAGCCGTTCAGGTCGATGGCGATATCGACACCGGCATCGCGGATCAGCCGCACCGCCTCGGCATCGGGCACCGAGCGCAGGTCGACGAAGCGGTCGGCGCCCGCCTTGATCCGGCGCCGCATCGGGTCATCACCGTCGGGCCCGAGGGAAAAGGCGATGACCTCGAACTGCTCACGGTCGTGGCGTTCGAGCAGTTCGGCAACCAGATAGGCAGTGGCGTGGGTGTAGTAGTCGGCCGAGACATAGCCCAGGCGGATGCGGCCCTGGTTGCGGCAGCGGCCAGCCGCCTCGGCGGGCGCGGTCACCGGATGGCGGGCCTGCACGAACGAGAGCGCGGCCGCGGCATGCACATCAGGGCGGTCGGTGAGCGAGAGCACGCCGAAGGGCATGGCCGAGCGGCGTCCGGCCAGCAACTCGGACTCCAGCCGCAGCAACGCCTCGTCAAGATCCTGCCAGTCGCAGACGCGCATCTTCGCGTGCAGCAGGGTGCCCAGCAGGAACTCCTGGTCCGGGCGCAGGCTCAGCGCCCGCTGGTAGCTGACGATGGCATCCTCGAATCGCCGCAGGGCGTGCAGCAGCAGCCCGCGGTTGTTGTGCGCATCGGCGTGCTCCGGGTCGAGAGCGATGGCCCGGTCGTAGGCAGGGAGGGCTTCCTGCAGGCGATCAAGCCGGTGCAGCGCAAGCCCGCGCCCGAAATGCGCCTCGGCCGAGCGCGCATCCGCAAGGATCGCGGCATCGAAACCGGCAAGCGCCTCGCCAAAGCGCTCCATCTCGTTGAGCAGCGTAGCTCGCCGCACGCGCATGTCGACCTGATCAGGCGCAAGGCGCAGAAGCTGGTTGTAACCGGAGAGGGCCTCCGGCAGGCGGCGCAGCCCGTGCAGCAGCACGGTGCGGTTACGGTGAACGGTGAGATCCCCTGGCGCCAGGCCGAGTGCCCGGTCATAGCTGGCCAGGGCCGATTCGGACTGACCAAGCGCGTTCAACGCATTGCCAAGGTTCAGATGACCCTCGGCCTGCTGCGGGCGCAACTCGGTCACGCGCCGGTACGCCGCCAGTGCCTGATCCATGCGGCACAGCTGCCGGCTGCTCTCGGCCAGGCTGGCATGCAGTTCGGGATCATCGGGCCGCAACGCCAGCGCCTGCTCGAAACTGGCGATCGCCTCCTGCGGACGCTGCAACTGCTGCAGCACCAGGCCGCGATTGCACAGCGCATCAACATGCTGCGGCTCGATGACCAGGGCCGCCTCGAAGGCCGTGAGCGCCTGCTCGAAGCGACCCAGCTCCGCCAGCGCGTTGCCCAGGTTGTAGCGCGCCGAGGCCAGACCCGCATCGGCCTGAATGGCACGCTCGAACAGCACCACCGCGCCGGCCGCATCGCCCGCGCGGTGCGCGATCACGCCCAGCAGGTTGAGCGCACGCGCATGGCCCGGCTCGGCTGCCACCAGCGCCTCGAGCGCCCCTCGGGCCTCGGGCGCTCGGCCCTCGTTCAGCAGCGCCTGCGCGCGCTCATACGGCGCCGGCACGGGACCGGGCGCAGCCGCCGAAGCAGGCCGGGAACGCTGCAGAAAGCGGGGAAGGCGGAGCATGACCAGAGCCGGATCGAAACAGCCTGTGAAGTTACCATGCAGCCCCGTACTGCGGCCCGGAAAGGACAGCTCCGATGAAGCTCTACATGGTGCCGCTGGCGCCGAACCCCACCAAGGTGATGCTCTACATCGCCGAACGCGAAGCCACAGGTGCGGCCTTCGGCATCGAGCAGGTGGTGATCAACACCCTGAAGGGGCGACACCGCGAGCCCGCCCACCTCGCCCGCAATCCCTTCGGCACGCTGCCCGTGCTCGAACTCGGCGACGGCAGCTTCCTCATCGAATCGCTGACCATCATCGAGTATCTCGAGGAGCGGTTCCCCGAGGGCGCGCTCATGGGCAGCGACCCGCTGGCGCGCGCCCGCGCGCGCGACCTGGAGCGCACCGTGGAGCTGCGCCTGGCCAACCCGCTCGGCCAGTGGGTTCATGCCACCCGTTCGCCACTGGGCCTGCCGCCAGATCCGGCTCTGGCGGCGACGCTGCTCGAGCGCATGCAGCCGGTCCTTGACTTCCTGGAGGCCAGGCTGAGCGATGACCGGCCCCTTCTGGGCGGCGAATCCGTGTCGATCGCCGATGTCACACTGCAGGCGGCGCTGCAGTTCTCGCGCTTCGCCCAGGCCGATGTGCTTGGCGAACGGGCAGCGCTGCGGGCCTGGGATGCCCGATTCCGGCAGCGCCCGGCCGCCACCGCCGTGCTGAAGTGGTGAAGCAAGACCTCGCCCGACCGGGCGGGTTGTCTTTCACAGCCAGGGCTGCGGCATGACGGCGGGGATGCCGGGCTGAACCGGAGTCAGCCAGGTCCGCCCGCTGCGCGATGCTCGGTCAGCGTGAAGCCGGCATCGGTGGGGATGCACACGAAGCGACCCTCGGGCCGCGTTTCCATCCAGGGGCGAATCGGGACGATCGCCGAAGCCGCAGCGCGCTCGAAGGCCTCGGCCACGCTGCGCGACTCGGCGAGCCGCACCACATTGGACAGCGTCGGGAAGATCACCGTGCGCCGGCCGGCGCGCGCATCCTCGATCACCTGCTGCGGCGAGATCCACACCGAATCGACATTCTCATGGCCGTCGTGTCCAGCCACCTGATCGACCGGCACCCGCGCGAGGTAGAAGTGGGTGTCGAAGCGCTTGGGCATGAACTCGGGCGTGATCCAGTGCGAGAAGCGGGCAAGGTCGTCACAGGCGAGTTGGAGATCGCCCTCGACCAGCATGTCACCCAGCGTCAGGGTGTGCTTGTTCAGCCCCTCGCGCCAGCGCTCGAGATCGCCGTTGGCCACCAGCGGCGCACCGCCCTGACGACGGGCCAGCAGGATGCCCGACTCCTCGAAGGCCTCGCGGATGGCGGCGGCACGCAGCATCGACTGCTCCTCGCTGGGCGCGTCGTAACGGCTCAGGCGCGAGAGCACGCGGGGATCGCTGTCCTGAGGGTCGGCCTTGCCACCCGGAAAGACCAGCGCCCCGGAGGCGAAATCGATCTGATGGTGGCGGACCACCATGAACACCTCGAGGCCCTGCGCGCCGTCGCGCAGCAGCATGATGGTGGCGGCGGCCACCGGCTTGGCGATCTTCTCGGTCATCGGTCTGGTCCGTGGTGAATGGGCGCCGGCGGCGGCCGCTGGGTGCGGTATCGGCGCAGGACTGCATGGTCACCCATGCCGGGTGAGCCGCAGGCCCACCTCGTGTTCCGTTTTGGACGCAGCCGATCCGATCCGGTGCATTCCGGTCCGGACTCGGGCGCCGCATCCCGGAAAACGCGCAGGCCGCCTCGCTGCGGTGCGATCGATCGCGCGGCCCGCGCAGCCCCCGGAACGGGTCGAGAAGGGGGATTCGCGAGGGGAACGGGCAACCCGGGGGGATGAGCCGGGCTCGGTGGCACGGTGATTGCTAGTCATGACTTGTCATAACAAGTTGGATGCCGCCGATGTCGCCCGCCCGAAAGACCCGTGCGCAAGCCCCGGGCCTGGTCACCGCAAAGCCCGATCCGGTGCTGCCCCTGACCGCGCTCGCGCTGCACGCGCAGGTGCGGGAGACGATCCGGGCCCGCATCCTCGACGGCAGCTATCCGGCGCACTCGCAGGTGCCTTCCGAGAGCCAGATGATGGAGGCCTTCGGCGTGAGCCGGATCACCATCCGGCAGGCGCTCGGTGATCTGCAGAAGGAAGGCCTGATCTTCAAGATCGCCGGCAAGGGCAGCTTCGTGGCCAAGCCCAAGGCCTTTCAGAACCTCTCGAAGCTTCAGGGCTTCGGCGAAGCCATGGGCTCGTCCGGCTACGAGACCTTTTCGCAGGTGCTCAGCGTGCGCACCCAGCGCCCCAGCGAGGTGGTGATGAACCGCCTGCGACTGCGGAGCGGCGCGCGCGTGGTCGAGATCCAGCGCCTGCGCTACCTGAACCGGGCGCCGATCTCCGTGGATGTCAGCTACTTCCCGGAGGCGATCGGCGAGCGGCTCGCCCGTGAGGACCTGGCCCGGCGGGACATCTTCTCCATCCTGGAGAACGACCACGGGCTGACCCTCACGCATGCCGACCTGCAGATCGAGGCGATCTCCGCCGACGAATCGCTGGCCCGTCATCTGCGCATCGCCGAGTCCTCGCCGCTGCTGCGCATCGAACGCCTCACGCACGCCGGCGAGCAGCCGGTCGATTTCGAGTTCCTGTACTACCCGGGCGACGCCTTCCAGTACCGCCTGCGCATCGAACGAACCTAGGAGAACGCGGATGAAAACCATCGAGATGGACTATGACCTCGTCGTGATCGGCGGCGGAACCGGGGGGCCGATGGCCGCCGTGAAGGCGAAGGAGAAGAACCCGAAGCTGCGGGTGCTGCTGATCGACAAGGCCCATGTGAAGCGTTCCGGGGCGATCTCGATGGGCATGGACGGCCTGAACAACGCCGTGGTGCCCGGCCATGCGACGCCCGAGCAGTATGTCAAGGAGATCACGGTGGCCAACGACGGCATCGTGAACCAGGCCGCGGTGATGGCCTACGCCAGCGGCAGCTTCGAGATGATCCAGCAGCTCGACCGCTGGGGCGTGCGTTTCGAGAAGGACGAGACCGGCGACTACTCGGTGCGCAAGGTTCACCACCTTGGCGCCTATGTGCTGCCCATGCCCGAGGGGCATCACATGAAGAAGATCCTGTACCGCCAGCTCAAGCGGGCCCGGGTCGACATCACCAACCGGGTGGTGGTCACGCGCATCCTGACCGGCCCTTCCGGCGAAGTGGCCGCGGTGATGGGCTTCGATTGCCGCACTGCCGAGCTGTACCTGATCCGCACCCGCTCGGCGGTGCTGTGCACCGGGGCCGCCGGACGGCTGGGGCTGCCGTCGTCGGGCTACCTGATGGGCACCTACGAGAACCCCACCAACTGCGGTGATGGCCATGCCATGGCCTACCACGCCGGTGCCGACCTGGCCAATCTCGAGTGCTTCCAGATCAATCCGCTGATCAAGGACTACAACGGTCCGGCCTGCGCCTATGTCACCGGCCCGCTCGGCGGCTACACCGCCAACTCGCGGGGCGAGCGCTTCATCGAGTGCGACTACTGGAGCGGTCAGATGATGCTGGAGTTCTACAACGAGCTGCTCAGCGGCAAGGGACCGGTGTTCCTGAAGCTGGACCACCTCGCCGAGGAGACCATCCAGACCATCGAGACCATCCTGCACACCAACGAGCGGCCCAGCCGGGGCCGCTTCCACGAGAAGCGGGGCACCGACTACCGCTCCGAGATGATCGAGATGCACATCTCGGAGATCGGCTTCTGCAGCGGTCACAGCGCGTCAGGCATCCATGTGAACGAGCGCGGCGAGACCTCGGTTCCCGGGCTCTACGCCGCCGGTGACTGCGCCAGCGTGCCGCACAACTACATGCTCGGCGCCTTCGTGTACGGCAAGCTGTGTGGCGAGAACGCGGCCGACTACTGCGCCGGCGCCGAACAGACACGGCATGACGGCCAGGCGCAGGCCGACGAGGCCGCAAGGATCCTCGCGCCCCTGCAGCGCAGCGAGGGCCTCACGCCCTTCCAGCTCGAGTACAAGACCCGCCGGCTGGTCAACGACTACCTGCAGCCGCCGAAGATCACCCGCAAGTACGAGATCGGCCTGCGGCGCTTCGACGAGATCCGCGAGGACATGCACAACATGGTCGCCGCCAACCCCCATGAGCTGATGCGCGCCATGGAGGCGCACTCCATCCTCGACTGCGCCGAGATGGCCGCCCGTGCTTCGCTGTTCCGCACCGAGAGCCGCTGGGGCCTGTATCACCTCTATGTCGATCACCCCGAGCGCGACGACGAGAACTGGTTCTGCCACTCGCTGCTGAGCAAGTCCGGTGACGGACGCATGCAGATGCGCAAGGGCGAGGTCGAACCCTATGTGGTGGCGCTCGACGACGAGGAACGCACCGCCTACCAGCGCCTGCGCGTGGCCACGCCGGCCCAGGCTGCCTGACCGAACAACGACCGCAAGGAAACGCCATGACCATTGCCCTCACCCCGACCCAGGCGCCGGTGCGCGTCGATGCCGAGAAGTGCATCGCCCACAAGGGCTGCACCGTCTGCGTCGATGTCTGCCCGCTGGATGTGCTCGCGATCGACCTGAGCAAGGGAACCGCCTTCATGAAGTTCGACGAGTGCTGGTACTGCCTGCCCTGCGAGCAGGACTGCCCGACCGACGCGATCACCGTCGACATCCCCTACCTGCTGCGTTGAGACCGTGATGAGCCTTCCGACGAGCCTGAGCGATCGCCTGCGCGACGCCGACGCCACCGTCCGCCGGCTGGCGGTGATGGAGCTTCCCTACAGCGACGAGGACGACTTCGTGCCCATGCTGCTGCCCATGCTCGGCGATGCCGATGCACAGGTGCGCATCGAGGCCGCGCGCGCCCTCGAGGGGCAGGAGGAGCCGGAAGTGGTGCAGGCGCTGGCCTCACTGCTCCTCGATGAGGACGAGACGGTGCGCAGCGCCGTCGGCGCGGTGCTGGCCGAACTCAAGGAGCCGTCCTCGGCTCCACCCCTGCTGCCAATGCTGGGCGACACCGTCCCCGCCGCCACCCGCGCCATGGCCTTTCGCGCGATCCGCGAGCTGCGTTGCCCCGACGCCTTCGGTCCGGCGATGGCCTGCCTGCGCGACGCCGACGCCGCGGTTCGCCGCGAGGCGGTGGGTGTTCTGGGCTACCTCAAGAACGAGACCGCCCTGGGCGAGCTCGCCGAGGTGGCCGCCAACGACCCCGAGCCCGAGGTCCGCCGTATCGCGGTCGGCGCGCTGGGATTCGCCAGCTCGGTAAGTGTGCTGCCGGCGCTCACCCGGGCCCTGACCGACGGCCAGTGGATGGTGCGCGAGGAGGCCGCGCAGACCGTCGGCAAGCTGCGGCTGGCGCGGGCGATCACCGACCTGGTGCGCGCCATGGACGACGAGTACTGGCAGGTGCGCGTGAAGGCGGCGCGCGCACTAGGTCTGCTCAAGGCCGAGGCCGGTCTGCCGGCGCTCACCGCCTGCCTGAAGCATCCGATCAGCAACCTGCGAAAAGAGTCGGCGATCGCGCTCGGCGAGATCGGCGACACCCGGGCGATCGTGCCCCTGGAGGGTGCGCTCACCGATCCGGACCCCGATGTGCGCAAGCTCGCCCGACTGGCGCTGACCGCGATCGCAATCGCCCAGAAGGCCCGCAGCGGAGCCGCGACATGACCTTCGTGGTGACCGAGGCCTGCATCGGCTGCCGCTACACCGACTGCGTGTCGGTGTGCCCGGTGGACTGCTTTCATCAGGGCCCGAACTTCCTGGTGATCGACCCCGAGACCTGCATCGATTGCGCGGTCTGCGTGCCGGAGTGCCCGGTCAGCGCGATCGTCGCCGACACCGATCTGCCGGCGGATCAGCAGGCCTTCCTCGAGCTCAATGCCCGCCTCGCGCGGGAATGGCCGGTGATCGACCGGCAGCAGGACCCGCTCCCCGACGCCGAACGATGGGCAGCGGTGAGCGCCAAGCGCGACCGGCTGGAGATGCCCGGCTGAACCGGCTGCTCTGGCACAGGACTTGCAAAACCCCATTCGCCCCCAAACGCCCCGGCACCGACGCTGAAAGGAATCACGACCATGACCAGAAAGCTGTTGATCGGACTGGCCACCGCCCTGGCCACCTTCGGCCTGCCGGCCTTCGCGCAGCAGGAGGTGGTGATCGGGATCGGTGTGCAGAACACCACCACCAACACCGTGACCGGCGGTGTGGTGATCAAGGAGCTCAAGCTCCTCGAGAAGCATCTGCCGAAGACCGGCCGCTACAAGGATGTGAAGTTCAGGCTCGACTGGCAGAACTTCACTTCGGGCCCGCCGATCACCAACGGCATGATGGCGAAGAAGCTGCACATCGGCATGATGGGCGACTACCCCTTGCTGGTGAACGGCGCCACCGGGCAGTCCCAGCCTGGCAACGAGACCAAGCTGGTCGCGATCATCGCGTACAACGCATTCGGCTCGGGCAACGGGCTCGTGGTGCACAAGGACTCGCCCTACTACGAACTGGCCGACCTCAAGGGCAAGTCGGTGTCGGTGCCCTTCGGTTCGGCGGCGCACGGCATGCTGCTGCAGGCCATGCAGAGCCGTGGCTGGCCGGAGACCTTCTGGAACCTCTCCAGCCAGAGCCCTGAAGTGGGCACCACCAACCTGCAGGAAAAGAAGATCGACGGTCACGCGAACTTCGTGCCCTTCGCCGATCTTCTGCCCTACCGGGGATTCGCCCGCAAGATCTTCGACGGGGCCGAAACCAAGGTGCCCACCTTCCACGGCGTGGTGGTGCGAAAGGACTTCGCGGCCGAGTACCCGGAGGTGGTGGTGGCCTACATCAAGGCCCTGATGGAGGCCAACCAGTGGGTGCGCAGCAACCCGGCCGCGGCCATGGCGAAGGTGGAGGAGTGGACCCGCATCGAGAAGGAGGTGGCCTACCTCTATCTGGGACCGGGGGGCATCCACACCCTCGACCCCACGATCAAGCCCCGCTGGCTCGACACGATTCGTATCGGCCACGAGGTGCTGACAAAACTGAACCGGGTAAAGCCCCTCGACATCAATGCCTGGGTGGACGAGAGCTTCGTGCGCAAGGCCTTCGCCGAGAGCAAGCTCGACTACGAGGCCCAGAAACAGACCCTGGGTAACTATGACATCGGCGGCACCGACGCCCTGTGCAAGTTGCCGGTCACCCGCCCCAAGGAGTCGGGTGAGGTCTGGGTGGAGGGCGCGGCCATCTCGCCGCACGCCTCGGTGGTGTGCACGCTGGCCTCGGTGTCGCGCGCCCAGGCAGCCGGTCGCAAGGTGAAGGTGGCCTATGTGTACGACAGGGCGCTCGGCATCAAGGTCTTCGCCGACAAGGCCTTCTACTCGGTGAATGCCGCCGACCCGAAGAAGCCGGTGATCGTGCCCTTCCTGCTGAAGAAGGATGCCGAGGCGCATGCCGCCGGCAGCGGCGGCAAGCTGGTCGGATACCCCGAGGCGCTGGCCATGGCCGCGGCCGCGGCCGCGATCTGACACCCCCACCGACCACGGAGCTTCCCATGTCATCCGCGCCGCTGAGAGTTCTGGGCACCGAATCGCTTGCCGATGTGCCGGTGATGGC
>CAIZPE010000191.1 GCA_903934795.1 uncultured bacterium | reverse complement strand
GGTCCGCGCATCCGCCTTGCCGGGTCGTGAATCCGCATCGCCCGTTCGCGCATCCGCGGCGCAGTCGCGCACGCCGGCCTCGCCCGCCCGCGCGCCCGCGACGGCGGTTGCCAGCCCCGAGGTGCTGCCCGACGCCCGGCCGCGCTCGGCCGAGGTCGCTCCGCTCGTCTTCGAATACCAGCCGCAGGCCGAGCCCTCGGCCGCCCGCAGCCCGCGCCGTCCGCCGGCCGACAGCCCCGACACCGAAGGCATCCAGGTGACGGTGTCGGCGTTGCCGCCCGATCTCGAGGAGGCGGCCATCCTGTTCGCCAACGAGCAGGCGCAGGCCGCCGCCGACACCCTCGAGGCGGCCATCGTCCGCGATGAACTCGGCGATGCGCTTCGGCCTGCCTGGCGCATGCTGCTCGACATTCTTCAGTACCTCGATCGGCGCACCGACTTCGATGCGCGCTCGGTGGCCTTCGCCGCCCGCTTCGAGACCTCGCCGCCGGCCTGGCGCGGTGCGGTGCCGGCGCAGGCCGCCCCGCGGCGCGCCGCGGCGGCGCTGCCGGTGTCGCTGGGCAGCGTGCTCGGACCCGACTCGGCCAAGGTCCTCGAGCAGGCCCGGCGCGCGCAGCAGCAGAAGCGCGCGGTCATCCTCGATGTCGCCTCGCTCACCCGCATCGAACCGGCCCAGGCCGCCGAACTCGCCGATCTGCTCGAGCTCTTCATTCGCGGCAACAAGCCGCTCACGGTACGCGGTGCTGCGCGCCTGGCCGAGATCGCCCGCGGTCTGATCGAGCCCGGGCGCCCCGACCCCGATACCGGCGGCTGGCGACTGGCGCTCACCGCGCTGCGCCTGCTCGGCGAGCAGCAGGCCTTCGAAGACCTGAGCATCGACTACTGCGTCACCTACGAGGTGTCGCCGCCGTCCTGGGAGCCGGTGCCGCCGCAGGTGGGCATCGCGCTGGCCACCGAGCCGTTGCCGCCGGTTACCCGGCCGGCATCGCCCGACAGCCTGGGCATGCCGCTCGAGGAGCCGATCCCGTCGGTGGCGCAGGCGCAGGGCAGCACGGTCGATGCCGATGCCCTTCATCTGCGCGGCGAGCTTTCCGGCCTGATCGCCACCGAACTCGGCCTGCTGCGCGAGTTCGCCGGCGGCCGCAAGCTGGTGGTCATCAATGCGCGCGAGCTGGGGCGTCTGGACTTCGTGGCTGCGGGCGAACTGCTCAACGAGATCGTCGCGCTCAGGAACGCCAACCGCATCGTCGTCGTCGACGAGCCCAGCCATGTGGTCGAGGCCCTGCTGGTCGTCATGGGCATCCACGAGCTGGTCCGGGTGCGGCGGCAGCACCACTAGCGCCCGCGCCGGCCTGCGCGGGCTGCAGCCTCGGTCGGCACCCACCCGGTACACTGCGCGGCTTCACTCACTGCGCCCGACGCGGCGCCCGGAGCGATCGCCGCACGGGTCCGCCTCGCCAGACCATGGAACAGTTTCACGGCACCACCATCCTGTCGGCGCGCCGCGGCGCGCGGGTCGCCCTTGGCGGCGACGGCCAGGTCACCCTCGGCAACATCGTGATCAAGCATGGCGCGCGCAAGGTGCGCAGGCTGCATCACGACCGGGTCCTCGCCGGTTTCGCCGGCGGCACGGCCGATGCCTTCACCCTTTTCGAGCGCTTCGAGTCCAAGCTCGACAAGCACGGCGGCCATCTGCTGCGTGCCGCGGTCGAACTGGCCCGCGACTGGCGTACCGACCGCGGCCTGCGCCGGCTCGAGGCGATGCTCGCGGTGGCCGACGCCCAGCACTCGCTGGTGGTCACCGGCAATGGCGACGTGCTCGAGCCCGAGGACGGGCTGGTGGCGATCGGCTCCGGCGGGGCCTACGCCCAGGCCGCGGCGCGGGCGCTGCTCGACAACACCGAGCTCGACCCGGAGGCGATCGTGCGCAAGGCGCTGTCCATTGCCGGCGACCTGTGCATCTACACCAACCAGCAGCACACCATCGAGACCCTCGGCTAGGAGGGCGCGACCATGACGCAGATGACCCCCGAGGAGATCGTTTCCGAGCTCGATCGCCATATCGTCGGCCAGCCCAGGGCCAAGCGCGCCGTGGCCGTGGCCCTGCGCAACCGCTGGCGCCGTCAGCAGGTTCCCGAGCCGCTGCGCCACGAGATCACCCCCAAGAACATCCTGATGATCGGGCCCACCGGCGTGGGCAAGACCGAGATCGCGCGCCGGCTGGCGCGGCTCGCCGGCGCGCCCTTCATCAAGGTGGAGGCGACCAAGTTCACCGAGGTGGGCTATGTCGGACGCGATGTCGACACCATCATCCGCGACCTGATGGACGCGGCCATCAAGATGGTGCGCGAGCAGGCCAAGCGCCGTCTTGGCCAGCGCGCGCTCGACGCCGCCGAAGACCGGGTGCTCGATGTGCTGCTGCCCGGGCCGCGCCCCTCGGCACCGGGCTTCGGCTTCGGCGCCGACGAGACGCCGGCCCGCGAGACCCCCGATTCCGCCACCCGCCAGAAGCTGCGCAAGCGGCTGCGTGAAGGCGAGCTCGATGATCGCGAGATCGAGATCGAACTGGCCGGCGGTTCGCCCGCCGCGCCCGAGGGCATGCTCACGCCGCCGGGCATGGAGGACTTCGCCCGTCAGATCCAGGGCATGATCGGCCAGCTCGGCGCCGGCCGGCGCAAGACCCGCCGGGTGCGGGTTGCCGAGGCCATGAAGCTGCTGGCCGACGAGGAGGCCGCGCGTCTGGTCGACGAGGATGAAATCCGCGCTCAGGCCCTGGCCGCGGTCGAGAACGACGGCATCGTGTTCATCGACGAGATCGACAAGATCGCCACCCGCGCCGAGCTGCAGGGCCCGGATGTCTCGCGCCAGGGCGTGCAGCGCGATCTGCTGCCGCTGATCGAGGGCACCTCGGTCACCACCCGCCACGGCATCGTGCGCACCGACCACATCCTGTTCATCGCCTCGGGCGCCTTTCACCTGGCCAAGCCCTCCGACCTCATTCCCGAGCTCCAGGGCCGGCTGCCGATCCGGGTCGAGCTCGACTCGCTGTCGGTGGAAGACTTCGAACGCATCCTCACCGGTACCGACAACTGCCTCACCCGCCAGTACCAGGCGCTGCTCGCCGCCGAGCAGGTGCGGCTCGACTTCGCGGTCTCGGGTGTGCGCCGACTGGCCGAGATCGCGGCGCAGGTCAACGAGACCACCGAGAACATCGGCGCACGGCGGCTGCACACCGTCATGGAGCGCCTGCTCGAGGAGGTTTCCTTCGGCGCCAGCCGGCTCGGCGGCCAGACCCTGGTGATCGATGCCGCCTATGTCGAGCAGCGCCTCGCCGGCGTGGCGCAGCGCGAGGACCTTGCCCGCTATGTACTCTGAGCGGGCACCCGGTGGCTGCGGCCGCGGAGCGCGGCCGTGAATTCCTCGCGTCAGCGCAAACGCGAACTGGTCGCGGGCAGCTTCAAGCCACGCAATCCGCTGGTCGTGGCGGCCCGCGCACGCAAGGCGGGGGCGCATGGGCCCGATCGTCGCGCCGATCGCCGTGCCTCGCGCCTCGCCCTGCGCAAGGGCGAGGCGGATTGAGACGCCTCGGCGGCTCGTGGTTCAATCGGGCGGTTGATCGGGTGAAAGGCCGGCAGTGACGGAGCAGGCGCGGGGCGCGCAGTCGGGTTTGAGCACGGGCCGGGTCTGGATCGGCCGCGGGCTGATCGCCCTGCTGGCGCTTGCGCTGCTGCTTGCTGCGGTGGCCGCCGCGGTCCACGTCGGCGGTCCGGCGCTCGCCCGGCGGCATCTGCCGGTGCTCCTTGGCGAGGCGCTCGGCCGCACGGTCAGCCTCGGCGATGTCGAGATCGACATCCCGGGTCTGCGCGCCGCCGTCACCGACCTGCGCGTGGCCGAAGCCGGCGGCGCCGACGCGCCGGCCTTCACGCTGGCCCGCGCCGAGGTCGAGCTCGCCTGGGCCTCGCTCGGCCGGCGCGCGCCGGTGGTCAAGGCGCTGCGCCTGGAGCAGCCGCGTCTGCGGGTGGTGCGGCAAGCTGATGGCTCGCTCAACTGGGACGATGTGCTGCGTCGCCTGAACAGCCGGCCCACCCGGCCCGACGAGCCGCCGCCACGCTTCCTGCTGTCCGGCCTCGCGCTGCGCGATGGCGAGGTGCTGTTCAGCGACCGCCAGCTCGGCGGCGAACACCGGATCGAGGCCCTGCGCCTTGACCTGCCCAGGCTCTCCGGCTTTGCCGAGGACCGCGACCAGCCGGTCTCGCCGAGCGCATCGTGGCGCCTGGATGGCGCCGAGATGGCGCTCTCCGCGAGCACCCGGCCCTTCGATCCGCAACTGCCCACGCGTGCCGAGCTCAGCCTGGCGCCGCTCGAGCTCACGGCCTGGCTGCGGTACCTGCCGATGCGTCTGCCGGTGGAGGTGCGATCGGCCCGCCTGGCCGGCACGGCGAGCCTGAGCTTCTCGCGCCCGCCGCAAGGCGCGCCCGAGCTCGATGTGAGCGCAACGGCCGAACTCACCGGCATCGAGCTGCGTGAACCCGGCGGTTCGCCCCTGCTCTCGTTACCGGCGGCGCGGATCGGCGGTCTGTCGCTGCAGCCGTTCGCTGCCCGCTACCAGGTCGGCGAGGTCGTGCTCGATGCGCCCGCGCTCACGCTGCACCGACGGGCAGGCCAGACGCGTTTCCTGCAGACCGTGCTCGATGCGATGCCGGCGACGGCAGCGCGGGCCGGCACGGCGAAGGCCGCGGTGCCGGCCGCTGCTGCCCCGTCGGTCGCTGCCCCGTCGGTCGCTGCGCCGTCGGTCGCTGCGCCGTCGGTCGCTGCGCGGTCGGCCGCCGTCGCGCCGGTCTGGTCGGTCGGCTCGCTCGACATCCGCGCCGGCGCGATCGACTTCCGCGACCAGCGATTCCAGCCTCGCCCGCTTTCGCTGCGCGTGAAGGACCTGCAGGCGACGCTCGGCCGTATCGGCAACCAGGCCGGCGAGCCGGTACCGCTCGCCCTGCGCCTGGGGCTCGACTCCGGCGAGACGCTCCAGGCCAGGGCCAGCCTCGTGCCCCACCCGCTGCGCCTGGAGGGTCAGGTCGAGCTCGCCGGCATGTCGCTCAGGCGCTGGTGGTGGCTCGCCGAGCCCCACCTGCGGCTCGATGCGGTCGACGGCCGCCTCGGTGCGCGCACTGCCGTCTCGCTGCGCGAGGAGGGTGGCGAGGCCCGGCTGCGCCTGAGCGGCCTGTCGGCCGAGCTGCGCTCGCTGGCGATGCGCGAACGCGGCGGCGCCCTGGATCTGGTGCGTCTGCCCGCGGTCACGCTCTCCGGCCTCGACCTTGACCTGACGGCCCGCTCGGTCGCCGTGCGCCGCTTCGGCATCGACGGTGGCGAGCTCCTCATGCAGCGGCTGACCGACGGCCGCATCGATCTGGTCGAGGCGTTGCGCCCGCCAGGTGGGGACGCATCTCCCGCATCGGCGCCCGCCGGGAAGCCCTGGCGCTGGCGGCTCGGCCAGCTGGCGGTATCGGATCTGGGCGCCACGCTGCGCCATGCCGGGCTCTCCGGCAAGGAGCAGCAGGCCGGTGGCGACCTGGTCGTCAGCCAGCTCGGCCTGCAGCTCGATGGCGCGAGCAGTGTTCCCGGCAGCGCCGCTCGGCTGGCACTGAAGGCCGGTGTCGGTCGCAACGGCAGCCTGCAGACGCAGGGCAGCCTGAGCCTGTCGCCGCTCGCCGCACAGCTGCGGGTCGATGCCTGGGCACTCAGCCTGCTGCCTGCCCAGCCGCTGCTGGCACCCTTCGTGACCTTCGCGCTGAACTCCGGTCGGGTCACCGCCAGCGGTGATCTCGCGCTGGCCGTCCGCGGCGACGGCAGCCCCACGGTGCGCTGGACCGGTGATGGCTCGTTCACCGATGTCGAGGCCTTCGACCGCGCCAGCGGCGAGGAGCTCTTCCGCTGGAAGTCGCTGGCGCTGGCCGGCACCGAGGTGGTCTCCGAACCCTTGAAGGTGGAGATCGGTCAGGTCGCGCTGGCCGACTTCTTTGTCCGGCTGATTCTGCGCCCCGACGGCCGGCTCAACCTGCGTGAACTGGTGGCAAGGCACGACGGCCCGGTCAGCGCGGGCAGCGCCACCACCAACACCGCCACCAACACCGCCACCAACACCGCCACCAACACCGCCTCCGCCACCAACACCGCCTCCGCCACCAACACCGCCTCGGCCACCAACACCGCTTCCACCACCAACACCGCTTCCACCACCAACACCGCTTCCACCACCAACACCGCTTCCGGCGCAGCCACCCGCGCCGGGCTGCGCGCCGATCCGCCGCCGGTGGCCGCCGAGGCGGCTCCTGACCCTTCGATGGCCAACCCGGTTCGCAGCGTGGATGCCGCTGCGCGCGCCGCGCTGCCGGTGCGCATCGGCCGGGTGTCCTTCACCAACGGCAATGTCGACTTCAGCGACTTCTTCATCAAGCCCAACTACTCGGCGAACATCACCGGTCTGGACGGCGGCATCTCGGCGCTGGCGCCCGACACGCCCGGCGATCTCGAACTGCGCGGCCGGGTGGACAACGCCGGCCGGGTCGAGATCACCGGGCGGGTGAATCCCTTCGCGCGGGTGCTGCAGCTCGACATCGACGCCCGCGCCACCGACATCGACCTGCCGCGGACCACGCCCTACGCCGTCAAGTATCTCGGCTACGGCATCGAGAAGGGCAAGCTCTCGGCGCACCTGCAGTACCGCGTCGAAGACCGGCAGCTGCGGGCCGAGAACCGCATCACCCTCGATCAGCTCACCTTCGGCCCACGGATCGAGAGCGCCACCGCCACGCAGCTGCCGGTGCTGTTCGCGGTGTCGCTGCTCAAGGACCGCAACGGCGTGATCGATGTCAACCTGCCGATCGGCGGCTCGCTCGATGACCCCGACTTCAGCGTCGGCGGCCTGGTGCTGCGGATCATCTTCAACCTGATCGTCAAGGCGGTGACCGCGCCCTTCAGCATGCTCGCCGGCCTGTTCGGAGGCGATGCCGAGGAGCATGCCAGCGTGCCCTTCGAGCCCGGACGCATCGCGATCACGGGCAAGTCGGAGTCACGCCTGCGCGCGATGGGCAAGGCGATGGCCGATCGGCCAGGCCTGCGGCTGGACCTCACCGGTCATGCCGATCCGCTCGTGGACGAGCCGGCGCTGCGTCGCCTGCTGCTCGAGCGCCGCCTCAAGACCGCCAAGCTGCGCGAGACCCGCACCGTGGTGCCGGCCGGCGGCATCGACACCGTGCCGATCGAGCCCGGCGAGCGGCTGTCGCTGCTTCGCCTGGTGCACCAGGCCGCCGGTCTGGTCCGGGCGCGCCCTGCGGCAGGCCCCTCCGCAGGCCCCTCCGCAGGCCCCTCAGCAGGCCCCGCGGCAGAGTTGCCCGCCGCCGAGATGGAAGCCGGCCTGATGGCCACGATCGAGGTCACGCCATCGCAGCTTGCCGACCTCGCCAGCGCACGGGCGCTCGCGGTCAAGGAGTGGCTGAGCGAACAGGGCGGGGTGGCCGGTGACCGCATCTTCCTGGTGGCCGAATCGGCGCCAGGCGCGGCCGGCCCGGCAGGTGCCGTGTCCACGACCGCCCCCGCGACGACGGCAGCAGCCCGGTCTGACGCATCGGGTCGCCCGTCGGAGAAGCCTGCTCACGGCAAGGCCGCGGCCAGCGGGCCGCGGGTGGATCTGCGCCTGAAGTAGCGCCGCCTCGGGCAGTTGCGGGCCGATCCGCGACGGCGCGGGCGCGCGCCTCAGCCGCCCGCGCCCTGCGCGTGCGCGCGCGCCCGCACGGCCTCGCGGCGCTGCTCGATGTCCTCGGCGCGCACCGCCCCATTGGCCTCGCCAGCGCGCTGCCGTTCGATGGCCATGCCCTCGCCGAACGAGGCCGCGTAGCCGTCGTCGATCACCTTCTTGTACGAGACCAGCATCTGCGGGATGACCGAGAGCATGTCGCGGGCCAGCGCGCGCGCCTGCGGCAACAGCTCCTCGGGCGCCACCACCCGGTTGACCAGGCCCCAGGCCAGGGCCTGCTCGGCCGACAGGAAGTTGCCGGTCAGCGAGAGCTCCTTGGCGCGGTACACGCCGATCACGCGGCTGAGCTTCTGCGACAGACCCCAGCCCGGCATCACGCCGACCCGCGCATGGGTATCGGCAAAGCGTGCCTGAGTGGAGGCGAGCAGCACATCGCAGGCGAGCGCCAGCTCGAAACCGCCGGTGATCGCCGGGCCGTTGATCGCGCCGATCACCGGACCACTGAAGCGGCCGATCGCGCGCACCGGGTCGTCGATCTGCACGGCGTCGTTCATCGAGGCAGTCGACGCCGAGACCAGGCCGCGCGTGCCCAGCTCCTTCAGGTCGAGCCCGGCGGTGAAGGCCCGGCCGGCGCCGGTCAGGATCAGCACCCGCACCTCGGGGTCGGCCTCCAGGGCATCGACGGTCCGGGCGAGCGTGTTGCGAAGTTCCAGCGAGAGCGCGTTCATGGCGCCCGGCCGGTTCAGGGTGATGACGGCATAGCCCTCGGGGGATTTCTCGACGGTGAGCACGGGTTCGGACATGGGGGTCTCCGCAGACGCAGCAGGCGGGGCACGCCAGCGGCGCGCCCCGGTGGAAGAGGACGGGTCAGCTGACCGCGCGATCGCGCCCCGCCCAGTAGGGCTGGCGCAGCACATACTTGAGCAGCTTGCCGCTGGGATTGCGCGGCAGCGCGGCCAGGAAGTCGACCGACTTCGGGCACTTGTAGTGCGCGATCTGCGCGCGCATGAAGTCGATGATCTCGCGCTCGGTGACGGTTGCGCCCTCGCGCAGCACCACGCAGGCCTTCACCGATTCGCCCCACCTGGCATCGGGCACGCCGATGACGGCGCAGTCGGCCACCGCCGGGTGCTTCATCAGCGCGTTCTCGACCTCGGCTGGATAGATGTTCTCGCCGCCCGAGATCACCATGTCCTTGATCCGGTCGTGAATGAACAGATAGCCCTCCCGCAGATAGCCGGCATCGCCGGTGCGGAACCATCCACCCTGCGCGTCGCGGCCCTCGGGGAAGGCCTGGGCGGTGGCCTCCGGGTTGCCCCAGTAGCCGAGCATGTTCTGCGGCGAGCGGATCCAGATCTCGCCGACCTCGCCCTCGGGCTGATCGCGGCCGCTGGCGGTGTCGACGATGCGCAGGCCCACCAGCCGGCCGGCCTTGCCGGCCGAGCGCATCAGATGCCGGCGCGGGCCGTCGGGGTCGTGATCGGCCGGCGGCAGATACACGATCGCGCCGGTGGTCTCGGTGAGGCCGTAGAGCTGCATGAAGCCGCAGCCGAACAGCCGCGTGGCCGCGGCGAGCACGCTCTCGCTGATCGGCGCCGCGCCATAGGAGATCGACCGCAGCGAGCGGTAGTCGCCGCGCTCGGCCCCCGGCGTGTTGACGAGCGCGAGGATCATGGCCGGCACCAGGAACAGGTGGCTGACCTTGTGCTCGCCGATCGCGGCGATGATGCGCGGCGGGTCGAACTCCGGCATGCACACCGACAGGCCGCCGCGGCCCAGGGTGAGCAGGGTGAGCCCCACGCCGGCGATGTGGAAGGGCGGCAGGGCGTTGAACATCGCATGCTCGCGGCCGTTGAAGCCGATCTGTGCGCCGGTTTCCTCGGTGTTCACGCACAGGTTGCGGTGGCTGAGCTCCACGCCCTTGGGCAGGCCGGTGGTGCCCGAGGAGTAGAGCTGCAGCGCGGTGCTGTCGGGGTCGGGCAGCCAGCCCGGATCGGTGGCCGGCTGCGCCAGGTACCAGGCCTCGAAGCCGTCTATGCCCTCGCAGGCGTCCACCGCGAGCAGCCGCCGCAGCCCGGGCGGCGCGGCGGTGCGTGCGGTGGCCGCGAACATCGCGTCGGTGATCAGCAGGCGCGCCCCGCCGTTGGCGAGGATGTAGGCCGCCTCCTGCGCCGACAGCCGCCAGTTCACCGGCATGCACACCGCGCCGATGCTGGCCGCGCCCAGCGTGAGCAGGGTGGTCTCGATGACATGGCGGGTGAGGCAGGCCACGCGATCGCCCGGGCCGATGCCTTCGGCGCGCAGCGCCTGGCCGATCTGCCAGGCGGTGTCGCGCACCGCGTCGAATCGCCAGGTGCGCTCCTCGGTGCGAAAGGCCAGGGCGTCGGGCTGCGCGCCGGCCAGCCGGCGCAGCATGGAGATCAGGTCGCGGTCGGGCAAGGAAGGTCTCCTGGGCAGGGATGTCCGGGATGCGGCGGCCGGTTCAGTTCGCCAGGCACCACAGGCCGACGCACCAGCCGAACAGCCACTGCGTGGCGAGGTCGAGCGCCATGCCCAGCGCCAGCACCGGCAGGCCGATCCAGACGATCAGCAGCAGCACGGCGCGCGCGGTGATGCGCGGCGGCGCGATGCGGTGGCCGAGGACGGTCTGCAGAGGGGGCTTCACGGCGCGGGCGGCGGTTAGACTGCGCGGATGCGGGTACGCTGGAACGACATCGAACGCGGGGAATGGGACGCGCTGCATCGTACCGCAGTCGGTCCGATGCAGCAGTCCTGGGCCTACGGCCAGGCGATGGCCGCGGCCGGCGTGGTCTGCCTGCGCGCCCGCCTGCTGCACGAGGGGCGCACCGTGGGCCTCGCGCAGTTCCTCGGTCGCCGCCTCGGCGGCCTGATCGGGCTGGCGTTGTGCCCGCGCGGTCCGCTGCTGCTGCCCCCGCATGACGACGCAGCCGGGCTCGCCGCCGCCTGCCGCGCGCTCGGCCGCGGGCTGCCGCTGGCGCGCCCGCGGGTCACGCTGTTCAGCCCCTCGAGCGCGCACCCGCTGCCCGGCCTGCACCGGGTGGTCACCGGCCAGAGTGTGGTGCTGCTCGATCTGCAGGCCACGCCCGAGGCCTTGCGCGCCGGCCTGCACGGCAAGTGGCGCAACCGGCTGGCCGCCGCGGAGCGGGCCGGCCTGCGCGCGCAGCGGGTGGGCGCCAAGCCGGCGCAGTATGGCTGGCTGCTCGAGCGCGAACTCGCGCAGCGCGAGGGCCGCGGCTATCAGGCCCTGCCGCCGGGCTTCGTGCCGGCCTGGCAGGCAGCCGCGCCCCCCGCCGCCGAGCCGATGCTGGCCTGGCGGGTGGATGTCGATCGCGAGGCGGTGGCCGGCATGATGTTTCTCGTGCACGGCGACAGCGCCACCTACCATGTCGGCTGGGCCGACGCCCGCGGCCGCGAAGCCGGCGCCCACAACCTGCTGCTCTGGCAGGCCATGCTCGCGCTGCGCGAGCGCGGCGTGCGCCGGCTCGATCTCGGCGGCATCGACACCGCCGGCGGCGCGGGCCTGGCCCGCTTCAAGATCGGCACGGGCGGGCAGGTGGCCGGCTTCTCGGGCACCTGGGTCGCCCCTGGCGATGGTCTGCGCCGGGCGGTATCCTGAGCCGATGATCGATGCTCAGGCGCTGCGCGCCCTCTACCCGGCCCCCAGGGAGCGCGCGCTGCGCAAGCAGTTGAGCCAGCTCGACGCCCACTGCCTGCGCTTCATCGCGCTCTCGCCCTTCGTGGTGCTGGCCAGCGCCGGCGAGCACGGCGATCTCGACGCCTCGCCGCGCGGCGGCGAACCCGGCTTCGTGCACGCGCCCGATGCCCGCACCCTGCTGCTGCCCGATGCGCCCGGCAACAACCGGCTCGACACCCTGGTCAACATCACCCAGACCGGCCGCCTCGGGCTGCTGTTCATGGTCCCTGGCGTGGACGAGACCCTGCGGGTCAATGGCCGCGCCGGGCTGAGCGACGACCCCGCCCTGCTCGCGCGCTTTGCCGGCGTCTCGCGCCCGCCGCGGCTGGTCATCACCGTGGCGGTCGAGCAGGCCTACCTGCACTGCGCCAAGGCGCTGATGCGCTCGTCGCTGTGGGCGCCGCAGTCGCGCGTCGAGCGCTCGATGCTGCCCACCATGGGCCGCATGATCGCCGACCAGATCGGCGACGCCGCCGAGCCCGAGTCGCAGGAAGCCATGCTGGCGCGCTACGCGCAGGACCTCTGAGCCCAGCCCCGCGCTGACGGGACCGGTTCCCGCCAGCGCCCCGCTGATTTCATTCGTCAACACCGGCTTCCGCGGGTTCCAACTTACCGGCCGGGCCGGCGCGACCATCTGGCGAAACTGCCAGAATCGGCCGCTCAGGCGCCGGGCAGCCGGCCCCGCGCCACACCGGAGACCTGCTCATGAGCCGCTTGCGATTCGGCGCCTTCCTCGCCCCCCATCACCCCATCGGCGAGCACCCCACGCTGCAGTACCGCAGCGACCTCGATCTGGTCGAGCACCTCGACCGCCTCGGCTACGATGAGTTCTGGTGCGGCGAGCACCACTCCACCGGCTGGGAGACCATCGCCTCGCCCGAGATGTTCCTGGCCGCGGCGGGCGTGCGCACCCAGCGCATCATGCTGGGCACCGGCGTCATCTCGCTGCCCTACCACCATCCCTTCAATGTGGCCCAGCGCATCGTGCAGCTCGACCACATGACCGGCGGGCGGGCCATCTTCGGCACCGGCCCCGGCGCGCTGCCCTCCGACGCCCACACCCTGGGCATCGACCCGGCCGTGCAGCGCGATCGTCAGGACGAGGCCCTGGGCGTGATCCGCCGTCTGCTGGCCGGCGGCGAGCGCTTCACCCACGAGTCCGAGTGGTTCACCCTGAGGGATGCGCGCCTGCAGCTGCTGCCGCTGCAGGAGAAGATCCCCATGGTGGTGGCCTCCACCATCAGCCCCTCGGGCATGACGCTCGCGGGCAAGCACGGCACCGGGGTGATCTCCATTGGCTCCACCTCCACCGAAGGTCTGGCCGCGCTCGCCACGCAATGGAGCTTCGCCGAGGACTCCGCCCGCAAGCACGGCAACACCGTCGACCGCCGCGACTGGCGCGTGCTGCTGTCCTGGCACATCGCCGAGACCCGCGAGCAGGCCCGACGCGAGGCCGGCGAGGGCCTCATGCGCTGGAACAACGAGTATGTGTTCGAGACCCTCAAGCGGCCAGGCAGCAAGTTCTTCAACAGCCCCGACGAGGCGGTCGACGAGACCGCCTTCGTGCCCGGCGCGGCCTCGGTGATCGGCACCCCCGATGACCTGGTCAAGGCGATCCGCGCCCTCATCCCGATCACCGGCGGCTTCGGCACGGTCATCGGCTTCGTGCACGACTGGGCCAACCGCGAGAACACCCGCCGCAGCTGGGACCTGGTCGCGCGCTATGTCATCCCCGAGCTCAACGGTCTGCTCGACCACTATCGCGAGTCGCGCGAGTTCGTGATCGGCAACCGCGGCGTCTTCGAGCAGGCCGGCAAGGCGGTGCTCGACAAGATCCTTGCCCACGAGGGTGCCACGGCGGCGCTCGCGGTCACCAAGAACAGCCGTCTGGCCATGCCGGGCCATCACGCCCCCGACCTCAATCGCAAGTGAGACCGCCATGGCAGACCTGCTGCACATCCTGGTCGACACCCCGCTGCCCGGGGTCCGCCGCATCACCCTGAACCGCCCCGAGAAGCGCAATGCGCTGAACAACCGCCTGCGCGGCGAGATCTTCGCCACCCTCGAGGCCCATGACCGCGACCCCGAGGTGAAGCTCACCATCATCCGCGGCGCGGGTGCAGCCTTCAGCTCGGGCTACGACCTTTCCGCCAACAACACCCTGGAGCAGCCGTATCACACCGCCGGCGGCCTTGGTCAGTGGGCGCGCCATGTGGTCGAGGGCTGGTTCCGGGTCTGGGACCTGGCCAAGCCGGTGATCGCCCAGGTGCACGGCTATTGCCTGGCCGGCGGCACCGAGCTGGCCACCGCCTGCGACCTGGTCTATGTGGCCGATGACGCGCAGATCGGCTATCCGCCGGTGCGCCTCATGAGCCCGCCCGACATGCAGTTCCATCCCTGGATGATGGGCATGCGCCAGGCGATGGAATCGATGCTCACCGGCGATGCGCTGAGCGGCCGCGAGGCCGCCGAGAAGGGCTGGGCCACCCGGGCCTTTCCGGTGGAGCGGCTGGAGGCCGAGGTGCTGGCAGTGGCCGAGCGGGTGGCCAAGCTGCCCACCGAGCTGGCGGCGATCAACAAGCGCAGCGTGCATCGGGCCATGGAAGCCATGGGCATGCGCGCCGCGATCCGTGCCGGCACCGAGCTGCAGGCGCTGGCCTTCCAGACCGAGCCGAGCAAGGCCTACATGACCCGTTTCCGCCGCGATGGCGCCAGCGTGAGCAGCCTGCTCAGCGAGCGCGACGCCGCCTTCCGCGACTACCGCGAGCGCGGCGACGACAAGGGCTGAG
>CAIZPE010000190.1 GCA_903934795.1 uncultured bacterium | reverse complement strand
GCGCAGCGCTGGCCGATGCCGAGGGAGCCGCCCTGGAAAGCCGGGCCCACGCAGCGCAACTGCGCGTGGCTGCCGCGGTGCGCGATGCATGGTGGCAGTGGCAGCGTGCGCGCATCGAGGTGGCCTCGGCCCGCGCGCAGCTCGACAGCACCCGCCTGATAGCCGCCGACGTGGCCCGGCGTGCGAAGGCCGGCGACCTGGCCCGCGCCGATCAGCACCAGGCCGATGGCGCGGTGGCCGGCGGAGAGGCTGCTGTTGCGCAGGCTGAGGCCGCGCTCGCGGCGGCTCGACAGCATCTGCGTGCGCTGGCCGGCGCTGCGCCTGCCTTGTCCGGCGCTGACGTCAGCCCGGCAGAGCCGGATCCCGGCGCCTCAGCCATCGAGATCGAAGCGCATGCTGCGCTGCAAGAGCTCAAGGACCGTGCCGCCGTGGCGCAGCGTTACGTCGAACTCAACGCCACCCAGTCGCGCGCTAACCCTGAACTGACCCTGGCGACCACACGCGACCGCGGTGCGCGCGGCGAGGCATCTCAGCAGACCATCATGCTGGGCATTCGCATCCCCTTCGGCGCCGGCCCGCGCTTCGATGCCCGCAGCGCCAACGCACGCGCTGAAGCCACCGAGATCCAGGCCCAGTTGGCCCTGGAACGTGAGCGGTTGGCTGCGGAACAGGAAGCGGCGCGCGTGCGCGTCGAGGCCTCGCGCACCCAACTCATGGCCGCCGAGAGGCGCGCCCAGCTGGCCCGCGAGTCGAGAGGCTTCTTCGACAAGTCTTTCCGGCTGGGTGAAACCGATCTGCCGACACGTCTGCGCATCGAGGCCGAAGCCGCCGAGGCCGAGCGCCAGGCCGCACGCACCCGCATCGAGCTCGCAGCGGCGATTTCTGCATGGCGCCAGGCGTTGGGACTTCTGCCCCAGTAACACGCCCGTGACGCCATTCCACGAATCCTTCAGGACATCCCCATGAACTTCCCGAATCTCCCGGCCGCAATGTGTGCTGCGGCCATCCTTGCTTCATCCCCAGCCTGGGCCGGCCCAGGCCACGACCACGGTGACGCGGCGCCCGCAGCCGTCGGCCAGACGCTGCCGCGCTTCTCGGCCGTGTCCGAGACCTTCGAACTCGTCGGCGTGCTCAGCGGCAAGCAGATCACGCTGTACCTGGATCGCTTCGCCGACAACAGCCCGGTGCGCGGCGCACAGATCGAGCTCGAGATCGGCGGGGCCAAGTTCAAGGCTGAGAAGCATGGCGACGATGAATACGAGGTCGTGCTGCCCGATGCCCCCAAAGCCGGCGTTTTGCCGGTGACCGCCACGGTGACCGCCGGCAACGAAGCCGACCTGCTGGCCGGTGAACTCGACATCCACGAGGCGGCGCACGCCGACGAGGCTGCACACACGCATTCGTGGACCGAATACGCAGGATGGGTGGCAGGTGGCATCGCCGCGCTGGGCTTGCTCGTTTGGGGCGGCCGTCGTGTGATCCATGCGCGCAACGCTCGTGCAGGAGCTGCCGCATGAAGCGCACCCTGATCGCCTCCAGCCTGGGGCTGCTGATCGCCCTGACCGGACCGGGCTCCGCCCATGCCGGCCCCGGCCACG
>CAIZPE010000189.1 GCA_903934795.1 uncultured bacterium | reverse complement strand
GGGGGGGTTCGGGGCAGGCAGCAAACAGGGCAGGCGGCAGGCGGGGCAGGCGGGCAGAGGGCGCGGCGTCGAGGCGCCGCGCGAGGCCGGTGGGCTCAGGTGGAGCGCTGCGCCTTGTCGCGGTCGTTGGCTTCCTTGATGCGGGCGCGGGCCTGCGCCCACTGCTCGTCCGTCCAGTCGAGATACTGCTTGAAGTACGCGCCATTGGCCAACCAGTTGGCCCCGTCGATGGCGATGGTCTGGCCGGTGAGCCACTCGCAGCCCGGCGCCATCAGGAAGGCCGCCAGGTCGGTGAGCTCTTCCATGCGGCCGAGCCGGCCCATGGGATTGTGGGTGGTCTCGACCCCGGGGGTGCCGGGCACCGGCCGCAGCCGGGCGCCTGCGCCCTCGGTGGGGAAGATGCCGGGGGCGATGGCGTTCAGGCGGATGCCGTGACGGCCCCACTCCACCGCCAGCGACTTGGTCATGACGTCGATGCCGGCCTTGGACATGGCCGAGGGCACGACAAAGGGCGATCCGGTCCAGACCCAGGTGACGATGATCGAAAGCACCGTGCCCTTGCGCCCGGCCGCGATCCAGCGCCGGCCGGCGGCATGGGTGACATAGAAGGTGCCGTGCATGACGGTGTTGGCCACGGCGTCGAAGCCCCGCGGCGAGAGGTCTTCGGTGCGGCTGATGAAGTTGCCGGCAGCGTTGTTGATGAGGCCGGTGAGCGGGCCCGCGGCGAAGATGTCGTCCATCATTTCGTCGACCGCCGCGGCATCGCGCACATCGCAGGCCACGGTATCGACCTGGCCACCGTGCTGCGCCATGAGCTCGGCGGCGGTGGCATCGAGCACGCCCTTGCGGCGGCCGCAGATCACGATGCCGGCGCCCAGCTGCAGCAGGCGGCCGGCCATGGCCTTGCCCAGGCCGGTGCCGCCACCGGTGACGAGGATGCGGTGGCCCTGGAAGAGAGCGTTCTGGAACATGGCGGTCGCCTCGGGGATGCATGCTGACGGGCACTGATTGCATCATGGAAAGGCGCGGCCGGGGTTGGCCGCCACCTCCCGAAGGAAACGCATGAAACCGCTCGTCATCCGAATCCTGATCACCCTGGGCCTCGTGCTGAGCCTGGTCGCCGCGCAGACGCCGGCGTGGGCCCAGTCGCCGGCGGCCTGGTCGCCGAGCAAGCCCGTGCGGATCATCGAGCCCTTCCCGGGCGGCGGCATCGTCGACCTGATGGCGCGGGCCGTCACCGACCGGCTCGCCGCCACGCTCGGCCAGCCGGTGGTGGTCGAGGCCCGACCGGGCGCCGGCGGCAGCATCGGCACCGAAGCGGTGGCACGCGCCGATGCCGACGGCCACACCCTGCTGCTGGCCACGCTCTCGCATGTGACGCTGCCCGCCTTCCAGAAGCTGTCGTGGCATCCCTCGCGCGACTTCGCCGGCATCGCCATGCTGGGCCAGGTGCCCAATCTGGTGGTGGTGGCCAACAGCGTCGAGGCCCGCAGCCTGAAGGACTTCGTCGCGCTGGCCCGCGCCCGACCGGGCCAGTTCAACTACGCCAATGCCGGCAACGGCACCTCGCAGACCCTGGGGGTGGAGATGCTGCGCAAGCAGACCGGCATCCAGCTCACCTCGGTGGGCTACAAGGGCTATCCGCCGGTGGTGCCCGACCTGATCGCGGGCCGGATCGAGTTCGCGCTGATGCCCTTCGGCGTGGCCGCACCGCATGTCAAGGCCGGCAAGATGCGGGCGCTGGCGGTGGTGGCGCCGGCCCGCAACCCGCAGTTCCCCGATCTGCCCACGCTCGCCGAGGCCGGGTTCCCCGAGGCGCCGGTCATCTCGTGGTACGCCTTCATGGCGCCGGCGGGCACGCCCCGCCCTGCCCTGCAGCGGCTGGCAGCCGAAGTGGCCCGGGCGCTGGCCGACCCCGAGGTGATCGCCCGCATCGAGACCATCGGCGGCAGCCCCCTGCCGCCGGGCACACCCGCCGAGGTGGATGCCATGGTGGCGCGCGAGACCGAGCGCTGGGCCCGTTTCGTGCGCGAGACCGGCCTCACCATGCAGTGAGGCGGGGTCGGCGGCCCCGGGCCGTTCGGCCGGACCCGCGGGCCTTCCATCCCGGCCCGCTGGTCAGCCGCGCAGGCCGCGACCGATCATCCCGTCCATGAGCGACATTCCGCCCGAGCCCCGGCACGCCGGCGCGCTGCCCGCCAGCACAAGCACCGACGACGAGGTCGTCCGACGCCGCGCCCGCCTGCGTGAACTCGGCTACACCATGCTGGAAGTCATGGTGGCCGTGGGCATCGTCGCCCTGCTCGCCACCTTTGCGGTCCGCGCCTACGACCGCTACCTCGACCGCGCCAAGGCGGCCACCGCCGTGAGCGACATCCTCGAGATCTCGAACCGGATCAAGAGCTTCGAACTGAACAACCGGCGGCTCCCCGACAGCCTCGACGAAATCGGCCGCGGCAGCGTCGCCGACCCCTGGGGCCGTGCCTACCAGTACTTCAACCTCGAGACCGAGAGGGGCAATGGCCAGGCGCGGCAGCGCAAGAATCTCAAGCCGCTGAACACCGACTACGACCTCTACAGCATCGGCAGGGACGGGGAGACCTCGAAAGTTGTCTCCGATGACACGGCGCTCGACGATGTGGTTCGCGGCCTGAACGGCCGGTTCACCGGCTTCGCGAAAGACCTCGACGCCACGGCGTCCAGCAAGTGAGCCAGCCGACCGCACGGGCCTGGCTGGGCAGTGCGCTCGGTACCCGGGTGGCCCGGCGCATGCTGCTGGCCTTCCTGCTGCTGGGCATCCTGCCGGCGGCGATCACCCTGGGCGTCGGCCAGCATCAGGCGCGCGAGGCGCTGCGTGCCCGTCATTACGCGGCGCTGGGTGAGTCCATCGAGTCGCTCACCCAGGTGATGATGGAGCGGCTCGCCGCCTACGACGGGATGGCGGCGAGCCGGATCGAGCGCCAGGACCTCGCCGGACTGCTCACGGATCCGGCCTCGCCCTTCGACCGGGTGGCCCGCCTGCCGGCCGCGGGAGCGCCGGCCTGGGCCCTGCCCGGCCAGAGCGGCGAGCCGCCAGCGGCGCTCGCGTCGCAGGACCGCCCGCGGCCGGGACGCGGCCGACTGGTGGTGCTGAACGCCGCCGGCGGCGAGCCTGCCGAGATCTGGCTGCTGCGGGCGGATGCCGCCGTGGCCGACGCAGCCGCGCTGGCACTGCGACTGAGCCGCTCCGTGCTGTGGGCAGGCACCGATCTGCAGGCCGCCAACGCCGCCTTCTGCGCCCTGGACGCCCGGACCCAGCCAATGCATTGTGAGCGCCCACTGCCGCGCAGCGTGCTGGATCAGCTTGCCGGCCGGCCGGCCGATCAGCTCCTGGGTCGGGTGGACTGGACCGGTGAGGAGGACCAGAGCAGCGTCTTCGGCGAGGTCTTCCTGAAGTCCCGGTTCGACACCGAGAGCTGGCTTCTGGTGCTCACCCAGCCGGTGCGGATCGCCCGCTCCGCGGAGAACCGGCTCAACCAGGCGGTCCTGCCTGCCGCCCTGCTGGCACTGATGAGCGCGCTGCTGCTCGCGCTGGTGGCGGTCAGACGAACCCTGGGGCCGCTGCAGTCCCTCACCCAGGCCACCGAACGGCTGGCCGAACGGGACTTCGCCCATCGGGTGGCGCTCAGCGGGGACAATGAATTCACCCGGCTCGGCCACTCGTTCAACCGCATGGCCGAGGGCCTCGCCCAGCAGTTCGACACCCTGGGTGCGCTCGCCCGGATCGACCAGCTCATCCTGGAGGGTCGGCCGGTCCGGGAGATTGCCGGCATTGCACGGGACCTGATGGTGCGCGGCATGCCCGGTGCTGCGGTGATGGTAGCGGTGGCCGAGGAAGACGGCTGGTGGCTCTGCCGGGGCGCTGCTCGCCGCCCGTGCCGCGACCGCGCCTGTCACGCCCGCCGAGCAGGCCCTGATCACCGGGCTGGCCGGCCGGCTGGCGGTGGGCCTGGAGTCTGCACGGCGCGCCGCCCTGCTGGAAGTGCGCGCCAACATCGACTCGCTCACCGGCCTGCCCAACCGACCGAATTTCCTGGAGCAGCTCGGCCAACGGCTGAGCCAGGCCCGTGAGGAAAGCCGCCGCGAGACGGTGCTCTTCGTCGATCTGGACGGCTTCTCCCACATCAACGACAGCCTCGGCCATGCCGCCGGCGACCGCATGCTCGGCGAGGTCGGGCGCCGGCTGCGCGAGACCCTGGGCGAACGCGGCGTGGTGGCCCGCCTGGGGGGCGACGAGTTCGCGCTCGCGCTCTCGGCCGTGGACGATGACGCCGCGCGGGCGCAGGCCGAACAGCTGGTGGCCACGCTCGCCCGGCCCTTCGATCTCGCCGGCGCGAACCGCTACATCAATGCCTGCATCGGCATCGCCAGCTATCCCGACCAGGGCAATGACCCCGCCGAGCTGCTGCGCCACGCCGACATGGCCATGTACCGTGCCAAGGCCAGGGGCCAGGGCTCGGTGGCGATCTACCTGGCTGACATGGAGGCCGAGGCGGTGCACCGCGCCGCGATGGATACCGAGATGCGGCGGGCCCTGGCGAATGGCGAGTTCCTGCTGCACTACGAGCCGCTGGTGCAGGCCCGCTCCGGCGTCGTCCAGGGCTGCGAGGCCCTGATCCGCTGGCAGCATCCCGAGCGCGGCATGGTTCCGCCCGGCCGATTCATTCCGCTGGCCGAGGAAACCGGATTGATCTCGCCGATCGGCAGCTGGGTGCTGCGCGAGGCCTGCCGCCAGTTCATGCAGTGGCGCCGCGACGGCGTGCCGGTGTCGGTGGTGAGCGTGAATGTGTCGGTGCACCAGTTCCAGAGGCCCGACTTCGTCGATGAAGTGCGCGAGGTGCTCGCGCAGACCGGCATGCCCGCCAGCGGCCTGAAGCTCGAGATCACCGAGAGCCTGCTGATGGACGAGCCGCGCGAGGTGGAGCAGCGGCTCAATGCGCTCGCGGCGATGGGCCTGAGCCTGGCGCTGGATGACTTCGGCACCGGCTACTCCTCGCTCACCTACCTGAAGCGGCTGCCGGTGGACTCGATCAAGCTCGACCGCAGCTTCCTGACCGACCTGCTCGAGAGCCAGGAAGCGCGTGACCTGGCGCGCTCGGCCATCGGCATGCTGCACGCCCTGCGCAAGGAGGTGGTGGCCGAGGGCGTGGAAAAGCCCGAGCACCGGGTGCTGCTCGCCGGCTGGGGCGCCGACCTGCTGCAGGGCTGGGTGTTCAGCAAGTCGATGAGCGGGTCGGCCTTTGCCGACTATGTGCTGAGCAATCCCATCGCGCCCCTCGGACCCGCGGGCGCCACGCGGGCCGGGGCGCGGCTGCCCGTGTCTCAGTCGGCCTGATCGCCCTCGCCCAGGCCCAGACGCTCGAGCAGACCCTGGAACTGCTCGGGGCCGGAGAACCCGATCACCAGCTGGCCCCGACCGCGGGCACCCACGCGGATGCTCACCTCGGCGGCGAGGGCATCGGCCAGCCGGGTCTGCAGACGCTGCACATCGGGATCGGGCCGGCGGCCGCCTGCCGCGCGCGGCGCGCTGGCGGCGGGATCCTGGGCGCGCTGGTGCTGCAGCACCCGCTTCTCGGTCTCGCGCACGGTCAGGCGCTTCTCGACCACCTCGTGGGCCAGCATGATCTGCGCCGCCCGATCGACCGCCAGCAGGGCCCGGGCATGGCCCATGTCGATGTCGCCCGCCAGCAGCAAGGCCTGCACCGGCTCGGCCAGGTTGAGCAGGCGCAGCAGGTTGGAGGTGGCGCTGCGCGAACGCCCGATCGCCTCGGCAGCCTGCTCGTGCGAGTAGCTGAACTCGTCGATCAGCCGGCGGATGGCCTGGGCCTCCTCCAGCGGATTGAGGTCTTCGCGCTGGATGTTCTCGATCAGGGCCATGGCCAGCGCCTGCGCGTCGGCCACCTCGCGCACCAGCACCGGCACCTCGTCGAGACCGGCGATCTGGGCGGCGCGGAAGCGGCGCTCGCCGGCGATGATCTCGTAGCGATGCGACTCGAGCGGCCGCACCAGGATGGGCTGCATCACGCCGTGCTGGCGGATGGAATCGGCCAGCTCCTGCAGGGCGGATTCATCCATGCGCGATCGCGGCTGGTAGCGGCCGGCCTGGAGGCGGGCCACCGGCAGGGTGGCCACCGGGCCGGGAGCAGCGGCCGTGCCGGCCACCGGCAGATCGGCACCGAGCAGGGCATCGAGGCCGCGCCCCAGCCCCTTGGGCTTGGCAGCGGCAGGCGGCTTGCGCCGGGGAGGTGAGTCAGTCATCGGGGAGGCTCCGGAGGCGCTCGATGAGTTCGGCGGCGAACTCGACATAGCCGCGCGCCCCCTTGGATGAGGGGTCGAAGACCACGCCCGGCATGCCGTGGCTGGGCGCCTCGGCGAGCCGGACATTGCGGGGAATGATCGACCTGAAGACCTTGTCGCCGAAGTGCTGCGAGAGCTGTTCGGAGACCTGCTGCGACAGCGTCATGCGCGGATCGAACATCACCCGCAGCAGGCCGATCACCTTCAGGCGGGTGTTGAAGTTGGCGTGCACTTTCTTGATGCTGTTGACCAGGTCTGACAAACCCTCCAGCGCGTAGTACTCGCACTGCATCGGGATGATCACGCCATGAGCCGCGCACAGGCCGTTGAGGGTGAGCATGGAGAGCGAGGGCGGGCAGTCGATGAGCACCACATCGAAGTCGGCGCTGACCGCGGCCAGGGCATCGCGCAGGCGCAGCTCGCGGCGGTCGAGGTCGACCAGCTCGACCTCGGCGCCGGCCAGTTCGCGGTTGGCCGGCAGCACCCGAAAGCCGCCATGCGGCGTGGGCTGGGCGGCCTCGGCCACCACGCTCTGGCCGATCAGCACCTGGTAGACCGAGCGCGGCAGGGTGCGCTTGTCGATGCCGCAGCCCATGGTGGCATTGCCCTGCGGGTCGAGGTCGACCAGCAGCACCCGCTGGCCGAGCTGATCGAGCGCAGCGGCGAGGTTGACGGTGGTGGTGGTCTTGCCCACCCCGCCCTTCTGATTGGCGACGACGAAGATGCGTGACATGGTCAGGCCAGGGCTGGCGCACTGCGGCGCTCAAGCAGCAGCAGGTGGCGACGGGCGTCCATCTGCGGAACGGCCAGTGTAATCGCAGCCGACAGATTCACGCCCTCGGGCAGTTCACGCAACTCGTCTTCCGGCAGCGCGCCCTTCATGGCCGCCCAGACGCCCTGCTCGGCCAAGAGGGGCAGGCTCAGCCGGACGAACTCGGCCAGGGTGCCGAAGGCGCGCGACACCACCAGCGTCACCGGCGGCAGATCGCGCAGCGCCGGCTCCGGGGGGCGATCGGGCCAGAGCCGGGCATGGTGAGCGTGCAGATTGCTCAGGCCGAGCTCGACGCGCAGCTGCCGGGCAAAGGCGGCCTTCTTGGCCACCGCATCCACGCAGTGCACCTGCACGCCGGGCACGCAGATGGCCAGCACGGCACCGGGCAGCGCACCACCGCTGCCGACATCGAGCACCACCGCCCCGTCGGCGAGGTGGTCTCGCCCCGCCCGGGCGGCATCGCGCAGGGGCGCGATGATGGCCAGGCAGTCAAAGCAGTGCTGCACCAGCATCTCGGCGGGGTCACGCACCGCGGTGAGGTTGTGGGTGGCGTTCCAGCGCGCCAGCAGCGCAAGGTGGCCCAGCAGAAGGCGCTGACGCGGCTCGGGCAGGCTCAGACCCAGCGCCGACAGTGCCCGGGCCAGGCGGGCCGGAGCATCGTCGGGCAAAGGCTTGCCGACGCGGCTCACCGCTCAGGCCGCCTGCTGCAGACGCCGCTTGCGCAGATAGACCAGCAGCAGGGAGACCGCCGCCGGCGTGACGCCCGAGATGCGGGAGGCCTGGCCCACGGTCTCGGGGCGCTGCGCGGTGAGCTTGCCCCGCACCTCGTTGGACAGCCCCCGCACCCGCGTGTAGTCGAAGTCAGGGGGAATGGCGAGGTCCTCATGGCGGCTGGCCCGGGCCACTTCCGCTTGCTGGCGGGCGATGTAGCCGGCGTACTTGCACTGGATCTCGATCTGCTCCACCACCTCGGTGGCACGCAGCGGATCGAGGCCGAGCGCCTCGCCACGCTCGGGCACCCCGGGCCCGGCCACCGACATCAGCGCGGCGTAGCGCACCTCGGGCCGGGCCAGCAGTTCGGCGAGGGTGTGGTCGCGCTCGATCGGCTGACCAAGCACGGCGGTGGCCTGTTCGGGCGGCAGCTTCTTCGGGTTGACGCTGATGTCACGCAGGCGCTGCAGTTCGGTCTCGATCGCGTCGCGCTTGCGGCAGAAGGCCGCCCAGCGGGCATCGTCGACGCAGCCGATCTGCCGGCCGATCTCGGTGAGGCGCAGATCGGCGTTGTCTTCCCGCAGGCTCAGGCGATACTCGGCCCGGCTGGTGAACATCCGGTAGGGTTCGGAAACCCCACGGGTGATGAGGTCATCGACCAGCACGCCGAGATAGGCCTGGTCGCGACGCAGGGTGAAGGGCTCGCGGCCATGCACCGCCAGACCGGCGTTCAGGCCGGCCAGCAGGCCCTGGGCAGCGGCCTCCTCGTAGCCGGTGGTGCCGTTGATCTGCCCGGCAAAGTACAGACCGGCGATCGCGCGAGTCTCGAGCGTGGCCTTCAGGCCGCGGGGATCGAAGTAGTCGTACTCGATGGCGTAGCCCGGTCGGATGAGGTGGGCCTTCTCCAGGCCGACGATGCTGTGCACCAGGTCGAGCTGCACATCGAAAGGCAGGCTGGTGGAGATGCCATTCGGGTAGAACTCATGGGTGTCCAGGCCCTCCGGCTCGAGGAACACCTGATGGGCCGACTTGTCCGCGAAGCGGTGGATCTTGTCTTCCACCGACGGGCAGTAGCGCGGCCCTACCCCCTCGATCACGCCGGTGTACATCGGACTGCGGTCCAGACCGCCGCGGATGATCTCGTGGGTGCGGGGGTTGGTGTGGGTGATCCAGCAGGGCAACTGGCGCGGATGCTGCGCCGGATCGCCCAGAAAGGAGAACACCGGTACCGGGTCGAGATCACCGGGCTGCGCCTCGCAGCGCGAGAAGTCGATGCTGCGGCCATCGATGCGCGGCGGCGTGCCGGTCTTCAGTCGGCCCTGCGGCAGTTTCAGCTCACGCAACCGTGCCGCCAGAGAGATCGACGGCGGATCGGCCGCCCGGCCCGCCGAGTAGCGCGCCAGGCCGACATGGACGAGGCCGTTCAGGAAGGTGCCCGCGGTGAGCACCACCGCACGGGCGCGAAAGCGCAGGCCGAGCTGGGTGATGGCGCCGCAGACCCGATCGCCTTCCACGATGAGGTCATCCACGGCCTGCTGGAAGATCTCGAGATGGGGCTGGTTCTCGAGGCGCCGGCGGATGGCCTGCCGATAGAGCACCCGGTCGGCCTGGGCGCGGGTGGCGCGCACCGCCGGACCCTTGCTGGCATTCAGGATGCGGAACTGGATGCCGGCCTCGTCGGTGGCGGCTGCCATGGCACCACCCAGCGCATCGATCTCCTTGACGAGATGGCCCTTGCCGATGCCCCCGATCGACGGATTGCAGGACATCTGCCCGAGGGTTTCGATGCTGTGGGTAAGCAGCAGCGTGCTGGCGCCGAGTCGGGCACTGGCCAGGGCGGCCTCGGTGCCTGCATGGCCCCCGCCCACGACGATCACATCGAAGGTCTTCGGATAATCCATCGGAGTCTGCCTGCGTGCGGCGAAACCGGCCATGATAACGAAAAGAGTCGTTGCCGGGGTGATCGACGGGTTCCGCGTGAATCCCGCCCGACGGCCGCTGGCGAATGCATCCGGCATCGAGCACCCTGCCCTGCGGGGCTCATCGTCACGCTCGATCAGCACCGTCAGAGATCGGCAGCGCCAGGCAGGTTGACATGGGAGATGAGCAGACCGGCGCGTCAATCCACGGGGAGAGGCGCATGAAAGCCAACGAAGGCCGCCTCGATCGGCTGACCCGTCTGGCTGAGGGGCTCGATCTTGTGGCGGCAGCATGAGCCGGCGCGATCGGCGCCTGAGGGTTGATCGGCGTCGTCCCGATCGCAACCGCCGCCGCGGGTTACTGTCCGCTTGACACCCCGCTCGGCATCAACACCTGCGGACTGAAGCGCTCCCGAGTCGGAGACCCCAGGGGCCCCTCTGTTTCACGTGGAACAGAGCTTCATCCACAAACCACAGGCACTGCGGGTGAATGAAGGGCGACCTCCGTCGCAAGGCGCCAGGGGAGCACCTGCGTTCAGTACGCCGCAGAAGCGCCGCCGGGACGGGTCTCTCGAATGGCTGCGGGGCAGTGTGACCCACCGACCATGATCCGTGGGATAGATAAGATTGCTAGCACCACCCTCCGCTCCGTTGACGGCGCCGACAACCGCGACCGCTGCGTCAGCGTCAACACCGCGGAGAGCCCGGACAGCCTGGAGAGCCCGCATTGCTGCCAGCCTTCCGCGCAGCCCACCTGCCGGGGGAACCCCGAGATCCCCATGACCCGGCGCGGCACCGGGAAAGTGCAAGCGCGACACGGAACACGGGCTCAGCGGTTCGGCTGCGCCTGTCGAGGCGCCGAGTGGCACCGGATCGGCAGCAGGGCGCACCGCTTCACATCCGACACGTTACGCCACACGGTCACTGCCCGGGTGAAGCCGATCATCCAGCCGCCGCCCGCAGCGCGGTGACATCGCGCGGCCTCAGTCGCCTTCAATGCAGCCTCGGCCTGACCACCGTGCTCAACCTGTTCCACGTGAAACAGAGACTCCGATCAGGGCGCAGGCTTTTCTCAGGGTTCGCCTTGGCCTCGCAGTGACAGGCAGCGGCACGGACACCCGCTGAAGCATCGCCCCCCTGCCCTGCCGCCCATCAGCACGCCCGCCCTGCCTCAGCCAGAAGCCTGGTGCGCGGCCAGCATCCAGGCAGCAGCGCGCTCCGCGATCATCAGCGTGGGCGAGTTGGTGTTGCCCGAGGTGATGGTGGGCATGACCGAGGCATCGGCGATGCGCAGACCCGTGAGCCCACGAAAGCGCAACTCGCCATCCACCACCGCTGCAGGATCATCGGCCGGCCCCATCTTGCAGGTGCCTACCGGATGGAAGATGGTGGTGCCCACCAGCCCGGCCGCCTCGGCAAGCGCTTCGTCAGAGTCATACTGCGGGCCAGGCACGAATTCCTCGGGCGAGTACTTGGCCAGTGCCGGACTGCCCACGATCCGCCGCGTGAGACGGATGGAATCCGCCGCCACCTGCCGGTCTTCCGGGGTGGACAGGTAGTTGGGCGCGATCTTCGGCGCGTCTTCCGACCGCGGGCTGCGAATGTGGATGCTGCCTCGAGCCGTCGGTCGCAGATTGCACACCGACGCGGTGATCGCCGGAAAGCGGTGCAGGGGATCGCCGAACTTGTCGAGCGACAGCGGTTGCACGTGGTATTCGACATTCGCCCGGGCCTGCCCGGGATCCGACCGGGCGAACGCGCCGAGCTGGCTGGGGGACATTGACATCGGTCCGCTACGAAAGAGCAGGTACTCCAGACCCATGCGTGCCTTGCCCCAGAGGGAGTTGGCCTGCACATTGAGCGTGGCGGCGCCCTTGACCTTGAAGACCGTGCGCAGCTGCAAATGATCCTGGAGGTTCTCGCCGACTCCGGGCGCGGCGAGCCGCACCGGCACCCCGGCTTCGGCCAGCACCTCAGGTCGCCCGATGCCTGAGAGTTCAAGGATCTGCGGCGTGCCCACGGCGCCCGCGGCGAGCACCACTTCCCGACGCGCCGCCACCACCCGGCTGGGCCCACCACCGGCGTCGCGCACCGCCACCCCGAGCACCCGACTGCCGTCATCCGAGAGCTGCAGCCGCTCCACATGGGCGCCGCTCATCACGGTGAGGTTCTGACGGGTGATGGCCTGCCGCAGAAAGGCCTTGGCGGCATTCCAGCGGAAGCCTCGCCGCTGGTTGACCTCGAAGTAGCCGCAGCCGAAGTTGTCGCCCCGATTGAAGTCGTCGCAGGCCGGAATACCCTGTTCCGCCGCCGCCTCACGCCAGGCATCGAGAATCTCCCAGCGCAGGCGCTGGGCCTCGATCCGCCACTCACCGCCGTGGCCATGGAGTTCGTCCTGGCCACCGCCGTCGAGCCGATAGTAGTCCTCGTGCTGCTTGAAGAAGGGCAGCACCTCGTCCCAGCCCCAGCCGCGGTTCCCCAGGCTGGCCCAGCCGTCATAGTCGCCGCGCTGGCCTCGCATGTAGATCATGCCGTTGATGGACGAGCAGCCACCGAAGACCTTGCCGCGGGGGTACCGGATGCTGCGGCCATTCAGGCCGGGCTCGGCCTCGGTCATGTACATCCAGTCGGTGCGCGGGTTGCCAATGCAGTAGAGGTAACCCACCGGGATGTGGATCCAGACATAGTCGTCCTTGCCTCCCGCCTCGAGCAGCAGCACCCGATTGCGGCGGTCGGCCGAGAGCCGGTTGGCAAGCAGGCAGCCCGCCGTGCCCGCACCCACCACGATGTAGTCGAAATCGTCCATCACCCGCCGCCCTCCCCCGCGCGATCAGAGTCCGGCCAGACAGAGATACTTCAGCTCGAGGTATTCCTCGATGCCGTGGCTGGATCCCTCCCGACCGAGGCCCGACTGCTTCACCCCGCCGAAGGGCGCCACTTCCGTGGACAGCAGGCCGCTGTTGACGCAGACCATGCCGGTCTCCAGGGCCTCGGCCACGCGGAACACACGGCCGATGTCGCGCGAGTAGAAGTAGGCCGCCAGACCGAACTCGGTGGCATTGGCCATGCCCACCACCTCCTCATCAGACCGGAAGCGGAAGAGCGGGGCCACCGGCCCAAAGGTTTCCTCGCGGGCCACCCGCATGTCGGCGGTGACCTCGGTGAGCAGCGTAGGCTGGAAGAACAACCCGCCCAGGGTGTGGCGCTGGCCGCCAAGCGCCACGCGGGCACCCTTGGCCACGGCATCGGCGATGTGCTCCTCGACCTTGCGCACGGCCGCTGCTTCGATCAGCGGCCCGATGGTGACGCCCGGCTCGGTGCCCGGCCCGACCTTGAACTCGGCCACGCGGGCCGCCAGCCGGGCAGCGAAGTCGTCGTAGACCGCATCGTGCACATACAGCCGATTGGCGCAGACGCAGGTCTGACCGGCGTTGCGGTACTTGGAGGCCAGGGCCCCCTCGACCGCGGCATCGAGATCGGCGTCCTCGAAGACGATGAAGGGCGCGTTGCCGCCCAGCTCCAGGGAGAGCTTCTTGACCGTGTCGGCCGACTGGCGCAGCAGGATGCGGCCGACCTCGGTGGATCCGGTGAACGAGAGCTTGCGAACGGTGGGGTTCGTGCAGAGTTCGAGGCCGATCTCCGGCGATTTGCTGCCATCGGCCACGATCAGGTTGAACACGCCCGGCGGGAAGCCCGCTTGCTCGGCCAGCGCCGCCAGCGCCAGCGCCGAGAGCGGCGTGGCCTCGGCCGGCTTGGCCACCACCGTGCACCCGGCCGCCAAGGCCGGCGACACCTTGCGGGTGATCATCGCGATCGGGAAGTTCCACGGCGTGATGGCGGCGCACACGCCGATCGGCTGCTTGAGCACCAGGATGCGCCGGTCGGCCGCGTAGGTGGGAATCACCTCGCCACAGACCCGCTTGCCCTCCTCGGCGAACCACTCGATGAACGAGGCGCCATAGACCACCTCACCCCGCGCCTCGGCCAGCGGCTTGCCCTGCTCGGCGGTCATCAGCGCCGCCAGGTCGTCGGCATGGGCCATCACCAGATCGAACCAGCGACGCAGCACCGCCGCGCGATCCTTGGCGGTGCGTGCCCGCCAGGCCGGCAGCGCGCGGGCCGCCGCGTCGATGGCGCGGCGGGTCTCGGCCACGCCCATGTCGGCCACGGCGGCAATGGTCTGGCCGGTGGCCGGGTCGGTCACCGCGAAGCGCGCGCCGCTGTCGGCCTGCACCCACTGGCCGTCGATGTAGCCACTGTCACGCAGCAGCAGGCTGCTCTTGAGTTGAAGCGTCATGAAAGGATCCCCTTGGGCAACACGGTAGGCACGGCCCGCGCCGGCAGGCCGCACGGCGTCATCGCTGGCTCACTTCATGGTGGGCATGACGAACTCGGCGCCGGCACGGATGCCGGCCGGCCAGCGCTGCGTCACCGCCTTGTAGCGGGTATAGAAGCGCACCCCTTCCGGCCCGTGCATGTGATGGTCGCCGTAGAGCGAGGCCTTCCAGCCGCCGAATGAATGGAAGGCCATGGGCACCGGGATGGGCACATTGATGCCGACCATGCCGATCTGCACCCGGTGGGCGAACTCCCGCGCGGCATCGCCGTCGCGGGTGAAGATGGCTGTGCCGTTGCCGAACTCGTGGTCATTGATGAGGCGCAGGGCATGCTCGAAGCCCTCGGCACGCACGATGCACAGCACCGGGCCGAAGATCTCCTCCTGGTAGATGCGCATGGCGGGAGTGACATGGTCGAACAGACAGCCCCCCAGGAAAAAGCCACCCTCGCGGCCCGGCACCACCACGCCCCGGCCATCGACCACCAGCTGCGCGCCCTCGGCCACGCCGGTGTCGACATAGCCCTTCACCTTGTCGAAGTGGGTGCGGGTGACCAGCGGGCCCATCTCGGCGGCCGGGTCCATGCCGTCGGCCACGCGGATGGCCGGCACCCGCGCCTTCAGGCGCGCCACCAGCGCGTCGGCCACGCCGCCCACCGCCACCGCCACCGACACCGCCATGCAGCGCTCGCCGGCCGAGCCGTAGGCCGCGCCGATGAGCGCGTCCACCGCCTGGTCGAGGTCGGCGTCAGGCATGACCACCATGTGATTCTTGGCGCCGCCCAGCGCCTGCACCCGCTTGCCGTGCGCGGCCGCGGTGTCGTGGATGTAGCGGGCGATGGGAGTGGACCCCACGAAACTCACCGCGTCCACCTGCGGATGGGTGAGCAGGGCATCGACCGCCACCTTGTCGCCCTGGACCACATTGAACACGCCATCGGGCAGACCGGCCTCCTTGAGCAGGCGGGCGACGAACAGCGCTGCCGAGGGGTCGCGCTCCGAAGGCTTGAGCACGAAGGTGTTGCCGCAGGCCAGGGCCACCGGGAACATCCACATCGGGACCATGGCCGGGAAGTTGAAGGGCGTGATGCCCACGCACACGCCCAGCGGCTGGCGCACCGAATACATGTCGATGCCGGTGCCCACCTGCTCGCTGTATTCGCCCTTGAGCAGCTGCGGGATGCCGCAGGCAAACTCCACCACCTCGAGGCCGCGGGTGAGCTCGCCCTCGGCGTCGCTGAAGACCTTGCCGTGCTCGGCGGTGATCAGCGCGGCGAAATCGGCGGCATGGCGTTCGGCCAGCTCCTTGAACTTGAACAGCACCCGCGCCCGGCGCAGCGCCGGCATGCCCGACCAGGCGGGAAACGCGGCCGCGGCGGCCTTGACGGCGAGGTCGACCTGCGCGGGCGTGGCCAGCGCCACCCGACGGGCGACCTCGCCGGTGGCCGGATTGAAGACATCGCCCCAGCGGTCGTCGGCGCTGCCGGCGACATCGCCACCGGCGATCCAGTGACCCACCTGAGCCGCGAGGCGGCTGTCCGAGCTTCCCATGACATTCTCCTGAAGATCAGGCCGGCGAAGGGCCTGCGGCTGTTCAGCCTGTTGAACGCGCATTCATTCTATGGAAGAATTATCGAATCCGGCCTTCCCCGCTGTCAATCCGGCCTCGCCATGACCTCGCCCCGCAGCACCGCACGCACGCCCTCCCCGGTTCGCACCCGCGCGAGCCGTGCCCCAGCGAAGGCTGCCGCGTCCGACGCGCCGAGAAGCGCGCCCGCGCCCGACACGACGAGGACTCCGCCCGCGCCCGACGGCCCGCGCGTGCCCGCGGTGGACCGTGCGGTGCGACTGATCGATGAACTTGCCACGGCCCGCGAGCCGCTCGGTCTGGCCGAACTCGCCCGCCGGCTGGCTCTGCCCAAGAGCAGCGTGCACGGCCTGCTCGCCACCCTGGTGGCGCACGGCCTCGCCCGGCGCAGCCCCGACGGCGAGTTCAGCCTCGGCACGCGGCCCCTGCAATGGGCCGGCGCCTATGAGGCGCAGTCGGACATCCTGCGCGCGTTCCACCAGCTTGCCGGCAGCCGCGCCGCCCTGAGCGCCGAAACCGTGATGCTGGCCGTGCTCGAAGGCGCAGAAGTGCGCTACCTCGCCTGCCGGCCGGGCACCCGGCCGCTCGCGGTCAATTTCCGGGTGGGCGGACGATTTCCGGCGGCCTGCACCTCGTCGGGCAAGGCCATGCTGGCCTCGCTGCCGCCCGATCAGGCCGGCCTGCTGCTCGCCGACACCCCGCTGCCGCGTCTTACCCGGCACAGTGTGCGCACGCTCACAGCCTTGCAGCGCCAGCTCGCGCAGGCCCGCCTGCAGGGCTGGGCGATGGACGACGAGGAAACCGCCGAGGGCATGCAGTGCTTTGGCGCCCCGGTCTTCGGCCCGCGCGAACCCGCTGCGCAGGCAGCGGTGGCGGTCAGCGTGATCAAGGCCGGCCTGAGCGCCGAACGCCGCCAGGCCCTGGTTGCGGCCATCGGCGGACTTGCCCGAGACCTGTCCGCCGCGCTCGGCGCCGCCCCGCCCCGGGCCAGCTGAACCGCTCAACCCACCTCACACCGCCCCCACTCCCGGAGTCCGTCATGTCCGCCCAGCCCCAGGCCCTCATCGCCCCGCGCATCAACCCCGATCGCCTCTGGGACAGCCTGATGACCCTCGCCCGGATCGGCGCCACGCCCAAGGGCGGGGTCTGCCGGCTCGCGCTCACCGAGCTCGACCGCCAGGGTCGCGACCTCGTGGTGGGCTGGCTGCGCGAGGCCGGCTGCGAGATCCGCATCGACGCGATCGGCAATGTCTTCGGCATCCGCCCCGGGCGGCTGGGCAACGGCCTCACCGGCCAGGGACCCGACGCGCAACCGGTGGCCGAGCCCACGCGCCGGCCGGTGGCGGTGGGCAGCCATGTCGACACCCAGCCCACCGGCGGCCGCTTCGACGGCAACTACGGCGTGCTCGCCGGCGTGGAAGTGCTGCGCGCCCTGAACGATGCCGGCATCGTCACCGAGCGGCCGCTGTGCGTGGCCATCTGGACCAACGAGGAAGGCACCCGCTACACCCCGGTGATGATGGGCTCGGGCGTGTATGCCGGCGCGTTCACGCTGGCGCACTGCCTCGATCAGGTCGACCGCGAGGGCGTGACCGTGGGCAAGGCGCTGGCCACCATCGGCTATGCCGGCAAGGACACCGCCCCGCGCTTCTCGGCCTACTTCGAGCCGCATATCGAGCAGGGGCCGGTACTCGAGGCCGAGCAGATCACCATCGGCGCGGTGGAGGGCGCACTCGGGCAACGCTGGTTCGATGCCACCGTCAGCGGCCAGGACGCCCACGCCGGACCCACGCCGCTCGCCATGCGCCGAGATGCCCTGCTGGCCGCGGCCCGCATGGTGCAGGCGGTGCGCGAGATCGCCGAGTCCTCGCCCGACTACGCCCGGGGCACGGTCGGCCAGCTCTTCGTGCATCCCAACTCGCGCAATGTCATCCCCGGCCGGGTGGAGTTCACCGTTGACCTGCGCAATGCCAGCGCCAGCACCCTGGACAGCATGGTGCGGCGGCTGCACGAGGCCGCCGCACAGGTGGAACGCCAGGACGGCGTGAGCATCGCGCTGCGCGAAGTGGTGCACTTCCCGCCCTGCGCCTTCGACCCGACGCTGGTGGGCGGCATCGAGCGGCACGCCCGCGCGCTCGGCCACCCGGTGCGCCGCATCGCCAGCGGGGCCGGCCACGATGCGGTCTATGTCGCCCGCACCTGCCCCACCGCGATGATCTTCGTGCCCTGCGAGAACGGCATCAGCCACAACGAGATCGAGAACGCCAAGCCGGCCGACCTGGCCGCCGGCGCCGATGTGTTGCTGCAGGCCATGCTCGAGGCGGCGGGCCGCTGATGCGCGTGCGGCCCATCGCCATCACCCTGGGCGATCCCGCCGGCATCGGCCCGGAGATCATCCTGAAGGCGGCGGCGGGCGGCCTGCCCGCGCCCTGCGTGGTCATCGGCGACCCCGCCCTGCTGCAGCGGGAATCCGACCGGCTGCGGCTGGGCCTGCACATCCGGCCGGTGGCCACGCCGGGCGCGGCGGTGGGGCCGGCCAGCAGTGCAGGCGGCGCCCCGGGTCTGTCCGGGATGGCCGGCATGGCCGGGGTGCCGGGCCTGCCCGCCATCGGCGCCCTCCCCGGCTTCACCGGCGACGACCTGCCGGTGATCCCGGTGATCTCGCTGCCCGCCGACCTGCGGGTGGGGCAGATGAGCGCGGCCGGCGGCGAGGCCGCCTATCGCTGCGTGTGCCGCGCCGCCGAGCTCGCGCTGCGCGGCGAGGTGCGGGCCGTGGTCACCGCGCCGCTCGCCAAGGAGGCGCTCAGGCTCGCCGGCCACGACTGGCCCGGTCACACCGAGCTGCTCGCCCACCTGGCCGGCAACCCGCCGGTGCGCATGATGCTGGCCAACACCGAGCTGCGCACCGTACTGGTCAGCATCCATGTGTCGCTCGCCCAGGCGATCGCCGCCGTGACCCTGCCGCGGGTGCTCGAGACCCTGCGGATCACCGACGCCGGGCTGCGCCGCATGGGCATCGCCGCGCCCCGACTGGCAGTGGCCGGCCTGAATCCGCACGCCGGCGAGGGCGGGCTGTTCGGCCGGGAAGAGATCGAGATCATCGCGCCGGCCGTCGCGCAGGCCCGCGCCGACGGCATCGACGCCCAGGGGCCCTTCCCGCCCGACACGGTGTTCATGCGCGCGCGCGGCCTGAAGACCTTCGACGCGGTGGTGGCCATGTACCACGACCAGGGCCTGATCCCGGTGAAGTACCTCGGCCTGGACGAGGGCGTGAACATCACCGTGGGCCTGCCCTTCGTGCGCACCAGCCCCGACCATGGCACCGCCTTCGACATCGCCGGCCAGCCGGGTGAGCATGGCGCCGGTCTGGCCGACCCCCGCAGCCTGCTGGCGGCCATCACCCAGGCCAATCGGCTGGCGCCAGCCTGAGAGCGGGCGCCGGAACACCCATCCAGCGAAACGCGGGCGCACCAGCGGCTTGCGGCATGCACGTCTTCCGTGCATCCTGCCCGCTCGGGGATGGCATTCCCCATTCAGAGTATCGCCCCCCGCAGCATCACATGCAAGTCTGTTGCAATAAAAGGGTATTCCAGGCCACTCGCCGCTGGCTGTTCGGCGCGCTGCTCGTGCTGACCGCCGGGCTGGCCACCGTGCCGGTCGCGCAGGCCCATCCGCACGCCCGCTTCAGCTACCAGCTCGACCCGGTGCTGCGCGACGGGGCGGTGGTCGGGCTTACCGTGCGCTGGATGCTCGACCCGCTCACCTCGCTGCTTGCCCTGCGCGGCATCGATGCCAATCGCAACGGCATCGCCGACCCCGAGGAGCTTGCGGCGTTCGCCCGGCTCAATGACCAGCTGGTATCGACCCAGGGTTACTTCCTGAGCCTGGGCGCCGGCACCGACACCCGCCCCGGCTTCCGGGTGAGCCGGGGCCTCAGCGCCGAACAGTCGGCCCAGCGCATCCAGCTCAGCTTCGAGGTGACACTCGAGCAGCCCCACCGCGGCCCGCTCACCGTGCGCCTGTTCGATGCCTCGTGGTACGTGGCGCTGAGCGCCGACGATCCCCCGTTGCCCGCGGGCCATGCCTGCCAGGGCAGCGCCGCCCTCGAGACCCTCGAGACCCAGGGCTGGGGCGCCCAGCCCGTGCCGGTGGTTCGCCTCACCTGCCCCGGCACCTGAGCCATCCGGGCAACCGCATGCATCCGCGTCACCCCCACAAGAGCAACACGCTGTCCCACCAAGGAGGAAGACCCATGACCCTGACCCGCATCGCCTCGGCCCTGGCCGCCACCGCCGCGTTCGTCCTGGCCGCCCCGGCCCAGGCCCAGAACTGCACCCCCTCGAAGTGGGGCGCCAACGACCAGATCGGCGCGCTCAACAACATCACCCCGGCCAACGTGCTCGAGGCCACCAAGCTGGTCAAGCGCGGCAAGTCCATCCGCATGGGCATCGAGACCAACAGCCGCACCCCGGCCTACCCGCCGCGCACCTTCTCGCTCACCGTGCTGTCACCGGGCCAGGAAAACGGTGTCTCGCTCGGCGCCACCAAGACCAACTACAACGACGACCTCATCATGGGCTGGGTGGGCATCGGTTCGCAGCTCGACGGCCTGGGCCACATCGGCACCGCCAATGTCTACTACAACTGCACCAAGGCCGGCGACTTCGTCACCGCCGGCGGCCTGAAGAAGTTCGGCATCGAGACCGTGCCGGCCGTGGCCACCCGCGGCGTCATCCTCGACATGGTCGGGCTGATGGGCAAGGACCCGGTGCCCGAAGGCACGGCCTTCAACCGCAAGGAGATCGACGCGGCCATCGCCCGTCAGGGCATCAAGCCCATCGGCAAGGGCGATGTGGTCATCTTCTACACCGGCTGGACCAAGCTGATCGGCAAGGACGACAAGCGCTACGGCTCGGTGGAGCCGGGTCTGGGCGTGGAGGGCGCGCGCTACCTGACCTCGCTGGGCGTGGCCATGGTGGGTGCCGACACCTGGGGCCTGGAGGTGATCCCCTTCGAGAAACCGACCGACATCTTCCATGTCCACCAGATCCTGCTGGCCGAGACCGGCACCTTCATCCTCGAGAATGTGAACGCCGAGGAGGCCGTGAAGGACAAGGTCTACGAGGGCCTGTTCACCCTGGGCCCGTCGCGGATCACCGGCGCCGTGCAGGCGATCATCAACCCGGTGTTCATCTACTGATCCGGGCCTGAGACGGCACGAGGGCGCCTGCGGGCGCCCTTTTTTTGGCCGTGCCGATCGCGCAGACCGCCCGGATCGCACGCGCCGCAGGCCTCGCCTGACCGGCGCGGATATCAGGCCGGTGACACCGGCCCCGATCAGGCCAGGCTGCGGGTCTGCGCCCAGGTGTCGTCCAGCGCACCCTTGACCGCGTCGAGCAGCTCGCGGATCTCGTGCGGCTGGATGATCAGCGGCGGCGAGAAGGCGATGGAGTCTCCGGGCAGGGTGCGCACGATGGCGCCGCGCTTCTGCGCGTTGGCCACCAGCTTCGCGCCCACGCCGGCCTTCGCCTCGAAGTTCTCACGGCTGCGCTTGTCGCGCACCAGCTCCAGCGCGCCGATCAGACCCACGCCCCGGGCCTCGCCCACCAGCGGGTGATCGGCCAGCGCGCGCAGACCCTCCTGCAGCACGGGTGCCACCTGCCGCACATGGCCGACGATGTCGCGCTCGCGGTAGATGGCCAGGGTCTCGAGGGCCACCGCCGCCGGCACCGGATGGCCGGAGTAGGTGAAGCCGTGGCCGAACACCCCGAGCTTCTCGGACTGGCGCACCAGGGCCTCGAAGATGCCTGGCCCGACCATCATGGCCGACATCGGCTGATAACCGCTGGTGAGCATCTTGGCGCAGGTGAGGATGTCGGGCCGGATGCCGAAGGTCTGCGAGCCGAACATCTGCCCGGTGCGGCCGAAGCCGCAGATCACTTCGTCGGCGATGAACAGGATGTCGTGCCGGCGCAGCACCGCCTGCACCCGCTCGAAGTAGCCGGCCGGCGGCACGATGACGCCGCCCGCACCCATCACCGGCTCGGCGATGAAGGCGGCGACGGTATCGGGGCCCTCGGCGAGGATGAGCGCCTCGAGCTCGTCGGCCAGCCGCGCCGAGAAGGCCTCCTCGGTCTCGCCCGGCCGGCCCTCGCGCCAGAAGTGCGGCGTGGCGGTGTGCAGCATGCGTGGCGCGGGCAGGTCGAAGTCGTTGTGGGTGGAGGGCAGCCCGGTCATGCTGCCCGAGGCCACCGTGACGCCGTGATAGCCCTTGCGCCGGCCGATGATCTTCTTCTTGGCCGGCCGGCCCAGCGCGTTGTTGTAGTACCAGACCAGCTTCACCGCCGAGTCGTTGGCCTCGGAGCCCGAGTTGGCGAAGAACACCCGGCTCAGCCCCTCGGGGGCCACCGACATCAGGGTCTCGGCCAGCTGGGTGGAGATGGCCGGCACCTTGCCCGAGAAGGAATGGTAGAAGGGCAGCTCGAGCAGCTGGCGATGGGCGGCGTCGGCCAGGCGCCGCTCCGAGAAGCCCAGCCCCGCGCACCACAGTCCGGCCATGCCCTCGATGTAGCGGCGGCCGGCTTCGTCATACACATACACGCCCTCGCCGCGCTGGATCACCAGCGGGCCCTCGGCCTGCACCAGCGCAAGGTTGCTGGTGGGGTGCAGGTGATAGGTCATGTCGCGCCGGGCGGCGGCGCTGAAGGCGGTGGCGGCGGCAGGCGCCACCACGCGGGCGGGCGCGGTGGGAATGGCACTCATGGGAACTCTCCGGCAGACGGGCGCGCCGGGAAGACGGCGCCCACGCCCCGACTCTACCCGCAAGCCGGGGCGGCCGCGACGGCCTGGCTCAGCCGCCGAGACGGGACTGCAGCTGGCCGCGCACCCGGGTGAGGGCCTTGGGCAGACCCTGCGCGAGCTGGCTGAAGAGCTCGTCGTGCAGGGCGAGCTCGCGCTGCCACTCGGCCGGGTCAACCGCGGTGATGCGCTCGAAGGCGGCCCGCGGGAACTCGGTGCCGTCCCAGACCAGGTCGTCGTAGCGCGGGGTGGTGCCAAAGGCGTGCTCGACGCCCTGGGCCTTGCCCTCCAGGCGCTGCAGCATCCAGACCAGCACGCGCATGTTGTCGCCGAAGCCCGGCCACACGAAACGGCCGTTCTCGTCGGTGCGGAACCAGTTGACGCAGAAGATGCGCGGCAGGCGCGCGCCCGAGGCCTTCAGACGATGGCCGATATCGAGCCAGTGGCCGAAGTACTCGGCCATGTTGTAGCCGCAGAAGGGCAGCATGGCGAAAGGGTCGCGGCGCACGATGCCGGTGGCGCCGGCCTGCGCGGCCGTGGTCTCGGAGCCCATGGTGGCCGCCATGTACACGCCCTCTTCCCAGTCGCGGGCCTCGGTCACCAGCGGCACGGTGGTGGAACGCCGGCCGCCGAAGATGAAGGCGTCGATCGGGACGCCGGCCGGGTTGTCCCAGTTGGGGTCGATGGACGGGCACTGCGAGGCGGGCACGGTGAACCGCGCGTTGGGGTGAGCCGCCGGCCGGGGCTTGCCGTTGACCGGGTTGGCCTGGGCGATCTCGGGCGTCCAGTCGCGGCCCTGCCAGTCAGTGAGGTGGGCGGGCGGGTCGGACAGGCCCTCCCACCAGACATCGCCGTCATCGGTGAGGGCCACATTGGTGAAGATGGTGTTGCGCGACAGCGAAGCCAGGCAGTTGGGGTTGGTCTTGGCGCTGGTGCCGGGCGCCACGCCGAAGAAGCCGGCCTCGGGGTTGATGGCACGCAGGCTGCCATCGGGCTGGGGCTTGATCCAGGCGATGTCGTCGCCGATGGTGCGCACGCTCCAGCCTTCGAAGCCCCTGGGCGGGATCAGCATGGCGAAGTTGGTCTTGCCGCAGGCCGAGGGGAAGGCCGCCGCCACATGGCGGGTGACGCCCTGCGGGGAGGTGACCGCCAGGATGAGCATGTGCTCGGCCAGCCAGCCGATGCCGCCGGCAAGCGCGTCCTGACGGCCCATGTTGGAGGCGATGCGCAACGCGAAGCACTTCTTGCCGAGCAGGGCGTTGCCGCCGTAGCCCGAGCCGAAGGACCAGATCTCGCGGGTGTCGGGGAAGTGGACGATGTACTTGGTGGGATTGCAGGGCCAGGGAACGTCGGCCTGCCCGGCGGCCAGCGGCTTGCCCACGCTGTGCACGCAGGGCACGAAGTGGCCGTCTTCACCGAGCACCTCGTACACCGCGCGGCCCATGCGGGTCATGATGCGCATGTTCACGACCACATAGGGGCTGTCGGAAAGCTCGATGCCCACATGGGCGATCGGACTGCCCAGCGGCCCCATGGAGAACGGCACCACGTAGAGCGTGCGGCCGCGCATGCAGCCGGCGAACAGGCCATCGAGCGTGGCGCGCATTTCGGCCGGCGCGACCCAGTTGTTGGTGGGGCCCGCCTCCTCGCGCTGCTCGGTGCAGATGAAGGTGCGGTCTTCCACCCGGGCCACATCGGTGGGGTCGGACCAGGCCAGGTAGGAGCCGGGGCGCCTGGCCGGATTCAGCGGGCGCAGGGTGCCGGCGGCCACCATCTCGGCGCACAGGCTGTCGTACTCGGCCTGCGAGCCGTCGGCCCAGTGGATGCGCTCGGGCTGGGTGAGCGCGGCAATGCGGGCCACCCACTCGATCAGGCCGGCATGCTGCACCCACTCGGGGGCGCCGGTCATGGTTCGGGCATCGACCGCCCGCAGCCCACCGGCTCGATCACCGACGGGTTGCGACGGGAGGGCGGCAGCGCTTCTCGACTGATTCATGCGGGGCTCCGTGGGGTCCGGACAAGAGCGAAACCGTCAATTTTACACCGTCCGGAACGCCGGGGCCTGAGGGCAGGCAGCCTGATCGGGTATCCCGGGCGGGCTGCCAGGGGCGAGCCCGGCCGCCGCCAACCCGCTGCGCGGGCCGATCAGCCATAATTCCCCGACCATCCAGAGCCGGCGGAAAGGCTCACCATGCAAGTCAAGCTCCATACGGTCAACGAGTCCGATTGCGCCAGTTGCGGCATCCGTGCTCAGTCGCTGTTCGCCAACCTGAACAGCGCCGACTTCCAGCTGATCGACCAGCCCATCCATGATCTGGCGCTGGCGCCCCACGACACGGTCTTCGCCGAAGGCGCCCAGGGCGAGTACGTGTTCACCGTACGCAAGGGCCTGATCAAGCTGGTGCGCTACCACGCCGACGGCTCGCAGCGCATCGTGCGCCTGCTCGGCCCCGGCGATATCGCCGGCCTCGAGACCACCGCCGGCGCGCCCTATGACTCCACCGCGGTGGCCATCACCGACATCCAGGCCTGCCGCATCCCGGTGGCGGTCATCCGGCGCCTGGAGACCGAGTCGCCGCGCCTGCACCAGCAGCTGGTGCGCAAGTGGCACGAAGCGCTCAGGACCGCCGACGACTTCATCGCCGATCTCGCCTCGGGCAGCGCCCGGCAGCGCCTGGCGCGGCTGCTGCTGCGTCTGGCCGGCGAGGGCCACGACCAGCTCATGCTGCCCTCGCGGGAGGATGTCGGCGCGGTGCTGGGCATCACCACCGAAACCGCCAGCCGCACGGTGGCGGCCTTCCGTCGCGAGGGGCTGATGCACGACCTCGATCGCCAGGGCCGCTTCTTCCGCATCGAGACCGCCGCGGTGCAGGCGGTGGCCGGCGGCGAGCCGTGAGCCTCGCGCAGGGCCTGCTGAGCGCGGCCGACGCCGGCGCCCGTCTCGACCCCGCCGCCTACCCGCTCGCCGACGCCGCCGCCGGCCAGGCCCTTCAGGACGAGGTCAGCGCCCTGCGGCAGGCCCGTGGCGAGCGGCCGCTGGGCTGGAAGATCGGCTTCACCAACCGCAGCATCTGGCCGCTCTACGGCGTCAGCCATCCCATCCGCGGGCCGCTCTGGCACACCACGGTCACGCAGCTCGAGGGCAGCCTCGCCGAGGTGCGGCCGGCACGCTGGGCCGAACCGCGCCTCGAACCCGAGATCGTGTTCGGCCTGGCCACCAGCCCCGAGCATGCCGACCCCGACCATGTGCTCGGGTGCATCGGCTGGATGGCCCACGGCTTCGAAGTGGTCACCAGCCCCTGGCCGGAATGGCGCTTCAGCGCCGCCCAGGCCATCGCCGCACAGGGGCTGCATGGCGCGCTGCTGATCGGCCCGCGCCGGCCCTGCGCGCCGGACGACGGCGCCGCCCTGGCCGGGCTCACGCTGCACCTGTCCTGCAACGACGCGCCGGTGGCCACCGGTCAAGGCAGCGCGGTGCTCGACGGGCCGGTGCAGGCCCTCGCCCATCTGGTGGGCCAGGCCCTGGCCGAGGGCTGGCGCCTGCCGGCGGGCGCCATCGTCACCACCGGCACCCTCACCGATGCCCAGCCGCTGGCGCCCGGGCAGCACTGGCGCACCCGGATCGAGGGCATCGAGCTGCCCGGGCTGGCGCTGATCACCCATGGCTGAGCGCGGCGGGCAGCCGGGCGCGGCCGACACGCGCATCGCCTGGCGCGACGAGATCGCCGCCGCCGCCGCGCGCATCGCCGGCCGGGTGCGGGTCACACCCTGCCTCGAGCTCACCCTCGAGGGCCACGACCTCACGCTCAAGCTCGAGTGCCTGCAGGTGAGCGGCACCTTCAAGGCCCGCGGCGCCTTCAACCGCCTGCTCTCGGCCAGCGTGCCGGTGGCTGGCGTGGCGGCGGCCTCGGGTGGCAACCACGGCATCGCGGTGGCGCTGGCCGCCAGCGAGCTTGGCCTGCCCGCGCATGTCTTCGTGCCCGAGACCACGCCCGCGGCCAAGCAGGCCCGGCTGCGCGCGCTGGGGGCCCAGGTGCGGCTCGCCGGCCAGGACTATGCCGGTGCGCTGGCCGCCTGCACCGCCTTTCGCGAGGCCAGCGGCGCGCTCGAATCCCATGCCTACGACCACCCCGCCACCCTTGCCGGCCAGGGCACCCTGGCGCGCGAATGGCAGCAGCAGTGCCCCGCCCTCGACACCGTGCTGGTGGCGGTGGGTGGCGGCGGCCTGATCGGCGGCATGCTTGCCTGGTACCAGGGATCGGTGCGGGTGGTGGCGGTCGAGTCCGAGGGCTGCCCCACGCTGCACCGTGCGCTGACCGCAGGCGCGCCGGTGAGCGTGGCCGTGTCCGGCGTGGCGGCCGACTCCCTGGGCGCCCGGCAGGTTGGCGAGCTCATGTTCCCGCTCGCGCAGCGCCATCTCGCCGCCTCGGTGCTGGTGCCCGACGCGGCCATCGTGCAGGCGCAGCGCGCGCTGTGGGCTGCCGCGCGCGTGGCCGCCGAGCCGGGCGGCGCCACCGCGCTGGCGGCACTGCTCTGCGGTGCCTATCGCCCCGCACCCGGCGAGCGGGTGGGCGTGCTGGTGTGCGGCGCCAATGTCGATCCGGCCGCGCTGGCGGCGCCAGCGCCATGAGCCGGCTGCTGGCGGTGTGCGCGGGCCGCGCTGCGCCCCTGCTCACCCGGGATGGCGGTGAGCGGCCTCGCCAGGTGATGAGCGCCATCGGCAAGCAGGCCCTGAGCACCCTGGAACGGCCCGATCCGGTGGCGGTGGGCCCGCTGGGCTTGGCCGGCGACGAGCAGGTCGATCTCACCGTGCATGGCGGCCCCGACAAGGCGGTCTACCTGTACCCGTCGGAGCACTACGCCTTCTGGCAGACGGTGCGCGGACAGGCCGGGCGCACCGATCCGCTCGCCCCCGGCGCCCTGGGCGAGAACCTGCTGGTCAGCGGCCTGTTCGAGCCCACGCTCTGGATCGGCGACCGGCTGCGCATCGGCGAGGTGGTGCTGCGGGTGGAGTCGCCGCGCTCGCCCTGCTTCAAGTTCGACATCCGCATGGGCTTCAGCTGGGCCTCCAAGATGATGGTGCAGAGCGGCTTCACCGGCGCCTACTGCGCCGTCGTTCATCCGGGCAGACTCGCCGCCGGTGCCCCGATCGATGTGCTGCCGGGCGATCGTGTGGTCACCATCGAACAAAGCCATCGCTTGCGGCACGGCAAGCGCCAATCGTCGCTGTTCTGAGGTAGAGTCATTTTCATGCCCGAGCTCAGTCCCGCCCAGCGCACCGCCGGCACCGCCCGATTCCTCCTCGCCGCGGGTTCCCTGTTCGCCGCCGAAGCCATCTGGCGCGACTCCGTCGGCCGCACCCTCATGGCCACGCTGCTCATCCTTTTCGGCGGCGGCCTGCTCTACGTGGCCAAGCGGTCAGACTGAGCCTCCCGCCGCGGCGCCCCCGCCCGGCGCCCACCCCATGACCGACTTCGAAGCCCTGCGCGCCGACGGCTTTCCGGTCGACGCCGAGCTGCTCGACGCCGGCTGCACCGGCCCCGAACTCGCGCATCTTGCCGCGGTCTACCTGCGCAGCCCGCGGGCCCTGGTCTGGCGCCATCCCTCCTCGGAGTGGCGGCTGCTGGTGCTGCTGCCGCCCATCGCGTCGCGGCTGTCGCTGATGGCCAATCCGATCTTCGCCCAGCTGGTGCGGGCCTGGGGGCTGAATGCCCGATTCGTCGGCGTCGACCGCGACGGTCTGGTGCACGACTTCCGCTCGCTGCTCTCGGACGCCACCCTGAAGCGGCTGGTCGACGCGCTCGGCGCCGATCTCGGCAGCGGCCTGAACGCCGACCGGCTGCTCGACACCCTGTTCGCCAGCCTGGCCGAAGAGATGCTCACGGTGCTGGCGCAGCGCCGCGACGACTGGCGACGCCACCTCGACACCGAGCACCGGCTGGAGCCGCAGGCGCCGGCCAGCCTCTTTGACCGCGAGGCCCGCAGCCCCGACTTCCTTGCCGGCCTGCGCGCCGCGCTGCGCGACGGCATCATCGACATCGCCTTCTACGGCCGGGTGCTGCGCGCCACCGACCTGCGCGAACAGGCGGTCGAGCAGCGGGTGGCCGCCATGATCGAGGCCACGCTGGAGCCGGCCGTGCTGGCGCGGCTCGCCGACACCGGCGCCGGCCGGCACCTCGGCTGCTACAACTGGCTGATGCTCGATCCGCGCCACGCCGCCGCGCGCACCCATGTGCTCGGTCGCCTGCCCGGACTGGCGGCCTTTTTCGCGCAAAGCCTGGTGCCGCTCGATGCCGCGCCCGAGGGTGGGCTGGGCACGGGTGGCTTCGACCTGCGCAGCCTGGCCACCCGCACCGCCGGCGCCCACGCCCTGCACTGGGCCGGGGTGCTGCGGCGCGCGATCGACGCCGGCCAGGACCGCGCGGTGATCGAGGCCCTGGCCCGGCGCTTCGGCGTGCCCGAGAACCTGCTGCGCCGGCTCTGGCGCGAGCTGCCCGCCGGCTTCGGCCAACCCCCGGCATGGCAGGTGGGGCCGGCGCTGCGCCAGCTGGCGCTGGCCGGCGACCGGGGCTGGCCGAGCAGCCCTGAGCAATGGCAGGCGCTGCTCGCCCGGGCGGTGCCGATGGAGGCGGTCTGAGCGCCGTCGGGTCATGCCGGGTCGCAGCATGAGCCCACATTCAGCGCCGCCCGGCAGCGGTGTAAGCGCCTGCTCACAGGCCACACAGGACCTGCCCGACCTCGCCGCTCTGCCGGCACGGATCTGGCAGACGCTGGTCCAGGGCAGCGGCGACCCCGCCCACGGCTTCCACTGGCCGGTGCTGGCCAGCCTGCGGCAGCCGGGCGTGCCCGATGCCCGCACGGTGGTGCTGCGCCACGCCGACCCCGCCGGGCGTGTCCTGCTGATCCACAGCCATCGCCGGGCCGGCAAGATCGGCCAGCTGCAGGCCCGACCGCCGGTCTGCCTGGTCTTCCACGACACGGCCTCGCGCACCCAGGTGCGTGCCCATGGCGAGGCCACGGTGCATGCGCAGGATGCGCTGAGCGCGCAGGCCTGGCAGGGTCTGGCCGCGCACAGCCGCGGGCTCTATCAGGGGGCCGACGATTTCGCCGTGCTGCGGGTGGTGGTCGGTGAGCTCGACTGGCTGCTGCTCGACCCGGCCGGACACCGCCGGGCCGGCCTGCGCTGGTCGGCCGGCGGCTGGCAGAGCAGCTGGCTCGAGCCCTGAGATCAGCGCGCCGTGAACCGCAGCGGCAGGCTCGAGGGACCCATCGTGAAGGTGAAGTGCTCCTCGATGCGCGCGGCCGGGTCGATGGCCAGCCGGAAATTGCCCAGCGCCATCGCCACCACCATCTTGATCTCGACCATCGCCAGGTAGCGGCCCGGGCAGTAGCGCGGCCCGCCGCCGAAGGGGAAGATCGCACGGCGCGGATCGTCGGCGCCTTCGGACTGGTCGCCCAGCCAGCGCTCGGGCCGGAAGCTGAGCGGATCCTCGAAGCGGGCGGCATCCAGGGCGGTGGGGCGGCTGAGCATGATCAGGGTCTGGCCGGCCGGAATCCGCAAGCCGCCGAGGTCGACCGGCACCCGGGCGGTGGCGCCATTTTGCGGCGCGATCGGGCGCAGCCGCATCGACTCGACCGCGGCCGCCTCCAGCCAGGGCAGGCGCGCGAGCAGCCCGAACTCGGGCACCAGCGACTCGCCCGCCAGCACCGTATCGATCTCCTCGACCACCCGCGCGGCCGGACCCGGGGTGTCGGCCAGCAGCATCAGCAGCCAGGCCATGGCGTTGGCGGTGGTGTCCTCGCCGGCGAAGAGCATGGTGGCGACATTGCCGCGCACATCCTCGTCGGTGAACTCCGAGCCGGGCTCGTCGCGCGCCACCAGCAGCGCCTCGAGGATGTTGCCGGGCCGCACCGCCAGCGCCGGGTCGGCGCCCATGCGGGCGCGGGCCTGGGCGATCAGGTCATCGACCGTGCGGTTGAGCCGGGCCACCGCAGCGTCGGCACGGCGGTCGGCCGGCAGACGCACATAACGCCAGTACGGAAACGGTTTCAGGAAGCGCCGGCCCAGCGTCTCGAACAGGAACTCCACATCCTGCTGCAGCGGGTCGTCGGCGTGGTTCAGGGTGTCGACATCCACACCCATCGACAGCCAGGTGGTGACATCGATGGAGTAGCACTTCAGGTCGCGCCCCACCTCCACCGCGGCGCCGGTGCGCGCGGCCTCGCGCCAGCGCGCCAGCAGCCGCGCGGTGACGGTGTGGATGATCGGAAAGAAGTGGCGCACCGCGTCGGGCGTGAGCGCGCGCATCACCAGCTTGCGCTGCCGGCGCCAGCGTTCACCCTCGGCGGTGAACAGGCCGGCGAGGCCGACCTCGTCGATCGCGGTGGCCAGGCGCACACCGCGCGTGAACATCGCCGGCCGGTGCCGGAGGATCTCGCCGATCAGCACCGGGTCGCTGAGCACCACGATCGGCATGGCGCCGGCGCTGAAGCGGTACATCGGCCCGTACTCGGCCGCCCACTGCTCCAGGCAGGCATGGGCCGCCCCGGCGCGCAGCTGGTGCGCATTGCCCAGCAGCGGCACGGTGCGCGGACCGGGCAGGTCGGCCACCTCGGTGGCGGGTGCGCGAAAGCCGTCGCTGGCGCGCAGACGAGGCAGCTCGAGGGCCGCGGCCATGGCGTGATCGGTGCTCGGGGGCATGGGCAACTCCTTGGGGCGATGAGCCTCTGAGCCGGCCGCCCTCGGAGCCGCTGCCCTCAGGGCCGGCCGGTCGACGGGCCGCCGGCCGCATCGGGCCGGCCCAGCGGCCAGCCCAGGCGGCCGGCCAGACCGCGGTAGAACATGCCGCCGAACAGTACCAGCATCAGCACCCGCGTCAGGTGAAACAGGGTCACCATGGGCACTCCGAGCTCGAGCAGCTTGGCGGTGAGCGCCATCTCGGCGATGCCCCCGGGGGAGGTGGCCAGGGTGAGCGTCGCCCAGGGAATGCCCGAGGCCAGCGACATCAGCCAGGCCACGCCGGCCGAGGCGGCGATCGCGATCAGCGTGGTGACCCCCACCACCGCCAGCATGCGCGGGGCGCGCTCGAAGAAGCCCGGCGCAAAGCGGGTGCCCAGCGAGATGCCGATCACCACCTGACCCAGGCTCACGATCCAGGCCGGCATGGCGGTGAGCGCCACGCCGCAGGCGCTCAGGCCCACCGCCACCAGCAGCGGCCCGATCAGCCAGGGGCTGGGCGCACGCAGCGCGCGCAAGGCCAGCCCGCCGGCCACGGTGAGAACCAGCAGCAGCGCGAAGCCCGGCCACCACTGCACCGCCAGCGTCACCCGCTGGGAGGGGTCCGATCCGCGCACCCCCAGCCACTGGAAGACGAAGGGCGTGACACTGACCACGAGCAGGATGCGCAGGCTGTGCGCCGCCGCGATCAGGTCCACGCGGGCACCGTTGCGCTCGCCCTGGATGGCCATCTCGGAGGCACCGCCGATCGCCCCGGCGAAAAAGGCGGTGGCCGGATCGAGCCGTGCGAAGCGGCGCAGCGCCCAGGCCAGGGTGAGGCCCACCGCCAGCGCCCAGGCCTGGCCAACCATCACCAGACCGAGGTGGCTCACCAGACGCCCGACCACATCGGCGGTGAAGAACAGGCCGAGCGCCGTGCCGATCACCCAGTGGCCGGCGTTGCGCGCCGGCAGCAGGCTGCCCACCGGCAGGCCGTGGGCCGAGGCAATCGCGCAGGCGAACAGCGGCCCGATCAGCCAGGGCAGCGGGGTGTGCAGCCACGCGCACAGGGCGCCGGCCGACAGGCCGATCAGCAGCGCGAGCAGGAAGCGGCGCAAGGCCGCGACGGTGACAGTGGCAGGGAACATCAGGGAAGGCGGAATCGGCCGGGGACCGGGCTTCCCGACCGGCGCATTATCGCGCGGGCTCCGGTCAGGCCACGGGCAGGGGCGTCCGCAAAGCCGCCGATCGCCGCCGGTATGATCCGCGGCGTCATGAGCAAGCCCTACCCAGACACGAGCGCGATCCCGCCCCGCCGGCGCGGATTGCACGCGCTTGGTGCCGGGCTGGCGCTGATCGGCGCCGGCGGCGGCTGGGCAGCCCGCGCGGGAGCCGCCCAGCCCCGCACCGGCGGCGACACGGGCGCAGGACCGGGCGCCGGCGCCAGCGCGAACGCCGCCGCCAACCCCCCGGGCGCGCAACGCCGGCCCTGGCCAACCGGCCTGCCCACGCCGCCGCTCGCGCTGCCCGCCTGGGAAGCCCCGGCCTGGAAGCTCGCCGACGCCCGCGGCCAGGTGGTGGTGCTCAACTTCTGGGCAAGCTGGTGCGAGCCCTGCCGCGCAGAGATGCCCTCGCTCGCCCTGCTCGCCCAGCGCCACGCCGGCGATCGCCTGCAGGTGGTCACGGTCAACTTTCGCGAGACCGATGCCGCCATCCGCCGCTTCCTCGCGCACACGCCCCTGGACCTGCCGATCCTGCGCGACGCCGACGGCGAGGCTGCCCGCGCCTGGCGGGTGAGCCTGTTCCCCACCACCGTGGTGATCGGCCGCCAGGGCCGGCCGGCCTTCACCGTGCTGGGTGAGCTAGACTGGACCTCCGCCGTCGCCCGCGCCTGGCTTGCGCCGCTGCTCTGAGCATCCGTGGCCCGGCGCCCAAAACCACTCGTCAAGGTATCCGCATGACCCGACTCACCGCCCGCCGCGCGCTGCTCAAGGGCAGCGCCGCTGCCGCTGCCCTGCCCCTGCTGCCGCTGTCCGCCACCGCCCAGGAGCGCCGCTTCGAGCCCCAGGCCGGCCCCTGGCGCACCTTCGAGCTGACCACCGTGGTCGAGGTTCCCGACGTGAAGGGTGTCACCCGGGTCTGGCTGCCGGTGCCCTCGGTCGAGTCCGACTGGCAGCGCCCGCTCGACAATGCCTGGACCGGCAACGCCGCGCAGGTGCGTCTGGTGGCCGATGCCGGCCGTGGCGTGCGCATGCTGCACGCCGAGTTCGCCGACACCGTCGACAAGCCCCGCCTCACCCTCACCAGCCGGCTGCAGACCCGCAACCGCCTGATCGACTGGAGCAAGCCCACGCCGGTGAGCGAAGACCCGGCGGTGCTGCGCGCGGCGCTCGCCCCGGCCGAGCTCATGCCGGTGGACGGCGTGGTGCGCAAGACCGCGCTCGAGGCCACCCGGGGCGCCAGCAGCGATGTCGACAAGGCCCGTGCCATCTACCAGTGGGTGGTGACCAACGCCCACCGCGAGCCCAAGACCCGCGGCTGCGGCACCGGCGACATCAAGACCATGCTCGAGACCGGCAACCTCGGCGGCAAGTGCGCCGACCTGAACGCCATTTTCGTGGGCATGTGCCGCTCGGTGGGCGTGCCGGCCCGCGATGTCTACGGCCTGCGGCTCGCACCCTCGGCCTTCGGTTACCGCGAGCTCGGCGCCAACTCGGCCAACCTCAAGGGCGCGCAGCATTGCCGCGCCGAGGTCTTCCTCAAGGCCCACGGCTGGGTGGCCATGGATCCGGCCGATGTGCTCAAGGTCATGCGCCAGGAAACCGCCGACTGGATCAAGGACGCCCGGCACCCGCTGGTGGCGCCGGTCATGAAGGGCCTGTTCGGCAACTGGGAAGGCAACTGGGTGGCCTGGAACACCGGCCATGATGTCACCCTGCCCGGCAGCGCAGGCCGCCGGCCCCTGCCCTTCCTCATGTACCCCAACGGCGAGAACGCCGCCGGCCGCTTCGACGAACTGGCGCCCGACAGCTTCCGCTACACCATCTCGGCGCGCGAAGTCAGCGCCTGACCGGGGGCACCCGCGCCACGCTGGCGCACACGCGGGTGCCGCCCTCGGGGCGTGCCTCGACCTCCAGCGTGCCGCCAAACTCGCGCAGCCGTTCGCGCAGGCCGATCAGGCCGAACGCGCCCGGCTTGCGCTGATCCTCGGCAGACAGACCGCGCCCATCGTCGCTCACCTCCAGACGGATGGCGTCGGCCGCATCGAGATCCAGCCGCAGCCACACCCGCCGGGCGCCGGCATGGCGCTCGGCGTTCTCCAGCGCTTCCTGGGCACCCCGATAGAGGGTGATTGCCGCGTCCATCGCGAGCCCGACGCTGCCCAGCGCATCGCCGCGGATCTCCAGGGTGCACTGCAGCCCGGTGCGCGCGCCGAACTCGCGCGCCAGCACCTCGAGCGCGTCCTCGATGCCGAGCTCGTCGAGGATCTGCGGTCGCAGGCCGGCGATGAGATGGCGTGTGACCCGGAACAGGTCGTCGATCATGCCGGCGGCGCGCGACAGCGGCTCATGCAGGGCGGCTTGATCCGCCGGCACCCGTCGGCGCAGCAGCATCAGCTCCATGGTGATGGCCGCCAGCGGCTGCTGCATGCCGTCATGCAGGTCGCGGGCCATGCGCCGCCGGTGCCGCTCCTCGGCGCTGTAGCGGGCGGCGAGCAGCCGCTGCAGATCGCCACGGTACTGCTCCAGTGCCGCTTCGGTGCGACGCAGGTCATCGACATCGCGCAGCACCACCAGCTGGAACAGGCTGCCATCGGACTCGAACACCGAGGGGGTGAGCTGAACCACGCGGGTGGCGCCATCGGCCGACAACACCCGCAGCTCCAGCGACGGCAAGGCGCCGACATCACCGGCCCGCATCGCCGACAGCCGGGACCGCAGCGCCGGCAGCGACTCGGGATGGACCAGGGCTTCGATGCGCTGATCGAGGAGCTCGGCGCTGCCGCGCTGGAACAGTCGCTCGGCGGCCGGGTTCAGGAAAGCCAGCCGATCGTCGAGCAGGATGAGCACCGGCTCGGGCAGGTTGCCGAGCAGGCGCCGCAGGCGCTCCTCGCTGCGCTGCAGTTCAGCCTCGGCCGACTTGCGCGCCCCGATGTCCTCGATCACCGACAACCAGCGGCGCGAGCCGTCCTCGAGCCGACCCACGGCGGTGACGCTCACCCGCGCCCACACCGGATGGCCCTCGCGATGGCGGTAGCGCTTCTCGATCACGGTGGAGGTCTGCGGCTCGTGGAGCAAGGCGCGCAGATGGCCGCGATGGAACTGCATGAAGCGGCGGTGGTCCTCGGCGTCGCTCAGGCTGGGCGCTTCGCGGCCCACCAGTTCGTCGGGCCGATAACCGAGCAGGGCGGCCAGCCGGGCATTGACCCGCTCGATGCGGCCGTCGCGGTTGACGATCCAGGCGCCCACCGGCGCGTTGTCGAAGAGTTCGCGAAAGCCGTCGTCGGTACCCGCCGTGAGCGGGCCGGATGCGGGCAGGGCGCGGGCCGGCGCCGGGATGTCGGCCGCCACGGCCGCAGGGGCGGCGCCCTGCAGCAGGCTGGCCAGCACCCCGACCAGCACCAGGGTCAGCCAGATCGCCAGCGCGGCGCCGCTGTGCGCGCCCGGCTGCGAGTACGCCAGCACCAGCAGCACCCCGGCCAGCAGCGCAGCCACCAGCGTGGCCACCAGGCCGGCGCGCTGGCCGCCCAGCCGCGCGGCCAGCAGCACCGGCGCGCAGTAGAACAGCACGGCCCGGCCGTCACCGAAGATGGCCGGCAGGCCCACGGCCAAAGGCTCGACCGCCAGGAAGGCGAGCGCCACCGCCGCGATCGCCGCGGTCTGGGGTGAACGCTGGAACCAGTTGCCAAGTGACTGCACGCCATGCCTCCGGACGGGCCGCGCGACTGCACCCGGCCTGTCGGAAGTCTACCGCCGCCCCGCAGGCCGGCACATCACACGAATCGGCGGCCTGCCGCCCTTGTCCGGACTCAAGGCCTCCTCAGGAAAGCGCGTCCTGACGCTTCGCCGCTAGGCGGCCACCGCCACGATCACCGCCGAGGCGTCGACCAGTGCGGTCACCCGCGTGCCTGCATCGATTCCAAGTGAGCGTGCGCCTGCTTCGCTGACCATGGCCACCAGCGCCGGCCCACCGTCGAGATCGAGCAGCACCTCGGTATTGACCGCCCCCGGGTTGATCGCGCGCACCACGCCGGGCAGCTGGTTGCGCGCCGACACCCGGTTCCCGTCGAGCCCGGTGGCCAGCACCACGCCGGCCGCCTGCACCAGCGCCATCGCCGGCTGCCCCGCGCGCAGGCCCAGGCTGCGGGTGCTGTCGCTGGTGATGATCGCCACCAGCCGCAGGCCGCCGGGCAGCGTGATCTCGACCTCGTCGTTGACCGCGCCGGGGCGCAGCGCGCTCACCATGCCGGCGAACTGGTTGCGGGCACTGGTCCTGAGGTTGACGGCCTTGAGCACCGGGAACTCCTGATCGAGGTCGACGGCCTGCTCGGCGAGCAGGTCGATGAAGCGGCGGTGGATGCCCTCCACCTCGGCAAAGCGGACGAGCAGCCGCTCGCCGCGCGGCGTGAGCCGGGTGGAGCCGCCGCCGCGCCCCCCGGTGCTGCGTGCCACCAGCGGCTCGCCGGCCACCCGGTTCATGGTGTCGATCGCATCCCAGGCGGCCTTGTAGCTCATGCCGAAGGCCCGCGCCGCCCGCGTGATCGAGCCCTGCTCGGCCACCGCCCGCAACAGCGCCATGCGGCCATGGCCGCCGATGTTCTCGTCGCCGGCGGTCAGCCACAGCAGGCCCTGAACGCCGAGCCGGGGCGAGATTGCGCGCCGGGTCATGGCAGCACGGCCCGCACGCGGCCCGCCTCGATGCGCACCGGCTCGGCATCGAGCACCTGCAGATCCTCCTCGTCATGGGTGATGAGCAGCATGGGCAGCGCGAGATCGGCGAGCAGCGCACGCAACTCGGCACGCAACGCCTCGCGCAGACTGCGGTCGAGCGCGGCGAAGGGCTCGTCGAGCAGCAGGGCCCGCGGCTCGGTCACCAGCGCCCGGGCGAGCGCCGTGCGCTGGCGCTGGCCACCCGAGAGCTGCGGCGGGTACAGGTCGGCCACCGGAGCCAGGCCGAAGGTGGTCAGCCAGCGTTCCACCGCCGGCCCGCCGGCATCGCGCGCCGGGTTGCGCCAGCCCTGCCGGCCGGCGAAGGCGATGTTCTGGCGCACGCTCAGATGCGGAAAGAGCGCGAAGTCCTGGAAGACCACGCCGAGTCGCCGCGCCTGCGGCGACAGCCGCAGGCCGCGATCGCTGTCCTCCAGCCAGTGCCCGTCGATGCGCACCCGGGCCGCGTCGGCGCGCTCGATGCCGGCGATCAGCTTCAGGGCCTGGGTCTTGCCGGCGCCCGAGGGGCCCACCAGCGCCAGACGGCGGCCGGCCGCCGTCACCTGCAGGTCGAGGTCGAATCGCGTCGCGCCCTGGCGCAGGCCGCGCCGCAGCGTGAGGAACCAGACCGGATCGGCGCTCATGGCCTCAGCCCCGCGCCGGCACCCGGCCGGGCGCCAGCCAGCCGGCGCCCAGCAGCACCGCCAGCCCCACCACGGAAGTCACCGCCACCAGGAAGGCGGCGGTGTCGTCCTGCCCGGCCTGCACGGCCTCGTACACTGCCAGCGACAGGGTGCGGGTCTGGCCGGCGATGCTGCCGGCCACCATCAGCGTGGCGCCGAACTCGCCCAGGGCGCGCGCGAAAGCGAGCAGCAGGCCTGCCAGGATGCCGCGCCAGGCCAGCGGCAGCGACACCCGGAAGAACACCGCCAGCTCGCCCACGCCCAGGGTGCGCGCGGCGTGCTCCAGCGCCGGGTCGACCTGCTCGAAGGCCGCCCGGGCCGCCTTGAACACCAGCGGGAAGGACACCACCGCCGCCGCGATCACCGCCGCCTGCCAGGTGAAGATCAGTCGCACGCCGAGGTGCTCGAGCAGCCAGGCGCCAATCGGACCCTGGCTGCCGATCAGCACCAGCAGGTAATAGCCCAGCACCGTGGGCGGCATCACCATGGGCAGGGTAAGCAGGGCGTCGGCCAGCTCGCGCCCCGGGAATCGCCAGCGGGCCATCGCCTGGCCCAGCGCCACCCCCAGCAGCAGGTTGATCAGCGTGGCCCAGCCCGCCACCTTCAGCGACAGCCCCAGCGCAACCCAGGCGGCGTCCATGGGGTCGCTCAGGGCCGCGTGAAGCCGTGGCGGGCCAGCACCGCCTGCCCGGCCGGCGAGAGCAGCTGCGCGATGAAGCGCTCGGCTGCCTCGGGCTGGCGCGAGGCGATCACCGGCGCCACGGCAGAGCGCAACGGCTGCGCGGTGGCCACGGTGAAGGCCACCCGCACACGCTCGGGCATCAGGGCCGCATCGGTGGCATAGACGAAGGCGGCGTCGACCTCGCCGCGGGCGACATGGTCGAGCGCCTGGCGCACGCTCATCGCGCCCACCACCCGGGGCTCGATGGCGCTCCACAACCCCGCCGCCTCCAGCGCCGCGCGGGCGTGGCGGCCCGCCGGCACGCTGCCTGGCAGGCCGACCGCCACGCGCGCCACCGCCGGCTGGAGCAAGTCGGCCAGGGCGCGCGGCGTGTAGGTCGCAGCAGCCGGCACCGCTACCACCAGGGTGTTGCCGGCCAGCGGCCGCACGCCCTGCGCCGGCACCAGACCGCGGGCGCGGGCCTGGTCCATGGTCTCGAGATCGGCGCTCACGAAGACATCCACCGGCGCGCCGCGAACGATCTGCTGCAGCAGCGCGCCCGAGGCGCCGGCGTTCAGGCGCACCTTCAGGCCGGGATTGGCCGCCTCATGGGCCACGGCCACCTCACGCACCGCGCCGGACAGGCTGGCCGCCACCGAGACGGTGAGCTCGGCGGCCTGCGCGCCCGGCAGGGCCAGCACCGCCAGCACGACGGCCGCGAGCAGGCGACCGGGCCACCCGCCGGGCAGGCGGCGTCGCGACGGATGGCCGACCGGCGGACGGCTCGGGGCTGGGCGACGCATGAGGCGCGGGCGGATGAGGCGCGGGCGGATGGAAGGGATGGGCGGATGCGTCCTCCCGGGCGCTCGGGCAGCCGATCCGGAAAAGCGCTGTATCCCATCATACATAACGCTTGCCGGTGCTTCGCGTCCAGCCGTCGGCCCGGCGGCCTCAGCCCAGGTCGCCGTCGCGGTAGTACCAGCGCCCGCCCTCGCGCACGAAGCGGCTGGTCTCGTGCAGCCGCCGGGCGCGGCCGGCGAGCTTGCTGCGGGCCACGAACTCCACCCAGCCGTGATCGGCATCGGTGAGGCCGTGGCGACGCACCGCCAGGCCCAGCCAGCGCAGGCCCGGCTCCAGACCCAGCGGCGGCAACGGCCGGGTGTCGGGGTGCCAGGTGGCCAGCAGGTAGTCCTCCAGCCCCAGCACGAAGGCGCTGTAGCGCGATCGCATCAGCGCCACCGGATCCGGAGCCTGCAGATGGGCCGCGCCGCCATGCCAGCGACCGCAGCAGGCGGCATAGGCGAGGCCGCTGTCGCAGGGGCAGCGATCGGGCGCGCGGGTGTCGGGACGCTGGGCCATGGGGCGCTATGCTGGCATGCACACCCACCGAACCGACCGGAGGCCGCGCATGAATACGGAAACCCCCACCGCCGCCGGCAGCGGCCGCAGCTCCTACATCCGCAAGGGCCCGGGGCCTTTCTGGGAGCGGCTTGCCCTGCCCGATGCCGGTGAGCGCGTGATGCACATCGGCAAGGCGATGGTGCTGCTGCGCCACGAGGACTGCATGGCGGTGCTGCGCGATCCGCGCTTCACGCAGTGGAACTTCGCGCAGGTGGAGCGCAACCCCGCGATCGACCGCCGCTTCGTGGAGCGTCGCCGCCAGGCCTTCCTGAGCATGGAGGGGGTCGATCACCAGCGCCTGCGGCGGCTGGCGATGGTCGCGCTCTCGCCGCAGGTGGTCGATCGCCACCGGCCGCGCATGCGCGCCCTGATCGACAGCCTGATCGACGCGGTGCTGCCGGCCGGCCGCATGGAGGCGGTGGGCGAGCTTCTCGAGCGTTATCCCCTGCCGGTGATCTGCGGCGTGCTCGGCGTGCCGCCGGCCGACATCCCGTTCTTCTCGCAGACCGCGCTCGACTGGACCCGATGGATGTACGGCGGCCCGGCCGCCGTGCCGGCCGCGCTCGCCGCCCATGAAGCGATGGACGACTACATGAGCCGGCTGGTGGCCGGCCGCACGCAGATCGACGGCGACGATGTCATCAGCGGGCTGCTGCGGGCCGAGTCC
>CAIZPE010000188.1 GCA_903934795.1 uncultured bacterium | reverse complement strand
GGATCGTGCCCACCGCGCTGTCCGCGATCGCGTTCTGGTGGCTCTATGACGCCCAGTTCTCGGTGTTCAGCTGGATCCTGGTCAAGCGGGGGGTGATCGACCGCTATGTCGACTTTCTCGGCGATCCCTGGAACGCCCGCTTCTCGACCATCGCAGCCAATGTCTGGCGGGGCATTCCCTTCGTCGCGATCTCCCTGCTCGCGGGGCTGCAGACCATCTCGCCCTCGCTCTATGAGGCCGCCGCCATTGATGGCGCCACGCCCTGGCAGCGCTTTCGCTTCGTGACGCTGCCGCTGCTCACGCCGATCATCGCGGTGGTGATGACCTTCTCGGTGCTGTTCACCTTCACCGACTTCCAGCTGATCTATGTGCTCACCCGCGGCGGGCCGCTCAATGCCACCCACCTGATGGCCACGCTCTCGTTCCAGAGGGCCATCTCCGGCGGTGCCATGGGCGAGGGCGCAGCGCTGGCCACCGCCATGGTGCCGTTCCTGCTGGCGGCCATTCTCTTTTCCTACTTCGGCCTGCAGCGTCGGGCCTGGCAACAGGGGTCGGACCGATGAGCGCGGACAAGGACACCGTCGGCATGGATTTCCTCGAGAGCCTGCCGAGGCGCTGGGTGGTCGGGTACATCCCGATCGGGCTGTTCGTGTTCGTGCTGCTGTTCCCGTTCTACTGGATGGTGATCACCGCCTTCAAGCCGAACAACGAACTTCTCTCCCGCGATGGCAACCCCTTCTGGGTGGTCGAGCCCACGCTCGCGCATTTCCGCAAGCTGCTGTTCGAGACCGCCTACCCGGAATGGCTGCTCAACACCATGATCGTGGCCGTGGTGTCCACGTTCCTGTCGCTGCTGGCATCGGTGTTCGCGGCCTATGCCATCGAGCGCCTGCGCTTCAAGGGGGCTCGGCAGGCGGGGCTGGCGATCTTCATGGCCTATCTGATTCCACCGTCCATCCTGTTCATCCCGCTGGCGGTGGTGCTGCAGGGGCTCGGGCTGTTCAACACCCGCTGGGCGCTGATCTTCACCTACCCGACCTTCCTGATCCCGTTCTGCACCTGGCTGCTGATGGGTTACTTCCGCTCCATCCCCTACGAGCTGGAGGAGTGCGCGCTGATCGACGGCGCCACCCGCTGGGAGATCCTGATCAAGATCATCCTGCCGCTGGCGGTCCCCGGCCTGATTTCAGCCGGCATCTTCGCCTTCACCCTGTCCTGGAACGAGTTCATCTACGCACTCACCTTCGTGTCCGACTCCGAGATCAAGACCGTGCCCGTGGCGGTGGTCACCGAGCTGGTCGAGGGCGATGTCTATCACTGGGGGCCGCTGATGGCCGGCGCGCTGCTTGGCTCGCTGCCGGTCGCGGTGTTCTATTCCTTCTTCGTCGAGTACTACGTCTCCGGGATGACCGGCGCCGTCAAGGAGTGAGATCGGCATGAACGATGCGCCCGTGGTGCTGTTCGAGGAGCGCCCCACCGTTGGCGGCCGCCGCCTGGGTGTGGTCACCCTCAATCGCCCCCGTCAGCTCAACGCGATCACGCTCGAGATGTGCGAGCGCATGCTGGCCACCCTGCGCACCTGGGCCTCCGACGAGGGCATTGCGCTGGTGATGCTGCAGGGCGCGGGCGATCGCGGCTTTTCGGCGGGGGGCGATGTCGCCGAGGTGGTTCGGCAGGTGCGTGCCGGGGGCGAGCGCCGTTTCGTGTATGGCGATGCCTTCTTCGCCGTGGAGTACCAGCTCGACCTGCTGCTGCACACCTACCCCAAGCCGCTGCTGTCATGGTCGCACGGGGTGTGCATGGGCGGTGGCATGGGGCTGGTGGCCGGCGCCAGCCATCGCGTGATCAGCGAGGGCTCGCGGGTGGCCATGCCCGAAATCCACATCGGCCTGTTTCCGGATGTGGGCGGCGGGTACTTTCTCAACCGGGTGCCGGGCGGTATCGGTCGTGTGATGGCGCTCACCGGCCTCACCCTGAACGAGGCCGACACCCTGTTCGCCGGCCTGGCCGACTACTTCATCGCGCAGGAATTCCGGGATGCCGTGGTCGAGGAGATCCTGGCCCATGCCTGGACCGGAGACCGACGCGCCGATGCGGCCGCCCTGTCGCATCTGCTGATGGCCCACCACCGTCGCTGCAAGGCGGGTTTGCCCCTGAACCACCTCGCGCAGTATTTCGACGCCTTGCGTTTCATCGCCATGCAGCCCACCCTCACCGGCGTGCGCGACGCGCTCGCGGCCGCAGCCGCCGACGACCCCTGGTTCACCGCGCCGGCACGCAGCCTTGCCGAGGGCAGCGCGATGGCGGCCTGGGTCACCGATGAATACCTGCGCCGGGCCCGCCACTGCTCGCTGGCCGAGGTGCTTGCGCTCGATCTGGTGCTGGCCCGGCAGTTCCAGCGCCGGCATGACTTCCCCGAGGGCGTGCGTGCCCTGCTGATCGACAAGGACCGCAAGCCGCGTTGGGCGCATGCCGATCTGGCGGCGGTGCCGATCGACGAGGTCGAGGCCCACTTCCGCTGAACCGCCGGCGCACCGGCGCTTGAAATCGCCGGTGGCGCCCCAATGTGCCCGGCGGAACGGCCGTGCTGACGGCTGCCTGCCGGCATCGTGCCGGCGTTTGCCTGTTCAACCCACCATGGATGCCATGAAGGAAACCCTGGGATTCCAGACCGAGGTGCGTCAGCTGCTGCAGCTGATGATCCACTCACTCTACAGCCATCGCGAGATCTTCCTGCGCGAGCTGATCTCCAATGCCTCCGATGCCTGCGACAAGCTGCGCTTCGAGGCGATCGACCAGCCCGCCCTGCTGGCCGATGACCCGGAACTCGCGATCCGCCTCGAGTACGACCGTGAGGCCCGCACGATCACCATCGCCGACAACGGTATCGGCATGTCCCGCCAGGAGGCGATCGACCACCTCGGCACGATCGCCCGCTCAGGCACCCGCGAGTTCTTCGGCAAGCTCTCCGGGGATCAGGCCCGTGACGCCCAGCTGATCGGTCAGTTCGGCGTGGGCTTTTACTCGGCCTTCATCGTCGCCGACCGGGTGACGGTGCTCACACGCCGTGCCGGACTGGGCGCGGCGGAGGGGGTGCGCTGGGAGTCCGATGGCACCGGCGAATTCAGCATCGAACCGGTGGAACTGACCCGTCGCGGCACCGAGGTCATCCTCCATCTGCGGCCCGATCCCGAGGGTGGCGACGCCGAGTCGGCGTTCTCGGCACTGCTCTCGTCCTGGGAGCTTCGCAGCATCGTGCGCAAGTACTCCGACCATGTCGCACTGCCGATCCGCATGCGCCGCGAGGCATGGGACAAGGACAAGGCGGCCCACGAGACCCTCGACGAATGGGAGACGGTGAATCAGGCCAGCGCGCTGTGGGCGCGCCCCAAGAGCGAGATCGATGACGAGCAGTACAGGTCCTTCTACCGGCATCTTTCGCCCGGGGATGACGAGCCGCTCGCCTGGACCCACAACCGGGTCGAGGGTCGCAGCGAATACACGCAGCTGCTCTACCTGCCTGGCAAGGCACCCTTCGATCTCTTCGATCGTCAGCAGCGTCGCGGCCTGAAGCTCTATGTGCGCCGGGTCTTCATCATGGACGAGGCGGGCGACCTGCTGCCTGCCTATCTGCGCTTCGTGCGCGGGGTGGTCGATTCCGCCGACCTGCCGCTCAATGTCTCGCGCGAACTGCTGCAGGAAAGCCGCGATGTGCGGGCCATCCGCGAAGGCTGCACACGCCGTGTGCTGAGCATGCTCGAAGACCTCGCCGCCAACCAGCCCGAGCGCTACGCGCAGTTCTGGCGTGAATTCGGACAGGTGCTCAAGGAGGGCATCGGCGAGGATGTCGGGCAGCAGGAGCGGCTCTCTGCCCTGCTGCGTTTCGCGTCCACGAAGAACGACGGCGACGATCAGGATGTGTCGCTTGCCGACTATGTCGGCCGCATCAAGGAAGGCCAGAAATCGATCTACTACGTCACCGGCGAGACGCCGGCCGCGGCGCGCAACAGCCCGCACCTCGAGGTCTTCCGCAAGAAGGGCATCGAGGTGCTGCTGCTCACCGACCGGGTCGATGAGTGGATGCTCTCCTTCCTGCAGGCCTGGCAGGACAAGCCCCTGGTCTCGGTCTCGCGGGGCGGGCTCGATCTCGGCGAGCTGGCCGACGAGGCCGAAAAGAAGCAGGCCGAGGAAGCGGCCGACGCCTTCAAGCCCCTGGTCGAGCGGCTGCGTGCCAGCCTTGGCGAGCGGGTCAAGGAGGTTCGGATCACCTCGCGCCTGACCGACTCGCCCTGCTGCCTGGTGTCCGACGAAGGCGAGATGAGCGGTCACCTCGAGCGGCTGCTGCGTCAGGCCGGGCAGAAGGCGCCGCCACGGCGTCCGATCCTGGAGATCAATCCCGAGCACGGCCTGCTGCGGCGACTGTCGCCCGAGGACCCGGCCTTCGACGACTGGGCGGGTCTGCTCTTCGACCAGGCCCTGCTGGCCGAAGGCGGACAGCTCGAGGATCCTGCCGGCTTCGTGCGCCGCCTCAACAGCATGCTGCTGGCGGACCGCTCGGCGTGAGCGGTGCGGGCCGGCATCGCCCGGTCTCGGTCCCCATCACCCTCTCGGAGAGCGAGGGGGTACGCTGCCTGCACTTCGGCACGCCCTGGGTGCAGGGCGCCATGCTGGTCGGGCATCCTCAGGTGCTGGTGCTCGAGTACATCCAGCGCATGATGGCCTGGCTGCTGTTCCTGCATCCGCCGGCCGAGATCCTGCAACTCGGTCTCGGCGCCGGCTCGCTCACCCGGCTGGCCCATCGGCGCCTGCGCCGCTCCCGGGTGACGGTGATCGAGGCAAGCCGCGATGTCATCGATGTCTGCCACGCCTGTTTCGCGCTGCCGCCGGAGGACGAGCGGCTGCGGCTGCGCTGTGACGATGCCGCGCGGTTTGTTGCGCGCCGTGATGTCTGCGGTCGCTTCGGTGTGATCCAGGTCGATCTCTATGACGCCGAGGCGCGCGGTCCGACCTGCGACAGCCTCGCCTTCTACGAGGACTGCCGGCGGGCCCTGGCCGATCCAGGCGTGTGCGTGGTCAATCTCTTCGGTCGCCACGCCTCCTACCGGCGCAACCTCGCCCGGCTGGCCAGTGCCTTCGAAGGCCGCATCCTGGCACTGCCGGCCGGGGCTGCCGGCAACATCGTGGTGCTTGCGTTCAAGGGGCCGCAGTTGGCCGTGCCGTGGACTGTGCTCCGGGAGCGTGCAGAGGTCCTCGGCGCACATTTCGGCTGGCCCACTGCGCTGTGGGTGAACGCGATCCGCGCGGCCCGGCCTGGCGCACGCTGCGTGGTCTGAGCGGCTGATCCGACTGATCAGCCCTGAGCGAGCAGGCCTTTGCCGCCTGGCGTGATCGGGTGACGCCGAACTGCCGCTCGCGGTGATCCGGGCGCCGCCCATCCATGGCATCCGAGGCCTGGCGGCGAGGGCCTGTTACCCTCCCAAGGTCATCCGCCTTCGCGTCGGTCGAGGCCGTCGCTGCCGTCATGTCCGCCCTCCCAAGACCAGAAGGCACGCCCTTGAGCGCATCGGGATTCACAGAACGCCGCCGCCAGGAGCGCCGCCGCCAGCCAGGCGAACAGGGCCTGGGCCGCGCCGGCCAGCGCATTCAGGTGGCTGACGTGATTGCCGCCCTGGTGGCTGACGGCCTGCTCGATCCGGCCGAGGGCAGCAAGGCGTCCAGCTATGCCAGCCTCGGCGGCAGCGATCAGCATGCCCTCGTGTCGCTCGCGCAACGCAAGCTGCGCGATGCACGCCCGCCGCACCGGGTGCTCGATCTCGAAACCCTCACCGAATGGTTCGCCGGGCGCGTGGGTCTGGACTACGTCCATATCGATCCGCTGCGCATCAACCTGTCGCGGGTGGCCGAGGTCATGTCGAGCCAGTACGCGACCCGTTTCCGCATCCTGCCGCTGGAGGTTCGCCCGGGCGAGGTGGTGGTGGCCACCGCTGAACCGAACATCACCGACTGGGTGGGCGAGATCGGGCAGTTGCTGCGCGCCGATATCCGTCGCGTGGTGGCCAACCCGCAGGACATCAACCGCTACATCGCCGAGTTCTTCTCGCTCGCCAAGTCGGTGCGCGACGCGCAGAAGAGCGGGGCCACGAACAATCAGAACAACTTCGAGCAGCTGGTCGAGCTCGGCCGCAGCGGCAAGTCGCTGGATGCCAACGACCAGCATGTGGTCACCATCGTCGATTGGCTGATGCAGTACGCCTTCGACCAGCGGGCCAGCGACATCCATCTCGAGCCACGGCGCGAACTCGGCGTGATCCGCTTCCGGATCGACGGGGTGCTGCACAACGTCTACCAGGTGCCTTCCTCGGTGCTGTCGGCCATGACCAGCCGGCTCAAGCTGCTCGGTCGCATCGATGTGGTCGAGAAGCGACGCCCGCAGGACGGACGCATCAAGACCCGGGGCATCAGCGGCCGCGAGATCGAGCTGCGCCTGGCCACGCTGCCCACCGCCTTCGGCGAGAAGCTGGTGATGCGCATCTTCGATCCCGAGGTGCTGGTCAAGGACTTCGCCGATCTGGGCTTCAGCGAGGAAGACCAGGCCGCCTGGAACGGCATGGTCGGGCGCCCCAACGGCATCGTGCTGGTCACCGGGCCCACCGGCTCGGGCAAGACCACCACGCTCTACACCACCCTCAAGCAGCTCGCCACCGAGGAGGTGAATGTCTGCACGGTGGAAGATCCCATCGAGATGGTCGAGCCGGCCTTCAACCAGATGCAGGTGGTGCATGGCATCGACCTCTCCTTCGCCGATGGCATCCGCGCGCTGATGCGCCAGGACCCGGACATCATCATGGTCGGCGAGATCCGCGACCTGGAGACCGCCGAGATGGCGATCCAGGCCGCGCTCACCGGTCACCTGGTGCTGTCGACCCTGCACACCAACGACGCGCCCAGCGCGATCACCCGCCTGCTCGACCTGGGCGTGCCGTCATACCTGATCAACTCCACCGTGGTCGGCGTGATGGCGCAGCGGCTGGTGCGAACCCTCTGCCCGCACTGCAAGCAGGAGGGCGAATCGCTGAGTGACGAGCAGTGGAAGGGCCTGATCAGCCCTTTCCGGTCCCGCAAGCCCGAGCGGGTCTGGCGCGCCGTTGGCTGCCTGGACTGCCGCATGACCGGCTACAAGGGCCGGGTGGGTCTCTACGAGATCATGTCGGTGACGGATGCGCTGCGCGCCCAGGTGTCGGAGCATCCTGATCCGCGCAAGATCCGTGCGACGGCCATCCAGGGGGGGCTGCGACCGCTCAGGCTGGCCGGGGCGCAGAAGATCGCCCAGGGCGAAACCACCTTCGAGGAGGTGGTGCGCAACGCGCCGCCGATCGAACACTGAGGCGGCGCCCCGGCTGCCCTGCGAGGCAGCCTACTTCGAGAGCTCCCGCATCGCCCGTTCGAGGCCGGCGAGCGTCACCGGGTACATGCGGGCCTGCATCAGCTGCTTGATCACGGAGATCGACTGCCGGTACTCCCAGACGCCCTCGGGCTCGGGGTTGAGCCAGGCGAACTTGGGGAAGCGCTCGACCAGACGGCGCAGCCAGATGGCTCCGGCCTCCTCGTTGTTGTACTCGACCGAGCCGCCGGGCTGAAGCACTTCATAGGGGCTCATGGTGGCGTCGCCCACGAAGATCAGGCGATAGTCGCTGTTGTACTTGCGGATGACATCCCAGGTGGAGTGCCGCTCGGAATGGCGCCGGCGGTTGTTCTTCCAGACGAAGTCATAGACGCAGTTGTGGAAGTAGTAGAACTCGAGGTGCTTGAACTCGCTGCGCGCGGCGGAGAAGAGCTCCTCGGTCTGCTTGATGTGGTCATCCATGGTGCCGCCGACATCGAGCAGCATGAGCACCTTGATGGTGTTGTGCCGCTCGGGCACCAGCTTGATGTCGAGGTAACCGGCGTTGCGTGCCGTGCTCGCGATGGTGTCGTCGAGGTCGAGTTCCTCCTCGGCGCCTTCACGGGCGAACTTGCGCAGGCGGCGCATCGCCACCTTGATGTTGCGGGTGCCGAGCTCGATCTGGTCGTCGTAGTCGCGATAGCTGCGCTGCTCCCAGACCTTGACCGCGGTGCGATTCCCGGCCGAAGGGCCGCCCACACGGATGCCCTCGGGGTTGAAGCCGCCATTGCCGAACGGCGACGTTCCGTTGGTGCCGATCCACTTCTTGCCGCCCTCGTGGCGATCCTTCTGCTCCTCGAGGAGCTCGCGCAGACGTTCGAGCAGCTTGTCGAGCCCGCCCATGGCTTCGATGGCAGCCTTCTCCTCGGCGGTGAACTCGCGCTGCAGCTGGCGTTTGAGCCACTCCATGGGCAGGTCGAGATCGATGCCGGGCAGGGCCTGGACATCCTTGAAGTACGCGCCGAAGGCCTTGTCGAACTTGTCGAAGTTGCGCTCGTCCTTGACCAGCGTGGCCCGCGACAGGAAGTAGAACTCGTCGATGGAGTTGCTGATCACATGCTGCTTCAGGCCTTCGAGCAGCATGAGGTACTCCTTGATGGAGACCGGCAGCTTGGCCTGGCGCAGGTGGAGAAAGAAGTCGATGAGCATGGCGGCGGTCTCCTGCGGAGGGCGGGGGGATGCGCCGGCCGGGGGTGCAGACCCGGTCAGCGCGTGCGGCCGGTCAGCGGTTGTGGCGCGCCATGAAGATCAGCCGCTCGAACAGGTGCACATCCTGTTCGTTCTTGAGCAGCGCGCCGTGCAGCGGCGGGATCACCTGCTTGGCGTCCTGGGACTTGAGCGCCTCGGGGGGGATGTCTTCGGCGAGCAGCAGCTTGAGCCAGTCGAGCAGCTCGGAGGTGGAGGGCTTCTTCTTCAGGCCCGGGATCTCGCGGATCTGGTAGAAGGCCTCCATGGCCTCCTTGAGCAGTTCCTTCTTCAGCTCGGGGTAGTGGACATCGACGATCGACTGCATCGTCTCCTTGTCGGGGAACTTGATGTAGTGGAAGAAGCAGCGGCGCAGGAAGGCGTCGGGCAGCTCCTTCTCGTTGTTGGAGGTGATGATCACCACCGGACGATGCCGTGCCTTGACGAGCTGGCGCGTCTCGTAGACGTAGAACTCCATGCGGTCGAGTTCGCGCAGGAGGTCATTGGGGAACTCGATGTCGGCCTTGTCGATCTCGTCGATGAGCAGCACCACCGGCTTGTCGGCTTCGAAGGCCTGCCAGAGCACGCCGCGGACGATGTAGTTGTGGATGTCCTTGACCCGCTCGTCGCCGAGCTGCGAATCACGCAGACGCGAGACCGCGTCATATTCGTACAGGCCCTGCTGGGCCTTGGTGGTGGACTTGATGTGCCACTGCAGCAGCGGCATGTCCAGGCCCTTGGCCACCTCCTCGGCGAGCATCGTCTTGCCGGTGCCGGGTTCGCCCTTGATCAGCAGCGGGCGCTGGAGCGTGATGGCAGCGTTGACCGCCAGCTTGAGGTCGTCGGTGGCGACGTACTGCGAGGTGCCTTCGAAGCGCATGGGATGGGCGTGGTGTCGAGAAGTGCGAAGCACGGGTCAGTCGAGTATACGGGAAGGTCCGCTGTGTCGCTGCTCAACTGGACGGCCCCTGAAGCGCTCGGATAAAATCGAGTGTTGGCTTGCAAAACAATCACTTCGCGCTCGTTCACCGAGAGTGGCTCGGGCGCGTCCGACGGTTTCTCTCGATTCCCAGGTGGCTATGCTGAAGAAATTGGTACTCGCGTCCGTGCTGGTGATGTCTCCGTGGCTCGCGCATGCGCAGGGCAATCCGGAGGGCGCGCGTCAGAAGACCTCCATGTGCATCGGCTGCCATGGCATTCCCGAGTACAAGGCCTCGTTCCCCTCGGTCTACCGCGTGCCGATGATCGCCGGCCAGAACGCCAAGTACCTCGAGAATGCGTTGCAGGCGTACAAGAAGGGCGAGCGCTCCCACCCCACCATGCGCGGCATCGCCGGTTCGCTCAGCGACCAGGAGATCGCCGATCTCGCCGCCTACTACGCCGGCAAGTGAGGAGCCCCGTCATGATCGCCACCCCCATGTTCTCCCGCGGCCTGCTGGCCTGCGCCCTCCTGCTGCCGGTCGGTGCCGCGCTGGCTGCCAACCCCGAACTCGGTCGCCAGAAGGCCGAGCAGGTCTGCGCGTCCTGCCACGGCAAGGATGGCAACACCCCGATCGATCCCTCGTATCCGAAGCTGGCCGGACAGCACAAGGATTTTCTCGAGCGGGCCCTGCTCGACTACCGCAGCGAGGCGCGCAAGAACGCCATCATGGTCGGTCAGGCCAAGCAGCTCTCTCGCGAGGATGTCCGCAACCTTGCGGCGTACTACAGCTCGCTGCCGGGCGGGCTCTCGGTCCGCCGCTGATCGCATCCGGTCGGGCGGATGCCCGGCCGCGGCCCGGCCCGATCGGGCCGGTCTTCTGCCGATCGGGTGATGGCGGGCTCTCCGATCAGAGCAGGCCCTCGAAGAGCAGGCAGGGCACCCGGTCTCCGGGTTGCACATCGCCCTGCTCGTGGCCCAGCACCATGATGGCGTTGGCCTCCGACATCGATCTCAGCACGCCCGATCCCTGACTGCCGGTGGTGCGCACCGCCAGCTCACCGCCGGCGCCCACGCTCACCCGGGCGCGCTGGTATTCGGTGCGGCCGGGGCGCTTGCGCAGCCGCTCCTGGGCGTGCGCCAGCACTGGCAGCGGGTCTTCGGCCGTGGCGCCCATCATGCGCAGCAGGGCTGGCCGGGCGAAGAACAGGAAGGTGATCATCACCGCCACCGGATTGCCGGGGAGCCCGAAGTAGCGCGCGCTGCCGATCCGGCCATAGGCGAGCGGCCGGCCCGGGCGCATGGCGATCGTCCAGAAGGCCACCTCGCCCAGACGCGCCATGATGTCGCGGGTAAAGTCGGCTTCGCCCACTGACACGCCGCCCGAGGAGATCACCGCGTCGGCGCAGCCGGCCGCCTGCGCGATGGCGGCCTCGAGGTGCGCTGGATCGTCGCGCACCACGCCCAGGTCGATCACCTCCACGCCCAGGCGCGTGAGCATGCCGTACAGGGTATACCGGTTGCTGTCGTAGACCTGCCCGGGGCCGAGCGCTTCGCCGAGGCTGGCGATCTCGTCGCCGGTGGACAGGCAGGCGACCCGCAGGCGACGGCGTACCGGGGCCTCGGCGATGCCGAGCGAGGCGATCAGGCCGCGGTCTGCCGCGCCAAGGTTGCGGCCGGCAAGCACGGCCGGCCGCCCGGGGGAGAGGTCCTCGCCGGCGAGGCGGCGATTCTGCCCGGCTTGCTGGCCGGGCGGCACCACCACCGCATCGGCCTCGGCGCTCAGCGCTTCCTGCGGCACCACGGTGTCGGCGCCGACCGGCATGACTGCGCCGGTCATGATGCGAACCGCTTCACCGGCGCCCACCGCGTGCGCGCAGGGCTTGCCGGCATAGGCCGCGCCGATCACCCGCAGCCGGGTCGGGGCATCGGCCG
>CAIZPE010000187.1 GCA_903934795.1 uncultured bacterium | reverse complement strand
GTTCTCCGATGCCGCGCTGCGGGTCTACGGCCACCCCGACCTGCTCGCGGTGGCCGCCGCGGTCAATGGCGATGACTTCGTGCCCTTCAACGAGGCCTTCTTCATCAAGGAGCCAGGCCTGGGCGCCTCGGTGGCCTGGCACCAGGACGGCGTCACCCACTGGGACTCGCCCGACCTCGACCCCGGCACCCACGGCTTCAATTTCATGGCCCAGCTCTACGGCTGCACCCCGGCCAACGGGTTGTGGGTGGTGCCGGGCTCGCACAAGCTCGGTCGTGCCGACATCCGCGCCATGGCCCGCGCGGCCGGCTCCGACCGCCTGCCCGATGCCGTGCCGCTCATCTGCGCGCCCGGCGATGTGGCCATCACCAACCGGCAGACGGTGCACGGCTCCTTCGCCAACACCAGCCCCGACTGGCGGGTGACGGTCAATTTCGGCTTTCACCGTCGCCGCTCGGTGCTTGGCGTGCGCACCACCGGCACCCTGCACGCGGCCGAGGCCCACTACGACGAGGCCCGCATCCGCGAGCGGGCGCGGGCGATCGGCCTGGGCATCGCCGCGCGCCGGCAGCGCTTTCCGCACGAGAAGCCCTTCGTGTACCAGCCCCACGCGCAGGCCGGCGAGACCTTCACCTGGGATGCGCAGGCCCGCGCCTCGCTGAAGGACTACAACCTGCTCGACCTGAGCATCTGAGCGACGCTGACATGACCGACTTCACCCTGAGCGTGGGCACCGCCGGCACCTCGGTCTGGTTCAGCCGCGACCTCGGCGAGACCTGGGAGCGGCCCTACACCGAGTCGGGCCTGTATCTGGAGTCGCGGGTCTGGGCGCTGGCCAGCCACGCGGCCCGGCCCGGTGAACTGCTCGCCGGGACTGACTCCGGGGTGTACCGCTGGCAGGAGTCCAGCCGCACCTGGACCCACCTGCCCTCGCCCTTCGATGCCCAGTGCACCTGGGCGCTGGCCCGGCACCCGCAACGGCCCGAGGTGATCGTGGCCGGCACCCACCCGGCGGGGCTGTGGCGCTCCGACGATGACGGCGCGAGCTGGCGCGCCCTGCCCGCCACGCTCGCCCGCGAGTGCATCTTCGTGGGCAAGCCGCGCGTCACCCAGGTGATCTTCGATCCCGACGACGCCCAGACCCTCTGGGCCGGGGTGGAGATCGACGCCGTGCACCGCAGCCGCGACGGCGGCGCAAGCTGGCAGCGCCTGGACCAGGGCCTGCTCTCGGGCGACATCCACGGCATCGCGGTGGTGCGCGACGGCGCCCGTCGCACGCTCTTTGCGGCCACCAACAAGGGCCTGCACCGCAGCCATGACGAAGGCGAGACCTGGGCCTTCCAGGCGCTGGAGGCGCCCTGGCAGTACACCCGCAGCATCGTGGCCCGCGCCGATGGCGACCAGACCCTCTTTCTCACCAACGGCAACGGGCCGCCCGGCTCCACCGGCCGCCTGCTGCGTTCGCTCGATCGCGGCGCCAGCTGGCAGGACGCGGGCCTGCCCGGCGAGATCAACAGCACCCCCTGGTGCGTGGTCTCGCACCCGGCCGACCCGATGCTGGTGTTCACCGTGACCAATCTCGGTCAGCTCTTTCGCAGCCGCGACGGCGGGCTGAGCTGGCACAAGCTGCGCCGCGAGTTCGGCGAGGTGCGCTCGATGGCGCTGCTGCCGGCATGAGCACCGCGCTCGTCGTCGGTGGCGGCATCGGCGGCCTCAGCGCCGCGCTGTGCCTGGCGCAGCAGGGCCTGACGGTGACGGTGCTCGAGCAGTCGGCCGGCTTTGGCGAGATCGGCGCGGGCATCCAGCTCAGCCCCAACTGCACGCGGGTGCTGCATCACCTCGGCCTGGCCGAGCCGCTGCGCGCGGCCGGCTTCCTGCCCGAGGGCACCGAGATGCGGCACTGGCGCCGCGGCCACCTGATCGCGTCCAACCTGCTGGGCGACACGGTGCGCGAGCGCTACGGCTTTCCGTACTACCACATCCATCGCGCCGATCTCATCCGCGTGCTGGCGCAGGCCGCGGCCGAACACCCGCGCATCACCCTGCACACCGGCGCGCGCGTGACGGGCATCGAGGAACACGCCAACGGCGTGCGGGTGCATGCCGGCAACGCCAGCCATGAGGGCGCCCTGCTGGTGGGCGCCGACGGCATCCACTCCGTGGTGCGCAGCCACCTCTTCGGCGAGGAAGCGCCGCGCTTCACCGGCCATGTCGCCTGGCGCGCGCTGGTGCCCGCGGCCAGCCTGCCCGCCGGGCTGGTGCGGCCGATGTCCACGGTGTGGTGGGGGCCGGGCCGGCACTTCGTGCACTACTTCGTGCGCGGCGGCGAACTGGTCAACTGCGTGTGCGTGGTCGAGAAGCAGGGCTGGGAGCTCGAGTCGTGGACCGAACGCGGCGACCATGCCGAGCTGCGCCGGGACTTCGCCGGCTGGCATGAGAGCCTGCAGACGCTGATTGCGGCCATGGACCCGCAGGCCTGCTACAAGTGGGCGCTCTTCGATCGGCCGCCGCTGCCGCAGTGGGGCCGCGGCCGCATCACGCTGATGGGCGATGCCTGCCACCCCACCCTGCCCTTCATGGCCCAGGGCGCGGCCATGGCCATCGAGGACGCGGCCGTGCTCGCGCGCCATGCCGCCCGCGGTCTGGCCGAGGGCGATCCGGCCGCGGCACTCACCCGCTATGCCGACATCCGCCGGCCGCGCACCAGCCGCATCCAGGCCGGCTCGCGGCGCAATGCCACGGTCTTCCACCTCTCGGGCATCAAGGCCTGGCTGCGCAATCGGGCCGTGGCCCGCGCCCGCAACCAGGTGACCGACGCCCTGTACCGCCACGACGCCCTGACCGACACCCCCCGGAGTGCCGCATGAGCCAGCCCACCAGCCCCCGCCACCCTGACCCGGCCGCCAGCCCGCGACCCAACGGCGTGCATCACCTTGCCCTGTGCACCGCCGACATCAAGCAGCAGATCGACTTCTTCACCGATGTGCTCGGCATGGAGCTGGTGGCGCTCTACTGGATGCACGGCGTGAAGGGCGCATGGCACGGCTTTCTGAGGCTCAACGACCACTGCTCGATCGCCTTCGTGCAGTCGCCGCAGATCGCCGGCATCGCGCCGGTGCTCGGGGTGAGCCACTCGGGTACCGCCGGCAACCCGAGTGCGCCGGGCACCCTGCAGCACCTGGCGCTCAATGTCGACAGTCCCGAGGACCTGCTCGCCCTGCGTGATCGCATCCGCTCGCGCGGCGTGAATGTGATCGGGCCGATCGACCACGGCTTCTGCCTGTCGATCTACTTCGCCGGGCCCGAGCTCCTCACGCTGGAAATTTCCACCTCGCACGAACCGATCGACGCGGGTGCCTGGATCGACCCCGAGGTGGTGGCGCTCGCCGGCATCAGCCCCGAGGAGCTCGCCCGCTACCGGAAGCCCGCCGCCTATGCCGGCGAGGGCGGCGCGGTGGCGCAGCCGCCGATCGACCCGGCGCGCCCGCACATGCACTACCCCGCCGAAGCCTACCGCCGGATGCTGGCCATGCCCGACGCCGAGTTCACCGCCACGCGCAGCCAGACGCAGCCGCCGGTGAAGGTCTGAACATTGTCCTGGGGATCGGTAGACCCCTGGACCACCCGATATGCGTATATTTTCTTGAAATGATGAGTTCATGCGCATTATTGCGCATCGATTCGCGTTTTCGGGCACCATGCCGCGATGAAAGACGAGGCCCTCATCGGCGGTGCCTGGCTTGCCGCCCGCCACGGTATCGAACTGGTTGCACCGCTGGCCGTGACCAGCCGCATCGGCGGTCGCCGCACCACCGGGATGGTCGACGGCATGGCGAGCGAAACTTTCGTGCCCGCGATGCGGCCGGCGCCAGACCTGCGCGGACATCTGACCTTCCATCTCAAGCATGAGGTGCCGCACCTCGAGCTGCTGGCTCGGCTCTTCGGATGCATCGATCCCGGGGAACTCACTGCCTGGATCGACGCCGAGCCCGGCGGCCAATATGCCCGGCGCGCCGGCTTTCTTTTCGAGTGGCTGACCGGCGACCGACTGCCGATCACCGCGGCCCCATCCGGCGGGTATGTCGATGCCCTCGACCCGAGCAAACTGGTCACCGCATCACCGGATCGGGCGGTGCCGCATCGCCGCTGGCGGGTGCGCGACAACCTCCCGGGAACGCCCGCCTTCTGCCCGATGATCCGCCGCACGCGCGCTTTCGATCGCGCGGCAAGCCTGGACATCCCTGCGCTGCTCGCCGAGCTGGAGCAGGAATTCGGCGAGGACCTGCTCATGCGCTCGGCCGTCTGGATGACGCTGCGCGAAAGCCGCTCGAGCTTCGCGATCGAGGGCGAGGCGGATCAGACCGATCGAATCCAGCGCTTCGCCGATGTGCTCGCCCGACGCACCGGACAGGGCCCTGTACCCCTGGATGACGCGTCGCTTGCGCAGCTGCAATCCGCGATCCTCGGCCCCCGGCACAGCCTGCCGAAGCTGGGCGTCCGCGAGTCGCCGGTGTTTGTGGGTGAGGTGATCCGGTACCAGGAGGTGATCCACTACCTCGCCCCCCCCGCCGACGAGATGCCCGGCATGCTCGCCGGGCTGGCGGCGTTCCTGGACAGGACTCAGGACCAGGCGCCGATGATGCGATGCGCCGCCGGGTCTTTCGGATTCGTCTACATCCACCCGCTGGCCGACGGCAACGGACGCGTGCATCGATTCCTGATCAACGATCTGCTGCGGCGGGATGGCGCGGTGCCAGAGCCGCTGATCCTGCCGGTTTCATCGCTCATGACCCGCAACGCCGCGGAGCGACGGGCCTACGATCGCATCCTGGACGCACTCTCGCGCCCGCTGATGAGCGCGATTGCCGGGCTCCATGCGTTCGGTGCCACGCAGACCGTTTATCCGGATGGTGTCCGATCGAATATCGAGTTCTGGGGCGCTGCGATTGCCCAACCGGCCTGGCGCTACCCGGACCTCACCCCCCATGTGGTCTATCTGGCCGATGCGGTGGAACGCACCATCCGCGAGGACATGCGTGGCGAGTCCTTGCTGCTGCGCAGCCATGCCCAGGCACGCGCTGCCATCAAGACGATCATCGAGATGCCCGACATGCAGATCGACCGGATCATCCGCTCGGTGCGATCCGGCGGGGGCACGCTTTCCGGGCTGCTGCGCAGGGAACTCCCCCTGCTGGCCGAGCCCGGCATCTGGGATTCGGTGGTCGACGCGGTGAACCGCGCCTTCATCGCGCTCACCCCTCCCGCGACAGCGCCCCGAACAGCACCAGGCAGCTCTCCACCACCCGGCTGACCGGCATGTGATAGCCGCCGAGGTGCCAGCGGATGGCCACATGGAACACCGCGCCCACCAGGCCGGTGAAGACCATCGACTCGCTGGCCTGCTCGGGCAGGCGCTGACCCATCACCGGCCGGAAGGCCTCGATCACGAAGCGCAGGAACACCTGCGCGGCCTGCTGATGCTGGCGGTCGAGTTCAGGGCTCACGCCCAGCACCTCGAAGAGCAGCACCCGGGCCTTGCGCGGATCGGCGCGCAGCATGCCGAAGAACACCGCCAGGCCGGCGCGGGCCCGCGCCGGCGCGCTCGGCTCGCCGGCCCTGAAGGCCTGGGTGAGCGCCGCGCGCAGTTCCTCGATGATGCGCTGGTGGACACCCGCGAGCAGCGCCTCGCGGTTGGCGAACGACTCGTAGAAGTAGCGCTCGGTGAGGCCGGCCTGGGCGCAGACGGCGCGCAGCGTGGCCGCCGTGTAGCCCTGGGTGCCGATGATCTCCAGGCCGGCATCGAGCAGGCGCTCGCGACGGGCCTGGCGGCGTTCGAGGTCGCTCACCCCGCCGTAGGCGCGACGCGCCGGGGCGCGCGCCGGCACAGACCCGCGGGCGCTCGAGGCCGCGTCTGCGCGACCGGGCGTGGATCTGGCGGTGCCGCTCATGCCCCCGATGTTGACATCAAAACCCCTCGCCCCTAAAGTGACATCACTTGATGTCAGATAAGCCATGAACGCGCCACTCACCGTCCGAGACATTCCCACCCCGCCCGGCCTGCCCTTCCTGGGCAACCTGCTGCACATCCCCAAGGCGCGGCTGACGCAGTACCTGCTGGCCATGAGCGCGCAGTTCGACGGCATCCTGGCGCTGGATTTCGCCGGTCATCGCCTGCCCTTCGTGTTCGACGCCGACCTGGTGGCCGAGCTCTCGGACCCCCGACGCTTCCAGAAGACCATCGGCCCGCCGCTCTCCACCCTGCGCAAGCTGGCCACCGACGGCCTGTTCACCGCGCATGGCGACGAGCCCAACTGGGGCAAGGCCCACCGCATCCTGATGCCGGCCTTCGGGCAACGGGCCATGAAGGGCTACTTCCCGTTCATGCTGGAAGTGGCCGAGCAGCTCGCGCAGTGCTGGACCCGCCGCGGGCCCGAGTCCGACATCCCGGTGGCCGACGACATGACCCGGCTCACCCTGGACACCATCTCGCTGGCCGGCTTCGGCTACCGCTTCCATTCCTTCGAGCACGAGCAGCTGCATCCCTTCCTGGGCGCCATGGGATCGGTGCTCGAGACGGTCATGGCGCGCATCACCCGGCTGCCCATCCAGAACCAGTTCATGAACGCCGAGAAGGCGCGCATGGAGCTCGACATCGGCACCATGCATGCGCTGGTCGACGAGGTGATCCGCGCGCGCCGCAACCAGCCTGCGGCCAGCGGCGGCCAGCGCGATCTGCTCGACCTGATGCTGCAGGCTCGCGATCCGATCACCGACGAGCCGCTCGATGACGAGAACATCCGCTCGCAGGTGATCACCTTCCTGATCGCCGGCCACGAGACCACCAGCGGCACGCTCACCTTCGCGCTCTACCTGCTGATGCGTCACCCCGAGACCCTGGCCCGCTGCTATGCCGAGGTCGACCGCGTGATCCCGGCCGGCACCGAGCCGGCCTTCGAGCACATCGCCCGGCTGGAGACCCTCGAGCGGGTGCTGCGCGAAACCCTGCGGCTGTGGCCCACCGCGCCCTCCTATGCAGTGGCACCCGTGGAAGACACCCTGCTCGGCGGGCGCTACTGGCTGCCCGCGGGTCAGCGTGTGGTGGTGTTCCTGCCGGCCCTGCAGCGCAATCCGCGCCACTGGGCCCGGCCCGAGCACTTCGACATCGACCGCTTCCTGCCGCAGGCCCGCGCCAGCCACCATCCCCATGCCTACAAGCCCTTCGGCAACGGCGAGCGGGCCTGTCTTGGCCAGCAGTTCGCGATCACCGAGGCCAAGCTCGCGCTGGCGATGATCCTCAAGCGCTTCGCGCTGAGCGACCCGGACGACTATCGCCTCGCGGTCAAGGAAACCCTCACCCTCAAGCCCGAGGGCTTCCGCCTGCGGGCCGAGCCGCGGGTGCAGCCCGCGCCGGCCGCGCGCGGGCCGGGCCCGGCGCCCGCCGCGGTGCCGACGCACCGCGTCGATGG
>CAIZPE010000186.1 GCA_903934795.1 uncultured bacterium | reverse complement strand
CGCACATTGCGCGAGATGATGGTCTGCAGGGTGCTGGCGATCTGCACGCCCACCATCAGCGGATCCACCGACGATTCGGGCCGCGCGCCATGCGCGCCCACGCCGGTGATGTCGATGTCGAAGAACGCCCCGCCGGCCATCATCGGCCCGCGGTGCACCGAGAAGCGGCCCACCGCGAGCTTGGGCCGGTTGTGCATGCCGAACAGGCTGTCGCAGGGAAAGCGCTCGAACAGGCCGTTCTCGAGCATGGCGCGCGCGCCGCCCAGGCCCTCCTCGGCCGGCTGGAAGATGAAGTTCACTGTGCCGTCGAATCGCCGGGTGGCGGCGAGGTAGCGCGCCGCGCCCAGCAGCATCGCGGTGTGGCCGTCATGGCCGCAGGCATGCATGCGCCCGGCGTGACGCGAGCGGTGCTCGAAGTGGTTGGCCTCGTCGACCGGCAGCGCGTCCATGTCGGCGCGCAGGCCCACGCTGCGCATGGAGGTGCCGTTGCGCAGCACCCCGACCACGCCGGTGCGGCCCACGCCGCGATGCACCTCGATGCCGAAGCCGGCGAGCTGCTCGGCCACCAGGGCGGCGGTGCGGGTCTCCTCGAAGCCGAGCTCGGGGTGGGCGTGGATGTCTCGCCGCCAGGCCTGCATCTGGCCGTGGCCTTCCTGGATGAGCGGAATGATCTTCATGGCAGGCTCCGGGATGGGGATGATGTGCGGCCGGGTCAGCGCGACACCGTGCCGCACCAGTGCGCGATGAACAGCGCGATGGTGCGGGTGACGCGGCGGATGGACTCGATCTCGACCCGCTCGTCGAAGGCGTGGATGCGCTCGGCGGTGGGTCCGTAGACCAGCGCCGGAATGCCGGCGTACAGGCCGAAGAAGCGGGCGTCGGTGGTGCCGGTGCTCGGCCCGGTGGCCAGCGGCTTGCCGGTGACCGCCTCGTGGCTGCGCGCGAGCACCGCCTGCGCCTCGGTGCCCTCGGGCAGCACCCAGCCCTCGGCCTGGAAGCCGTGGTAGACCACCTGCGGCGGGTTGGCCGACAGGAAGGCGTCGCCGGCGGCGGCCTTCGCGATGCAGGCCTCGACATCGGCGCGCACCTTTTCGAGCGACATGCCCGGGAACAGGCCGATGCGCATGTCGAAGGTGCACCAGGCCGGCACCGAGGAGGTCCAGTCGCCGCCTTCGATGCGGCTGACCACGAAGTTGATCGGGTGCGCATGGCCGGCGAAGGCCGGGTGGCCCTGCGCGTTCCAGTCGTGCTCGAGGCGGTGCAGCGCCTGCATGATCGGCCAGCAGGCCTCGATGGCATTGGCGCCGGTGCCGGCCACCGCCACATGCGCGGGCCGGCCGCGCACCTTCACCTGGAACCACATCACGCCGACCTGCGCGCTCATCAGCTCTTCGCCCATCGGCTCGGGGATGATCGCGGCATCGGCCCGGTAGCCGCGCTCGAGGCAGGCCAGCGCGCCATTGCCGGTGCACTCCTCCTCGATCACCGACTGCAGATAGACATCGCCGGCCGGGGCCAGGCCGATGCGGTGCAGCGCATCGAGCGCGAACAGGTTGGCCACCAGCCCGGCCTTCATGTCGCCGGCGCCGCGGCCGTGCATCCAGCCGCCGCGCACCGCTGGCACGAAGGGCGGGGTGCTCCACATGTCGAGGGGGCCGGTGGGCACGACATCGATGTGCCCGTTCAGGATCAGCGAGCGGCCGGTGGGCGAGGCCGCGCGATGGGCGCCCACCACATTCCAGGCGTTGTCATAGGAGACCGCCACCGGCGAGAAGCCGGGCAGATCGCGGATGCGGTCGACCTCGATGCGCCAGCGGTCCACCTGCAGGCCGCGATCGGCATAGGCCCGCGCCATGAAGTCCTGCGCCGAGGCCTCCTCGCCGCGCAGCGAGGGCAGCCGCACGAGATCGGCGAGGAAGCGGATCTGCGCGTCGAAGCCTGCATCGACGGCGTCGATCAGGCGCTGGTTGAGGGAGGTATCGGTCATCAGGCGGGGCGGCGCATGCGGCCGCGGGAGAGCGGAACGAGCCTCGATGCTATCCGGTCTCAGGCCGCCGGTGCGCTCAGCAGAGCGGCGAAGCGGGCCATGTCGATGTTGCCGCCGCTCACGATCACCCCCACGCGCTGGCCGGCGAGCGCGCAAACGCCTTCGAGCGCGGCGGCCGCGGCGAGGCAGCCGGTGGGCTCGACCACCAGCTTCATGCGCTCGGCGAAGAAGCGCATGGTGCTGACCAGCTGCGCGTCGGTGGCGGTGACCACCTCGTCGACGCACTCGCGCATGACCGCGAAGGTGAGCTCGCCGGCATGCAGGGTCTGGGCGCCGTCGGCGATGGTCTCGGGCAGGGGGATGCTGACGATGCGCCCGAGCGCGAGCGACTGCTGCACATCGTTGCCGGCCTGCGGCTCGACGCCGATCACGCGGCAGCCCGGCGCGAGCTGGCGCGCCGCCACCGCGCAGCCCGAGATCAGGCCGCCGCCGCCCAGACAGACCAGCAGCGCGTCGGGCGGACCCTCGCCCGTGGCGATCATGTCCTCGATCAGTTCGAGCGCCGCGGTGCCCTGCCCGGCCATCACATCAGCGTGGTCGTAGGGCGGCACGAGGGTCATGCCGCGCTCGGCGGCGAGCTGCCGGCCGATCGCCTCGCGGTCTTCGGTGCGCCGGTCATAGAGGACCACCTCGGCGCCGTAGCCGCGGGTGGCCGCCACCTTGATCGCCGGGGCATCACGCGGCATGACCAGCGTGGCCGGCATGCCGAGCAGGCGCGCGGCCAGCGCCACCGCCTGGGCATGGTTGCCCGATGAGAAGGCCACCGCCCCGGCCTGCCGCTGCGCCGGGCTGAAGCGCGACAGCGCGTTGTACGCGCCGCGAAACTTGAAGGCGCCGATGCGCTGCAGGTTCTCGCACTTGAAGAACAGCCGCGCCCCGGTGCGCGCATCGGCCGCGGTGCTGCGCATCATGGGCGTGCGATGGGCCACCGGGCGCAGGCGCTGCGCGGCGGCCAGGATGTCATCGAAGCTGATCGGCAGGGGCACGGCAGCGCTCGGCGCAGGGTTCAGAGCGGTGTGACCCGCACCTGGCCGCGGTTGTCGGTGAGCAGGCGCACCCGCTGGCCGGCTTCGAAGCGGTCGCTGCCGGCGGCCTGCACGATGGCGATGGTCTTGCCGTCGTCGGTGCGCAGCGTGATCTCCAGGCCCTCGGTGCTGGTGCCGGCCTTTTCGAGCTGGCTGCCCACCACGCCACCGGCGACCGCGCCGATCACCGAGCTGATGATCGACCCTTTGCCGCCCCCGACATTGGAGCCGGCCACCCCGCCGATCACCGAGCCGGCCAGCGTGCCCACGCCGCCGCCGCCCTCGCGGTCGAGTTTCACGGTGCGTACGCCCTGGATGGTGGCGGTCTGCACCTGCATGGGCTGGCGGGTCTCGCGGGCGGAGTAGGAGGAGCCGTCGCGATCGGGCGTGGCGCAGCCGGCGCTGAGCGCCAGCGCGCCGACCGCAGCGGCCAGCGCAAGGCGGGAACGGATTCGGGTCATGGGGATGGCCTCCTGGAGTCAGGGGATTGGCTGCGGGATGATAGTGTTTTTTGTCTGCGATCCTTGCGTCGGCCCAAACCGGAGCCCCATTTCATGCCCCAGCATCCCTTCCATCTGGCCTTTCCCGTGCACGATCTTGCGGCGGCGCGCGCCTTCTATGGCGACCTGCTCGGCTGTCCCGAGGGGCGCAGTTCGCCCGAGTGGGTGGATTTCGACCTTTATGGTCACCAGGTGGTGGCGCACCTTGCGCCCGACGAGACCCGTGCGGCGGCCACCAGTGCCGTGGATGGCGACAATGTGCCGGTTCGCCACTTCGGGGTGGTGCTGCCCATGCCCGACTGGGAGGCGCTGGCCGATCGCCTCTCGGCGGCCGGCACCCGTTTCATCATCGAGCCGCACATCCGCTTCAAGGGCCAGGTGGGCGAGCAGGCCACCATGTTCTTTCTCGACCCCTCGGGCAATGCCCTGGAGTTCAAGGCCTTCAAGGACATGGCCTCGCTCTTTGCGCGCTGAGAAAAAAATTGCCCGGGCGGCGAAAGCCGTCCGGGCAAACTCCTGTCACGGAGAACGCAGGAGACACAGGCAAGAGTCTGCGTCCCACCCCTGACAATAATCTGACGCCTGGCAATGTCAAGTGTCATTGACACAAATGGCACATCCCCGACTTGACGGAATGACACGGCGCGACCACCGGGACCCCGATATGAAGACAGCCTTTTCGATGATGTCGCGTCTGCCCGCCGCTCGCGCCGTCCGGCGCCGCGGCCTGGCGGCAGCCCTGATCGCCGCGGTGGCGACGCTGCTGCCCGCGCTGTCAGCGGCGCAGGCCTACCCGCAGCGACCCATCAAGCTGGTGGTGACCTTCCCCACTGGCGGTGCGCCCGACATCCTGGCCCGCCTGTTTGCCGAGAAGGCGCAGCTCGGCCAGCCGGTGGTGGTCGACAATGTGCCCGGCGCCGGCGGCAACATCGGTGCCGATCGGGTGGCCAAGGCGGCCCCCGACGGTCTCAGCCTGGTCATGGGCACCGTGGGCACCCATGCCATCAATGGCTCGCTCTACGCGAAGATGCCCTATGACATGGTCCGGGATTTCACGCCGGTGTCGCTGGTGGCCTCCACGCCCAACCTGCTGGTGGTCACGACCTCGCTGCCGGTGAAGACCGTGCCGGAGCTCATCGCCTATGCCAAGGCCAATCCCGACCGGTTGTCCTTCGGCTCGCCCGGGGTGGGCTCGTCGGTGCACATCTCGGGCGAGCTCTTCAAGTCGATGGCCGGAGTCACCATGACCCATGTGCCCTACAAGGGCCGGCAGTTCGCCATCCCGGATCTGGTCGGCGGCAGCATCCAGCTGATGTTCGACAACATGCCCTCGGCGCTGCCGATGGCCCGTGAAGGCAAGATCCGCCCCATCGCCCAGACCGGGGCGCGGCGCTCGCCGTCGGCCCCGGACATCCCCACGGTGGCCGAATCCGGTCTGCCGGGCTTCGAGGCCACCTCCTGGTTCGCGCTGTTCGCGCCGGCCGGCACGCCGCGTGAGGTGGTCGCCCGCCTGCACACCGAGGTGCAGCGGGTGTTCCGCCTGCCCGATGTGCAGGAGCGGCTGCGCCAGCTCGGGCTCGACCCCCTCCTGGGCGGCCCGGAAGATCTTGCGCGCTTCCAGCAGGCCGAGATTGCGAAATGGGCGCGTGTGGTCAAGGAGTCCGGCGCGCAGGCGCAGTGATGCCGCACCCGAGCCCGAAAGCGCCCTGACCCCGTCAGCCGCCCTGACCCGTCAGCCGCCCGCAGGGCGGCGGAGAGCCGAGATGGACTGGATCGCCGACCCCAATGCCTGGATCGCCCTGGCCACCCTGATCGCCCTCGAGGTGGTGCTCGGGGTGGACAACATCATCTTCATCTCCATCCTGTGCGGTCGCCTGCCCGAGGCGCAACGCAATCGCGCCCGCACCCTCGGACTGAGCCTTGCGCTGGTCATGCGCATCGGCCTGCTGCTGTCGATCGCCTGGATCATGAAGCTCACCGAGCCGCTGTTCACGGTGCTGGGCAACGCCATCTCGGGCCGTGACCTGATCCTGATCGTGGGCGGCCTGTTCCTGCTCTGGAAGAGCGTCCACGAGATCCATCAGTCGCTCGAGGGCGCGCACGACGAGGGCTCGGCCGGCGCGGCCGCGGGTCGCTTCGGGGCGGTGCTGGTGCAGATCGCCCTCATCGACCTGGTGTTCTCGCTCGACTCGGTGATCACCGCGGTGGGCCTGGTCGACGAAGTCGGCATCATGGTGGTGGCGGTGCTGGTCTCGGTGGTGGTCATGATGCTGTTCGCCCGGCCGATCGGCGAATTCGTCGACCGGCATCCCACCATCAAGATGCTGGCGCTGTCGTTCCTGGTGCTGGTCGGCCTGGTGCTGGTCGCCGAGGGCTTCGACACCCACATCCCCAAGGGGTATGTCTACTTCGCCATGGCCTTCTCGATGGCGGTCGAGATGCTCAACCTGCGCCAGCGAGCCCGTCGCCAGTCCCGGCCGGTCAAGCTGCACAAGTCGATCGAGGAGACCGCCGAACGCTGAGCGCGGGCGTCAGGGTCGGCCGGGCGCCCGAGCCCGGGATTCGGGCTCGAGCAGCCGGGCCAGGCGCGCCAGGCGCCGGTCGCGCACGCCCAGCGCAAGCAGGGCGCGGTGGGTGTTCAGCGCGTAGTCGCGGTTGTGCCCGCGGTCGCCGCCCGCGTGCCGCAGCCGGTGCAGGATGTCGTCCTCGGACAGCCGCTGATAGGCCTCGCTCACCGGATTGGCCACGAAGGTCAGCGCCCGTTCGCTGCGCCCGTCAGGCAGTGCCACCGGCACCATGGCCGGCCGGTAGACATCGGCCAGCATTTCGCGGGCATAGAGCCGCTCCAGCGATTCCCGCCGGGTGGGCCGGGCCAGGCGGAAGGCCATGCCCACGCAGCTGCCGCCGGGTTGCAGGCCGAGCACCACGCCCGGCTCCTGCGGTGTGCCGCGGTAGCGGGTCGAGCGGATGCAGAAGGCGCGGTGAAAGCCGTGCAGCCTGGCCAGCACCTGCTCGGTGTAGTCGAACTCCGGATGCCAGATCAGCGACCCGTAGCCGAAGACCCAGTCCGCCTCTGGCAGGTTCACGGGCCCTCGGTTGACCGGGCTCAGCCGCCGGTTCGCCGGCGGGTGGCGGGCACGCTTGCGCGAGCCGGACGAGGGCCGGCGCTGGCCGACTTGGCCGCAGGCTTGGCGGCCCTGGAGGTGGTGCCACCGGCCTTGGTTCCCGCGCCAGATTTGGCGCCCGACTTGACGGCGGTCTTCGTGGCGGTCTTCGTGGCGGTCTTCGTGGCGGCGCGGGACGCCGGCGCGCCTGCGGCCTTGGCCGGCGACTTGGCCGGCGCCTTGGCGGTCGCGGAGCCGGCCGCCTTGCCGCCAGCCCGGGCAGCGCCGGTTCGGGCACCCGCTCTGGCAGCCGCGCCGGCCACCGGAGCCGGGCGTTCCGAATCGGCCCCGGATTCGGCGGCGGGCTCGGCGGCCGCCTTGCCGGGTCGGGGCGTGAACTCGAAGCCGATCTTGCCGTCGGCCCCGCGCACCAGGAAGGCCTTGAACTTGCGCCGGGTGCGCTGGGACACGAAACCCTGGAGCAGGTCGGTGCGGCCCTCTGCGAGCAGCTTGCGCATCTGTTCCGGGGCGATCTCCTGCTGCAGGATGATCTTGCCGCTGCGGAAGTCGCAGCTGCGCTCCGGGCCGACCGACTTCTCGCATACGAAGGACAGGCCGTGCTCGTGCACCGCACTGCCGCACTTGGGGCAGGAGCCCAGCGCCGGCTGCCCCGAAAAGTCGACCGGCTCGGCATTGGCCTCATCGTCTTCGCGTGACTGGCCGAAGTCGAACTCGAGCTTGTGCTCGTCGGAGATCTTCAGGATGGCCGCGAAGGGCCTGCCCAGCCGGCTGCGGAATCCCTGCAGCGGCCCGAGGGTACGCTGCGAGAGCAGGATCTCGGCCTCGGCCACCTCGAGCTGGCGGCTGCCGGGGATCTTGGTGATGGAGAAGTCGCAGCGCGTGCAGGCAAAGCGCTTGTAGTTCTCCTGGACCGTGCCGCCGCACTTGGGGCAGGGTGAGGCCAGCGTGGCGTACTCGCCGGGCACGGTGTCCGCCTGGTAGTTCTTGGCGCGCTCGACGATCCGCCGGGTGACCTCGGCAATCTCGTCCATGAACTCCTCGCGCCGCAGCCGGCCGCGCTCCATCTGGGCGAGCTTGTATTCCCAGTCGCCGGTGAGCTCGGGCATGGTGAGCTCCTCGACGCCAAGCCCGCGCAGCAGCGTGAGCAGCTGGAAGGCCTTGGCGGTGGGCAGCAGATCGCGGCCGTCGCGCAGCAGGTAGTTCTCGGCGATCAGGCCCTCGATGATCGCGGCGCGGGTGGCTGGCGTGCCCAGGCCCTTCTCGGCCATGGCCTCGCGCAGCTCTTCATCGTCGACGAGCTTGCCGGCGCCTTCCATGGCCGACAGCAGCGTGGCCTCGTTGAAGCGGGCGGGCGGGCGGGTGGCAAGCGAGAGCGCCTCGATGGCCTCGGTGCTCACGATCTCGTCGGGGGCCACCGGCACCAGCATGCCTGCGCCCTCCTGGGCGCCCGACTCGACGGACTCGCGCCCGTAGATGGCAAGCCACCCAGCATTGACCAGCACCCGGCCCTCGGTCTTGAAGGCGTGCGACTCGACCTGCGTGATGCGGGTGGTGACCCGGAACTCGGCCGACGGGAAGAACACCGCGAGGAATCGGCGCACCACCAGGTCGTAGATCTTCTGCTCGGCCTCCGACAGGGCCTTCGGTGCCTGCAGCGTGGGAATGATGGCGAAGTGGTCGGAGATCTTGCTGTTGTCGAAGATGCGCTTGTTGCCCGGCCGCACCCAGTCGTTGTCGAGCACCTGGCGGGCGAAGGGCCGGTAGGCCGAACTGCCCGACAGCATGGTCAGGGTCTGGCGCACCGTGGGCGCGTAGTCTTCCGGCAGTGCCTTGGAATCGGTTCGCGGGTAGGTGAGCGCCTTGTGCTTCTCGTAGAGTGCCTGGGCCAGCGACAGCGTGGTCTTGGCCGAGAAGCCGAAGCGCCCATTGGCCTCGCGCTGAAGGCTGGTGAGGTCGAAGAGCGCCGGGGCAGCCTGTGTGGTCGGACGCGCCTCTTCGGTGACGGTGCCTGGCCGGCCCTGGCAATCGGCCACGATGGCGCGGGCACGCGCTTCATCCCAGAGCCGCTCGGGGCGCAGATCGGCGTCGGCCGGGTTGCGCACGAAGGCAGGGTCGAACCAGCGGCCCTCGTACTGGCCCGCCTGCGCGCCGAAGGTGGCCTTGACCTCGAAGTAGGCTCGCGGCTTGAACCGGCGAATGCGCTCCTCGCGCTCGACCACGATGGTCAGCGTGGGGGTCTGCACGCGGCCCACGGTGGTGAGATAGAAGCCGCCGTCGCGCGAGTTGAACGCGGTCATGGCCCGCGTGCCGTTGATGCCCACCAGCCAGTCGGCCTCGGAGCGGCAGCGCGCGGCATCGGCCAGCGGCATCATCTGGCGGTCATCACGCAGCTGGCCGAAGGCGTCGCGGATGGCTGCCGGGGTCATGGACTGCAGCCACAGGCGGCGCACCGGCTGGCGCGCCTTGGCGTACTGGGTGATCAGCCGGAAGATGAGCTCGCCCTCGCGCCCGGCGTCGCAAGCGTTGATCAGGGCGTCGATGTCCTTGCGGCGGATGAGCCTGGCCAGCAGCTTGAGCCGCTCCTCGTTCTTGGCGATGGGCTGGACATCGAAGTGCGGCGGGATCACCGGCAGGTGGGCGAAGGACCATTTGCCCCGCTTGACCTCGAACTGCTCGGGTGCGGCGATCTCCACCAGATGACCGACCGCCGATGACAGGACGTAGTCATCGCTCTCGAAGTACTCGCCCTGGCGGGTGAAACCGCCGATCGCTCGCGCGATGTCGGCGGCGACCGAGGGCTTCTCGGCGATGATCAGCGACTTGCCCATGAATGGTCTTGGTCCGCCCGAGGCGAAAAAGGGGGCCAATCATAAGAGCGCGTTGTCGACCGGCGCAAGCTCAGCCTGAGTGAGCCGGTGGCCATGGAGTGTCGAAGCGCGGTGCGGCGGCTCATGGCGGCAGTCGGCGGCAACGGCCATCGGGCAGGCGTTCGAGGCAGCCGCGCAGCTCCAGGCCGGCCAGGCCCGAGAGCAGTTCGGGCACGCCAGGGGCGCGTCCCGCCCCCGCCGCGGCGAAACCGGCCTGTGCGCGCGCGAGCAGGTGATCGGGATGGAGCGGGTCCCAGCCGAGCGCGGCCAGCAGGGCCGCTTCGACGGGCGTGAGATCGGCGGGGCTGGCGCTTCCGGCAACCATGCCCCCGGCGCATCGGGCACTCATGGTGGTGGCGCACCAGCGCGGCAGCAGCGCGAGGATGTCGTGCGCGCTTTCGACCAGCTGAGCGCCTTCCTGGATCAGCCGATGGCAGCCGCGCGCGGTGGGGGAATGAATGGAACCGGGGATGGCGCAGACCTCCCGCCCGAACTCGGCGGCAAGGCGTGCCGTGATCAGCGAGCCGCTGTTGAGCGCGGCTTCGACCACCAGCACCCCGAGCGACAGTCCGGCGATCAGCCGGTTGCGGCGCGGGAAGGCCGCGCGGCTGGGGCCGACCTGCGGCGGCAGTTCGGACACGAGTGCGCCTTCGGTCTGGATGGCCTGGGCAAGGGCCTGCTGGCTGCGGGGATAGACCCGGTCTGCCCCGGTGCCTAGCACCGCGACCGTGCTGGCTGCGCTGCCCAGGGCGCCGCGATGCGCCGCAGCGTCGATCCCTCTTGCCAGCCCGCTCACGATGGTGAGGCCCTGCCCCGCCAGGGCGTGGGCGAAGGCCCGGGCGGTTTCCTGCCCGCCGGCACCGGCTGAACGGCTGCCGACGATGGCCAGCGAGGGCGCCCGCAGCAGCTCGGTTCGGCCGCGCACCCAGAGCAGGGGCGGCGGGTCGGGCAGGTGCAGCAGCCGCGGCGGATAGCGTGGATCGTCGAGGGCGACGAGGTGGCAGCCCGGCTGGGTGGCCCAGCGCAGACCGGCCTGCACCGCGTTGTCGCGGACGGGATCGGGCTGCAGCAGGGCGCTCGCCAGGTGCGTGCCAACCACGCCGGTCAGCGAGGCGTGGCCTGCCTGCAGCACCTGCTCGGGCAGCCCGAAACCGGCCAGCAGACGCGCGGTGGCGACCGGCCCGATGCCCGGGGTGAGGACGAGATGAAGCCAGGACGCCAGCCCGGCGCCTGGCGCCGGGTGGGTCATGGGCGCGCCTGGATTACGGGGTGAGGATGTCGTCGCCGACCGTGACCGCCTTGGTGGCGCGCACGATCAGGCCGTAGGAAATGCTATCGAAGACCCGGAACACCAGCATCTGGCCGATGGTCTCACCCGGAAGGCCGATCATCTTGCGGGTTTCCTCGTCGCGGACCTCCCGGGCCCGCTCGCGGATCGAGAGCACATGGCCCGTCTCGATGCCGTCCTTGCGGCCCAGGCTGACCGCGACCACGCTGTTGCGCCCGGCCTGCGCCACGCCACGGTAGACCGAGACCAGCCGCCCGGCCAGCGCCGCCTGGGGCGCGCGCGGGGCGTAGTTCAGGTCGGTTGCCGGCTCGGCCGGCACCAGACGGTCGCCGATGCCGATCTCCTCGGTGGCCTTCAGGAGCCGAAAGCTCGCCGGATCGCCACGGCGCTCGAGCCGGGCCGAGCCGATGTACACCGCCTCGTAGGCGATCGGCTTGCGGGTGTCCGGGTGCAGCAGCGGCGCCCCCGGCCTGTAGATATGCCACTCGGTGACGGTCTGGTCCGGCTTCAGGCCGCGCGCATAGGCGAGCTCGCCGGCGCTGAGGTACACCCTGCCCTCCTGGGCGCCCACGATGCGGGGGTGATCCCTCAGGCCCTTTTCGTCGACGATGAGCGGGCGGTTGAGGAAGGGCTCGATCGCCGCTGCATTGACCATCGGGATCGGCTGTGCCGGCAGCGGCTGCACCCGCACCCTCGGGCTCAGGCGCTCCTCCTGCGGCGAGGCAGGCGTCGGCTCGGGGCGCGACGGATCGACCCCCACGCCCACGCTGCGCGCGGTGGGCGCCGGGTCACCCACGGCGCGGGCCAGCCGGAGCCGGTTGCGGCCACCGCTGCTGTCCAGGTAGATGATGTCGCCAGGGTAGATGAGGTGCGGATTGCGCACCTGCTCGCGGTTCATCTGCCAGATCTCGGTCCAGCGCCAGGGAGACTCGAGGAACCGGCCGGCAATGCCCCAGAGGGTGTCGCCGGGCACCACCACATGCTTGTCGGGTGCATCCTTGGCCAGCGCGGGCCCGGCGCTCTGGCCGTTCGGCGCGGTCGGGGCGCCCGGGGTGGTGCCGGCAGCGGGCTCGGCCGCGGCGGACGGCGTGGCAGGCGCGGGTGCAGGCAGCGTCGCCGCCGACTGGGCGATCGCCTGGCTGGCCGCCAGAGAAAGCGCCATCGCCAGAAGTCGCGTGCTAGACTTGAATGTCATGGATGGCGGCACCAGATGGTGAGTGGCTTGGTTTTTTCGGGCTGCGCCTGATGCTCGGGCATCTTACCGGGCAGTCGAAATAAGCCCGGCAAATCAAGGATTTGGCGCCGTCAGATCAAGCGCCCTATCAGGCAGGGGCAGGGCAGCCGAGTCTGCCGGCAATCCCCGGGTGCCGCAAGTTCGAAGCTGTTTCAACGGTAGGTAGTTGCCGATGGCCGTCCGTCCGATTCTCCGATTCCCCGACGAGCGTCTGCACACCGTGGCCAGACGGGTCGAGCATTTCGATGACGCCCTGCGCCAGCTGGTGGGTGACATGGCCGACACCATGTACCGCGCCCCGGGCATCGGGCTGGCCGCCACCCAGATCGATGTCCACCTGCGGGTGATCGTCATCGATGTCTCCGAGACCCACGATCGGCTGCAGGTCTTCATCAACCCCGAGATCATCGGCGAAGACGGCGAGCGTCGAATCAGCGAGGAAGGCTGCCTGTCGGTACCCGGGGTCTACGAGGAGGTCGAGCGGCCCGAGCGGGTGCGGGTACGCGCCTTCGACGAGCACGGCAAACCTTTCACGCTCGATGCCGACGGTCTGCTGGCGGTCTGCCTCCAGCACGAGATCGATCACCTCGACGGCCGCGTCTTCGTCCAGTATCTCTCCCGCCTCAAGCAGAACCGGATCCGCACCCGCCTGCTCAAGCAGGTGCGCGAAGCCGCCTGACGCGCCGCCGGCGCTGGCGCCCGGTAGGGCGCCGGGCCGGGGCGAGCGCCCTTCCCCCATGCGACTGATCTTCGCCGGCACGCCGGAATTCGCCAGTGCCGCCCTCGATGCGATCGTGGCGGCCGGCCACGAGGTGGTGCTGGTGCTCACCCGTGCCGACAAGCCGGCCGGCCGCGGCCAGAAGCTCATGCCCAGTCCGGTCAAGCAGCGGGCGATCGCGCTCGGCCTGCCGGTTCAGCAGCCGGCAAGCCTGCGCGACCCGGCCATGGCGCCGGCGCTGGCCGCCCACCGGGCCGAGGTCATGGTGGTTGCCGCCTACGGCATGATCCTGCCCCCGGCGATCCTGGCGGTGCCGGCGCGTGGCTGCCTGAACATCCACGCCTCGCTGCTGCCGCGCTGGCGCGGCGCCGCGCCCATCCAGCGGGCCATCGAGGCCGGCGACCCGGTCACCGGCATCACCATCATGCAGATGGATGCCGGTCTGGACACCGGCGACATGCTGCTCGCCGAGAGCCTGCCCATCCTGCCCGAAGACCATGCCGGCAGTCTGCACGATAGGCTGGCCGCGCTCGGCGCGCGCCTGATCGTGCGCGCCCTCGATGATCTTTCGGCTGGCCGGCTGGTGGCCACGCCGCAGCCGGCCGAGGGCGTCACCTATGCGCACAAGATCCTCAAGACCGAGGCGCCGCTCGACTGGTCGCAGCCGGCGCCGCGGCTGGCCGACCGCATCCGCGCCTTGGATCCTTTTCCGGGCTGCACCGCCCTTCTGGCCGGCTCGACCGAGCCGCTGAAGGTCTGGCGGGCCCGCGCGCTCACCGAGCCCGCGCCTGCCGGCCTGCCCCCGGGCAGCCTGCTGTCGGCCGCCGACGGCCGGGTGCTCGTGGCCTGCGCCCAGGGCGGCGTGCTCGAGCTGCTGGAGGTGCAGCGGCCCGGGGCTCGCCGGGTCGGCGCGGCGCAATGGCGCCAGTCGCTGTCGGCCGGCGCTCCCCTCGCCTTCGAGCCCGCCCCGCCCCGATGAGCCGCGCCCTGCAATGAGCGGCTCTTGCATCCGACCCATGAAGGCCCCACCTTCCCACCTGCGGAAGCATCGTTTCCGCCAACCCCTTCTGGAGAGACCGTCGTGTTCAACTGGATGAAGACCGCCATGCTCATGGCCGCCATCACCGCGCTGTTCGGCGTGGTGGGCGCGGCCCTCGGCGGGCAGGCCGGCATGCTGCTGGCGCTGGCCTTCGCCCTGGTCACCAACTTCTTCGCCTACTGGTTCTCCGACAAGATGGTCCTGCGCATGTACAACGCGCGGGAGGTCGACGAGACCACGGCGCCGCAGTTCTACGGCATGGTCCGCGAGCTCGCCGAGCGCGCCCGCATGCCCATGCCGCGGGTCTATCTCATTGATGAGGCCGCGCCCAACGCCTTCGCCACCGGCCGCAATCCGCAGCACGCCGCGGTGGCGGCCACCACCGGCATCCTGTCGGTGCTTTCGGCGCGCGAGCTGCGCGGCGTGATGGCCCATGAGCTCGCGCACGTGAAGCACCGCGACATCCTCATCTCCACCATCTCGGCCACCATGGCCGGCGCGATCTCGGCGCTGGCCAACTTCGGCATGCTCTTCGGCGGCCGTGACAGCGAGGGCCGGCCGGCCAATCCGATCGCCGGCATCCTGGTGGCCATTCTCGCGCCGCTCGCCGGCGCGCTCATCCAGATGGCCATCTCGCGGGCTCGCGAGTTCGAGGCTGACCGCGGCGGCGCCGAGATCAGCGGCGATCCGGCAGCGCTGGCGTCGGCACTCGACAAGATCCACCGCTACGCCCAGGGTCTGCCCCTGGAGGCGGCCGAGCGCCACCCCGAGACCGCGCAGATGATGATCATGAATCCGCTGTCGGGCGGCGGCCTGCGCGGTCTGTTCTCCACCCATCCCGCCACCGAGGAACGGATCGCCCGCCTCATGGCGCTGGCGCGCCGCCCTGGCTGAGGCGCCGGTTCCGCGGGGGGCGGGCTGGCGTCCGCCGCTCGCCGAGGAATTCGGCGCCGCCGCGCAGGCGCTCGGGCAGGTGCTCGCCGGCCGGGCCTTGCCGCAGAGCCTGGCGGCGGTCAACCGCGAGCATCGCCTCGAGGGCTCGTCCCGCGCCGCCGTCGCCGACATGGCCCATGGCGCCATGCGTCGCCTGGGCACTGCCCAGGCCCTGGCGCAGCGGCTCAATGCCCGCCCGCCCGTCCCCGAGGTGGCCGCCCTGCAGCTGCTGGGCCTGACCGAGCTGCTGGCGCCCGCCCGACGCCATGAGGCGGTGGTTGTCGACCAGCTGGTGTCGGCCGCCCGAAGCCGGCCAGCCCTCGCGCCGGCTGCGCCTTTCCTGAACGCCACCCTGCGCCGTTTCCTGCGTGAGCGCGAGGCCCTGCTCGCCGCCCT
>CAIZPE010000185.1 GCA_903934795.1 uncultured bacterium | reverse complement strand
GGGAGCGTGGGGCGCTTGCGCAGGCGCTGGCGGGCGGGCGCGCGGACCTCGAAGATCGTGTGCGGCAGCAGCAAGCCGCCGAGGAAGCCGTCTCGCGCCTGTCGATCGCTGCGGTCGATCCCGCCCTGCGCGACGCGCTCGACCAGGCTTTGCGTCTGGGTGAGCATGAGACAACGCTGGCCGAACTCCAGCGATCCCTGGACGAACTCGCCATCAGGATCGACACCGGTCTGGCCGCGCTTGGCGACTGGCGCATGCCGGTGTCGTCTCTGCAGGCCATGGTGCCCCCGGAGCTGCCTGCGCTGCAGGGCCTCATCGATCAGCACAAGGCCGATGCGCTCACGCTCAAGGCGCTGCGCGAGGGCCTCGCCGAAAGAATTCAGACACTTGCCCGCCTCGAACTCGACCTTCAGCAGTTCCTGCGTCACTTTCAGCCGGTGACCCGGGATACGGTGCTGCAGGCTCGGCAGGTGCGCGATGCCGCCTGGCAGGGCATCCGGCGCGATCCGCCGACGCTGACCGACCAGGCCGCGGCCTTCGAGGCGCGGCTCGTCGATGCCGACCGGCAGGCTGACCAGCGTCATGATCGTGCGCAGCACGAAGCCGATCGCCAGTCTCGCGCTGATGCGCTGGAACGCTTGCGCCAGGAACGGCTCGATCTCGAGCGGCGCGTCCAGAGCCTCGAGGACGACATGACGCAGCGGGAGGTCCGCTGGAACGCGATCGCGCGATCGGGTGGCCTGCCAGGTCTGCCACTCGAACTGGCCGCCCCGTGGCTGCAGCAACGGCAGCAGATCCTGAGCCTGGCGGCAGACCGGGCGATCGCCGAGCATGCGCTGCGGTTGCGGCAATCGGCAGTCGAGCGGGTTCGCGAACGGCTCTGGGCACGGCTGCGCGAGGGCGCCGTCGACATGGCTGCGCCCGACTTGCGAACCTGTCTGCGACTGGCAAGGGATCGCGTGACGCAGGCCGATGAAGCGCATGGGCAGCGCCTGGGGCTCGAACAGCAGATCCGAGATGGTCGCCTTGCACTGGCCCATGCCCGGGCCGCGCTCGCGACCGCGCAGCAGGGCTGGGATGCCTGGACCCGCTCATGGCAGGCGGCCGCGCAGTCGGTGGGATACCCCCCTGAGGCGCCGGTCGATCAGGTCGAGGCCGAGCTCGAGGTCATGGCGGCGGTGGAGCAGCGACTCGATCTGATCCGGCGCATCCGCAGCGAACGCATCGAGACCATGCAGGCCGACCTCGACGGTCTGGCGCGCAGCGCGCAGTCCCTGGCCGCGCGTCTGGCTGCCGACCTGACCGAACCGAGCGCCGACACCATCATCCTCGAGCTGGTCAGGCGTCTCGAGCTGGCAGGCAAGGCGCAGGCCGAGCGCGCTGAATGGCAGGCCCGGCTGGAACGCGGCCGCGGCGCCCTCGTTGCAGCCGAGCAGAGCCTGCAGGGCGTGATGGCGCGGCTGCAGCCCATCATGGTGGCCGCCGGTGTCGCGTCGGAGGCCGACCTGGGGCCTGCCATCGAGCGCTCGGACCGGCTGCGCTCGATCGAGCACGCAATTCGAGCCGCAGAGCAGGATCTGCTCGCCTCTGCCGATGGGCTGCCCTTGCCTGCGCTGCGAGCAGAAGTCCTGGAGATCGGTCCCGATGCCCTGAGTGCCGAGCTGGAGCACCTCGGTGCGGAAGCCGCCGAGGTGGTCAACGAAATCGCATCGCTCAGCAACGCCTACGGCGCGGGCAAGAGCGCCTTCGATGCGATGGACGGGACCGATGCAGCCGCCAGGGCCGATGCGCGGCGCCAGGAGTCCATCGCCGCCATGGCGGAAGCAGCCGAACGCTACCTGCGGCTGCAGACCGCGGTGCGGCTGCTTCACTGGTCGCTCGACCGTTTTCGCGAGACCCGGCAAGGGCCGATGCTGCAGAAGGCGTCAGCCATCTTCGCGAACCTGACCCTCGGGGCATTCAGCCGTCTGCTGGTGGATACCGACAGCGGGGTTCCTCGCCTGCTGGGATTGCGACCCGAGGGCAGGACGGTGGAGGTCACCGGCATGAGCGAAGGTTCGCGCGACCAGCTCTACCTGGCGCTGCGTCTGGCCGCACTCGACCTGCAGAGCGAAACCGGCATGGGCATGCCGCTGATCGCCGACGACCTCTTCATCAACTTCGACGACGGCCGCACGGCGGCGGGCTTGCACGCCCTGGGCGAGCTGTCGCGCCGCATGCAGGTGGTGTTCCTCTCCCACCACGATCATCTCGTGCCGCTGGCCCGCCAGGTGCTGGGCGATGACCTCAATGTGGTGGTGCTCTGAGGCGCGGTTCAGGCGCCTCGGAAGATGGGCTTCAGCGGATCAGCTCGGCCGCCTTCTCGGCCACCATCATCGTTGCCGCGCAGATGTTGGCCGAGGGGATGGTCGGGAACACCGAGGCGTCCGCAATCCGCAGGCCTGGCAGGCCATGCACGCGCAGCCGGGCATCGACCACCGACCGCCCGTCGCTGGCCGCACCCATGCGGGCTGTGCCGTTCAGGTGATAGGACGACGCGCCCACCTGTCCGATGTAATCGAGCAGCTCGTCGTCCCGCTGCAGCAGATCCCCGGGCAGGCTCTCGGTCTCGAAGTAGGGCGCAAGCGCCCGGGTGCGCAGCAGGCGCCTTGCCAGCCGCAGCCCCTCGACCAGCGCCCGGCGGTCCTGGTCATGCGAGAGATAGCGTGGGTCGATCGTGGGCGGCTGGTGGGCATCGGCGCAGCGGATGAAGACCGTGCCGCGACTTTCCGGGCGATGCTGCCAGACCCCGCAGCTCATGCCCGGATAGGCATCGAGCTCGCCCACCTTGCCCGCGCGGTAGCTCGCGGGCGAAAACACGCCTTGCAGGTCGGGCCTGCCAGGGCTCCCGTCGGCACGCCAGTGAAAGTGGACCACCGACGGCGTCAGGGCGAGGATGCTGGGTCGCCCGGTCAACCAGCGGGCAAGCTGCCCCCAGAGACGGGGCCCGCGTGCGAGCTCGTTGATGGTGACGGCATGGCGGACCCGCGCCACGGTGCGCACCGCAAAGTGGTCGCTCAGGTTCTCGCCCACGCCGGGCAGATCCTTGACCACCGTGATGCCGAGCTCGCGCAGGCGTTGCGCCGGCCCGATGCCCGAGAGTTGCAGCAGCTTCGGCGTGTTGATCGCGCCGGCGCACAGAATGGTCTCGATACGGGCGCGCACCGTCCGGACGATTCCTTTCGCCTCGGGGTGCACGAATGCGACCCCCACGGCTCGGCCGTCCTCGATCAGAACGCGCACCGCCTGTGAGCGGGTTCGCACCTGGAGATTGGCCCGGCGCCCGATCCCGCGCAGGAACGCGGTGGCGGCACTGATGCGACGCCCGGCGTGGATGGTGCGCTGGTAGTACCCGGCGCCGGCCTGGCTGGCGCCGTTGTAGTCGGGGTTGCGGGCAATGCCCAGCTCCGAGGCACCGGTCAGGAAGGCTTCGCAGATCGGGTGCAGCCAGTCGTTCTCGGTGACCCGCAGATCGCCCTGGCGTCCGCGCAAGGCATCATCGCCGCCGCCCAGGAAACGCTCGGTGCGACGAAAGCAGGGCAGGATCTCGTCGTAGCTCCAGCCAGGATTGCCCAGCGCTGCCCAATGGTCAAAGTCCTCGCGCTGGCCGCGGTTGTAGACCATGCCGTTGATCGCGGTGGACCCGCCCAGGGTCCGGCCCTGCGGCAGGCCGATCGCCCGTTGGTTGGTATGGGGTGAGGGCTCGGCAGAGAACCGCCAGGTGTAGCGCTCGTCGTGCAGCATCCGGATGAAGCCCGCCGGGATGTGCAGGAACGGATGCCGGTCGGGTGGGCCAGCTTCCAGCAGACAGACGCTGCGGCGGCCGTCTTCCGACAGTCGGGCCGCCAGCAGCGC
>CAIZPE010000184.1 GCA_903934795.1 uncultured bacterium | reverse complement strand
GTCACCGGCCAGTTGCGCCTCACCTTCGGCCAGCAGGAGCTGCTGCGCGGCTTCGTCTTCCTGGTGGCGGTGATCGGCCTGTTCGGCGTGGGCGAGATCCTGGTCACCATGGAGGAAGGCCTCGCCTTCAAGGGTGGCCGCTCGGGCATCAACGCCCGCGTGGTGCTCGAGACCTGGAAGCAGCTGCCGCGCTACTGGGCCACCGCCATCCGCGGCACGCTGATCGGCTGCTGGATGGGCATCACCCCGGGCGGGGCCACCCCGGCCTCGTTCATGAGCTATGGCATGGCCAAGCGCTTCTCGCCCAACGGCGCGCGCTTCGGCAAGGGCGAGCTCGAGGGCGTGGTCGCGCCCGAGACTGCTGCCCACGCCGCCGGCACCAGCGCGCTGCTGCCCATGCTCACGCTGGGCATCCCCGGCTCGCCCACCGCCGCGGTGCTGCTCGGTGGCCTGCTGATCTGGGGCCTGCAACCCGGCCCCTTGCTCTTCGTCGAGCGGAAGGACTTCGTCTGGGGCCTGATCGCCAGCATGTACCTCGGCAACATCGTCGGCCTGCTGGTGGTGCTCACCACCGTGCCCTGGTGGGCGGCCATCCTGCGGGTGCCCTTCGCGATCATCGCGCCGGTCATCCTGGTGATCTGCGCGATCGGCGCCTACACCGTGCACAACGCGCTCTTCGATGTGGTGCTGATGCTGGTCTTCGGCGTGCTCGGCTACCTCTTCAAGAAGCTCGGCTATCCGCTGGCGCCGCTGGTGCTGGCGCTGGTGCTCGGTGACATGGCCGAGTCGAGCTTCCGGCAGGCGATGCTGCTCTCGCAGGGCAGCCTGTCGGTGTTCTGGGCCAACGGTCTGGTCGGTTCGCTGATGTCGCTGGGCCTGGCCATGCTGTTCTGGCAGCCACTGAATCGCATCGCCGGGGCGCTGCGCGGCCGGCCGGCCGCGGCGGGCTGAGGCCGGCCCGTCACCGCGGGCTGCGCCCGCGCCGCGCTAGAGCGGCTGGACTTCCAGCCGCCCGTTCTGCGCCGCGAGCGTGGCGGCGAGCAGCGACGCGCAGGCATGGATGGCGTCGATGCGCGGCGTCTCGATGCCGGTGATGCGGGCGAGCTCCACCACGCTGCCCAGCAGGGCGTCGAGCTCCAGTGCACGGCCGCGCTCCACATCCTGCAGCATCGAGGTCTTGTGCTCGCCCACCGCCTCGGCGCCGGCGATGCGCTTGTCCACCGACACCCGCATGCGCGCGCCGAGCTTCTCGGCCACGGCCTGCGCCTCGCGCATCATGCCCGCGGCGAGCTCACGGGTGAGCGGAAAGCGGCAGATGCCGGCCAGGGTGGCGTGCGTGAGCGCGCTCACCGGATTGAAGGTGAGATTGCCCCAGAGCTTGAGCCAGATCTCGCCGCGCAGATCGGTGGAGACCGGCGACTTGAACCCGGCGCGGATCATCGCCTCTGACAGGCGCACGGCGCGCTCGGAGCGGCTGTTGTCGGGCTCGCCCAGCGAGAAGCGGTTGCCCTCGATCACCTTGACCACGCCCGGCGCCACCAGCTCGCTCGCCGGGTAGACCACCGAGCCGATGATGCGCTCGTTCTCGATGCTGGCGGCGATCACGCCCCGCGGATCGACCGCCGTGACCGCGCGCCCGTCGTACTCGCCGCCCAGCCGATGGAAGTACCACCACGGAATGCCGTTCTGCATGGTCACCACCGCCGTGTCGGGCCCGAACAGCGCGCGCATGTCGGGGGCCACCTGCTCGACCTGATGGGCCTTGAGGGTGAGCAGCACATAGTCCTGCGGGCCGGCCTCGGCCATCGACTGCACCGCCCGGATCGGACGCGCCACCCGCTCGGTGCCATCTTCCTCGATCAGGCGGATGCCGTCGGCGCGCAAGGCCGCGAGGTTGGCGCCGCGAGCCACGAAGGTGACATCCTCGCCGGCCAGCGCCAGCCGCGCCCCGAGGTAGCCGCCGATCGCGCCGGCCCCCCCGATGGTGATCTTCATCTCACACGCTCCGAAAGAGTGATGCGGCCACGGGCCGCCGTTCAGGCGGCCGCGGCCTGGTATTCGTTGGACAGGGTGCCAATGCCCTCGATGCTCACCTCGACCAGCTGGCCGGGCCGCATCGGCAGCACGCCCAGCGAGGTGCCGCAGGAGATCACATCACCAGGCTCCAGCGTCATCTCCCGCGACAGGCGCGCGACAATCTGCGCCGGCTTGAAGATCATGTCGGCCACCGGATAGTTCTGACGCTCGCGGCCGCCCACCAGGGTGCGCACCGTGAGCGAGAGCGGGTCGAGCCCGGTGGCAATCACCGGACCGAAAGGCCCGAAGCCATCAAAGCTCTTGGCCCGCGTCCATTGCGCGAAGGCCGGGTCGCGGTTGATCAGTTCGAGCGCGGTCACGTCATTGACGCAGGTGTAGCCCAGGATGTGGTTGGCGGCCTGCGCTTCGTCGACATCACGGCAGCGCCGGCCGATCACCACGCCGAGCTCGCCCTCGAAGACCACGCGGCCGTCGTAGGCCGTGGCCGCCGGCGCGGGGATCGGCGCGCGATGCGCCGACAGCGCGCTGGCCGCCTTGATCACCCAGAGCGGCTCGGCCGGAATGGCCTGACTCTGCTTGGCAGCCGCGGCGTGGAAGTTGTTCCACAGGCAGATGAACTTGCCGGGCTCGCAGGGCGCAAGCCAGTGCACCGCGTCGGCCGCGAGCACCTGGCCGGTGGGCCGGGGCGAATCGAAGATCGAGCCCTCGTGAACCACGACCCGGTCGCCGTCGAGCTGGCCCAGGGCGGGGCGACCATCGAGCAGGAAACGCATCCAGAGCATGGCGGGGGCATCGTCCGTGAGAAAGCGCCGGATGGTAGCACCGGCCCCCGCGCCGGCCGGCAGCGTCCGAGAAGCGCGCTCGGACGCGTGACGGAGCTCAGTAGCCGTTGAGCCGCGCCAGCCGGTCGCCGTGGAAGGCGGCGTCGCCGAAGAGTTCCTGCAGCACCTTGATGCGCTTCATGAACAGGCCCTGGTCGAAGGCATCGGTCATGCCCATGCCGCCATGCATCTGCACGCCCTCCTGGGCCGCCAGGCCAGCCGCCTGGCAGGCCTTGGCCTTGGCCACCGACACCCAGCGCGCCGCCTCGTCGCCGCCGGCCGCGGCCGCCTGCAGGCCACGCATGACCGCGGCCCGGGCAAGTTCGAGATCGGTGTAGAGGATGGAAGCGCGGTGCTGCAGCGCCTGGAACTCGCCGATGGTGCGACCGAACTGCTTGCGATCACGCAGGTAGGCCACGGTGCGCGAGAAGGTCTCGTCGCCGGCGCCGAGCAGTTCGGCGGCCAGCACCGCGCGGCCCGCTTCGAGCACAGCCGCCAACACCTGCGCGCCACGGGCCGGACCGACCAGCACCTGCGCCGCCGGCACCGACACGGCATCGAGTCGCACCCGCGCGGCGTTGTGGGCATCGACCATCACGGTGCGCTCGACCGCAACGCCGGCCTGGGCGGGATCGACCAGCAGCAGCACCGTGCCCTGCGGCGCGGTGGCCGCGACGATCAGCCAGTGGGCCACATGGCCATCGACCACGAAGGTCTTGGCGCCCTGCAGGGTGTAGCCATCACCGGCCGGCGTGGCTGCACAGGCGAGCGCCGCCGGCCGATGACGCGGCCCCTCGTCGACGGCCAGCGCGAACAGCCGCTCGCCGGCGGCCAGCGCCGACAGGTGTCCGGCCATGGCGTCGGGTCGGTCGGCACTGGCCAGGGCGGTCGCACCCAGCACCGAGGTGGCGAAGAAGGGCGAGGGCATCAGGCTGCGCCCGATGGCCTCCATGATGATGCCGGCCTCGACCAGGCCCAGGCCGAGACCGCCGTGGGCCTCGGCGACCAGCACGCCCGAGAAGCCCATGCTGGCGAATTCCTTCCAGAGGGCGCGGTCGAAACCGTCGGGATCGCGGCTGTCGCGCAGCCGACGCAGATGGGCCACCGGCGCGCGCTCGCCGATGAAGCTGCGCGCCGAGTCGTGCAGCATGCGCTGCGATTCATCCAGGGTGAGTGCCATGGGGTTTCCGTTCAGATAGCGGGGCCGCGCCGGACTCAGGCGCCGGGCAGCGCCAGGATGCGCTTGGAGACGATGTTGAGCTGGACCTCGCTGGTCCCGCCCTCGATGGAGTTGGCCTTGGTACGCAGCCAGCCGCGCGCCAGCGCGCCGTCATCGGAGCGCTCGCTCTCCCACTCGAGCGCATCGCTGCCGGCAGCCTGCATCGCCAGCTCGAAGCGACGCTTGTTGAGCTCGGAGCCGTAGTACTTGAGCACCGACGAGAAGGCCGGGTCGGCCTGCCCCTGCCGGGCAAGGTCACCGTGGCGCTCGAGCATCAGGCCGAAGGCGGCCTCGTCGACCTCGAAGGCGGCAAGGCTGGCACGCAGCAGCGGATCGGCGAGCCGCCCCTCGGCGTCGGACCCGGCGGCGGCCAGCGCGGTCTGGGGCAGCGGCCGGCCGGCGCTGCGCGTGCCCATGCCGCTGATCGATTCGCGCTCATGCGTGAGCAGGTACTTGGCGATCTCCCAGCCGCGGTTGATCTCGCCCACCAGGTTGCGGCGCGGCACCTGGACATTGTCGAAGAAGGTCTCGCAGAACGGCGACTTGCCAGAAATCAGGAGGATGGGGCGCGTGGTGACGCCCGGCGAGGCCATGTCGAAGAGCAGGAAGCTGATGCCGTCATGCTTCTTCGCGGCGAAGTCGGTGCGCACCAGGCAGAAGATCCAGTCGGCCTTGTCGGCGTAGGAAGTCCAGATCTTCTGGCCGTTGACCATGCAGTGGTCGCCCTGCAGATCGGCGCGGGTGGCGAGCGAGGCAAGGTCGGAGCCGGCATTGGGCTCGGAGTAGCCCTGGCACCAGCGGATCTCGCCGCGGGCGATGCGCGGCAGGTGCTCGGCCTTCTGCTCGGCATTGCCGTAGCGCATCAGCGCCGGTCCGAGCATCCAGATGCCGAAGCTGTCCAGCGGCGAGCGGCAGCCCAGCGCACGCATCTCCTCGCGCAGCACCTTGACCTCGGCGCGCGACAGCCCCGCACCGCCGTATTCGCGCGGCCAGTCGGGCACGGTCCAGCCCTTCTCGGCCATGCGGGTCATCCAGAGACGCTGGGCCTCGGACTGGAAGGTGAAGTTGCGCCCACCCCAGCAGGTGTCGTTCTCGCTGGTGACCGGGCGGCGCATCTCGGCCGGACAGTTGGCCTCCAGCCAGGCGCGGGTCTCGGCGCGGAAGGTGGCGAGGGTCTCGGGTTCGGTGAGGGCATTCATGGCAGGACTCCGGGCAGGCTCGCCGCGACCGGGGCGGCGGGGATGGGGTTCAGATGGTGGCGCCGCCGTCGACGACGATGTTCTGGCCGGTGAGGTAGCTGCCGGCAGCCGAGGCGAGGAACACCGCCGCGCCGGCGATCTCGTCGGGCTGGCCGATGCGCCGCAGCGGGGTGGTGGCGGTGGCACGGGTGGCGGTCTCGGGGTTTTCCCAGAGCGCGCGCGCGAAATCGGTCTTGATCAGGCCGGGCGAGATGCAGTTCACGCGCACATTGTGCGGGCCGTACTCCACCGCCAGGTTGCGGGCGAGCTGTGCGTCGGCGGCCTTGGAGATGCAGTACGCGCCGATCACCGGCGAGCCGCGCAGCCCGCCGATCGAGGACACGATGATGATCGAGCCGTCGCGGCGCTCGATCATCTGCGGGGCCACCAGTTGCACCAGCCAGTGATTGGAGACGATGTTGTTGTCGAGGATCTTGCGGAACTGGTCGTCCGAGATGCCGGCCATCGGTCCGTAGTACGGGTTGGAGGCGGCATTGCAGACCAGGATGTCGATGCGGCCGAAGGCGGCCATGGTCTCCTCGATGAGCCGGCCGATGTCGTCCTTGGACGAGATGCTGGCCGGCACCGCGATCGCGCGGCCCTTGCCGTGGCGGGCCTCGATCGCCGCGACCACCTCGAGGCAGGCAGCCTCCTTGCGCGAGGACACCACCACACGCGCACCCTGCTCGGCCATGCGCTCGGCGATGGCGCGACCGATGCCGCGCGAGGATCCGGTGATGACGGCGACCTTGCCATCGAGATTGAACAACGACATCAGGTGTCTCCTGGTATGGGATCGGGGCCGGCGAGAGCTTGCCACATCCCATGCCGGCGCCGGCCGTCACGCCGATTTCGAATTTCCGGTATGCGCCCCGGAACGCCGGTCGGGGCGCCGCCTTGCGCCGCGCGAGCGTTGTGACCTACAGTGATCCGAACCCGGACCCCGACAGACTCCAGCAAGGAGCAGGGGCCGTCCAACGAGGAGACCCATGCCCCACGCCGCCCGGCAACGCTTGCGCTCGGCCATTCGAATCCCGGGTTCGCCCTCGCGGCGGCCGGCACCACGGGGCTGAGTCATGCAGGCCTACATCGCGCGCCGCCTGCTGGCGCTGATTCCCACCCTGATCTTCGCCAGCATCATCGTGTTCTGCACGGTGCGGCTGATCCCCGGCGACATCATCGACATGATGCTCAGCCAGAACGACATCAGCGCCAGCAAGCTCGACCGCGAAGCCCTGATGCGCACGCTCGGGCTCGATCAGCCGATGTGGTCGCAGTACCTCACCTGGGTGGGCAACCTGCTGCGCGGTGACATGGGCAACTCGCTGTGGCAGGCCACCCCGGTGATCGACCGTCTCGTCGAGCGGCTGCCGGTCACCTTCGAGCTCGGCCTGTTCGCCATCCTGATCGGCCTGAGCATCGCCCTGCCGGTGGGCATCTACTCGGCCATCCGCCAGGACACCGCGGGCGACTACATCGCCCGCTCCTTCTCCATCCTGCTGCTGGCCATCCCCAGCTTCTGGCTGGGCACCATGGTGGTGGTGATCCCCTCCATCTTCTGGGGCTGGTCGCCCGAGGTGAGCTACATCGCCTTCACCGAAGACCCGATCGGCAACCTGCAGCAGATGCTGGTGCCGGCAGCGGTGCTCGGCGCCGCGCTCTCGGCGGTCACCATGCGCATGACCCGCACCATGATGCTCGAGGTGCTGCGCCAGGACTACATCCGCACCGCCATGGCCAAGGGCCTGCCCGAGCGTCTGGTGGTGTTCCGCCACGCGCTGCGCAACGCGCTCATCCCGGTGGTCACCCTGATCGGCCTGCAGGCGCCGCTGGTGATCGGCGGCGCGGTGATCATCGAACAGATCTTCGGCATCCCCGGCATGGGCACGCTGCTGCTCGACGCCGTCAACCAGCGCGACTATCCGATCATCACCGGGGTGTTCCTGGTGGTGGGTCTGGCGGTCATGCTCATCAACCTGGTGGTCGACCTGAGCTACGGCCTGCTCGACCCGCGCGTGAGGGTCCGTTCATGAGCGCCACCGCTGCCGCCAGCGCCGCCCCCGCGCGGCCCGCGCCCCCGGGATTTCTCAGCCGGCTGTTCCGCACCAAGCCGCTGGGCGCCGCCGGCGGGGTGGTTTTCCTGATCTTCCTGTTCTGCGGGGTGTTCGCCGATTTCCTGGCGCCCTACGGCATGAACGAGATCAGCCCGATCAACCGGCTCAAGCCCCCCTCGCTCGAGTTCCCCTTCGGCACCGACAACCTCGGCCGAGACATGCTCTCGCGCTGCCTTTACGGGGCGCAGCTGTCGGTGATCATCGGCCTGTCGGCGGCCACCCTGGCCACGGTGGTGTCGGTGGTGATCGGCATCCTCACCGGCTATCTCGGTGGCAAGACCGACATGGTCACCCAGCGCTTCGTCGACGCCTGGATGAGCTTCCCCGACCTGATCATCCTGATCGTGGTGGTGTCGGTGCTCGGCCCCGGCATGCCGCAGATCATCGGCACCCTGGGCCTGCTGCTGGGCATCGCCGGCTCGCGGATCATCCGCAGCGCGGTGGTGTCGGTGCGCGAGAACATGTATGTGCACGCCGCCCAGTCCATCGGCTCGACCACCGGCCGCATCCTGTGGCGGCACATCCTGCCCAACATCCTGCCGCCGATCATCGTGCTGTTCACCACCCGGGTGGGCGCGGTGATCCTGGCCGAATCCGGCCTGTCCTTCCTCGGCCTGGGCGTGCCGCCGCCGGCACCCACCTGGGGCGGCATGCTCTCGGGCGGCGGACGGACCTACATGTTCCAGGGGCCATGGCTTGCGCTGGCACCAGGGCTGTGCCTGACCGTGGTGGTCTACGCCACCAATGTGTTCGGTGACGCCCTGCGCGACCTGCTCGATCCGCGGCTGCGCGGCTCACGCTGAGACATCCACCGGGCGCCGCCACCGGACGGCCCCGCCTCACCCGCCGCAGGCCGAAGCCCCGCGCCCGCGGCATCACCAGGAGACGATGATGAAATCATCCAGGCTGAGAAACTTCCTGCTGGCCAGCTCGATCGGCGCGGCGCTCGCGGCCGGTGCCATCCCGGCCGCGGCCCAGGCGCCCGAGAAGCCGCAGTACGGTGGCACGCTGAACATCGCGAACGTCTACTACACCATCAATGCCCTCACCTGGGACCCGGCCGACTGGAACTGGAAGGCCAACCATGACAGCGGCCAGTACTTCGAGCAGCTGTTCGCCGCCGACCTGAGCAAGGCCCGCAGCCGCGGCGGCAAGCACCAGTTCGTGGCCGACGCCTGGCTGCCGCTCGACGCGATCCGCGGCGAGCTGGCCGAGACCTGGCGCTGGATGGAGAACCCGCTGCGCCTGGAGGTCAAGCTGCGCAAGGGCGTGATGTTCCCCGAGAAGAAGGGCGTGATGGCCGCACGCGAGCTGGTCGCCGACGATGTGGTCTTCACCTACAACACGCTGAACAACAGCCCCAAGAAGGTGCCCACCTTCTTCGACCATGTGGTCAAGGTAGAGGCCACCGAGAAGCACACCGTCCTCTTCACCTTCAAGGACTACTTTGCCGAGTGGGACTATCGCTTCGGCTGGGGCTACTACTCGGGCATCTTCCCCAAGGAGGTGATCGCGGCGGGCGCCAAGGACTGGAAGAACCACAACGGCACCGGGCCGTTCATGCTCACCGATTTCGTCAACGGCAACCAGACCACCTTCACGAAGAACTCCGGCTACTGGGACAAGGAGACCATCGCGGGGGCCCAGTACAAGATCCCCTTCGTCGACAAGGTGATCTACCGCACCATGAAGGACGAGGCCGCCTCCTACGCGGCGCTGCGAACCGGCAAGCTCGACATCCACGAGGCCGTGCGCTGGAGTGCCGTGCCCGAGCTGAAGAAGAACGCGCCCCAGCTCAAGTGGGACCGCTCGCTCGCCATGGTCGGCACCTTCCTGGCGATGCGGGTCGATCAGAAGCCCTTCGACGACATCCGCGTGCGACGCGCGCTGAACATGGCGGTCAACAAGCAGGAGATCGTCAAGTCGTTCTGGGGCGGCAACGCCGAAATGCTGGGCTACCCCATGCACCCCGACTACACCGGCTACTACGAGCCGCTGTCGGCCATGCCCGAATCGGTGAAGGAGCTCTTCACCTACAACCCCGACAAGGCGAAGAAGCTGCTCGCCGAGGCCGGCCACCCCAACGGTTTCAGCTTCAAGGTGCAGGTCTGCTCGTGCAGCCCGGTGCACATGGACCTGATCCCGATGGTCGCGGCCTACCTCGAGAAGGTGGGCGTGAAGCTGCAGATCGAGCCGCTCGAGTACGGCGCCTTTCTCTCGCGCATGACCTCCAGCACCCACGGTCCTGGCTACTTCATGGACAACGGGCACACCAACCCCAGCACCAGCATCCGCAAGAGCTTCGTCAGCGGCCAGCTCTGGAACCCGTCGAAGTACTCCGATCCGGCGCTCGACAAGAAGGTCTGGGCGATGTACGCCGAGCGTGACGAGGGCAAGCGCCAGCAGATGCTCAGGGAGATGACCCGTGAGGTGCTCGACAAGGCGCCCTACATCTGGCTGCCCACCGGCTACACCTATGTGGCCTGGTGGCCCTGGGTCAAGAACTACGGCGGCGAACTGCGCGCCGGCGCCGTCCGGCCGGGACCGATCTACGCCCGGATCTGGGTCGACCAGGAACTCAAGCAGAAGATGGGCTTCCGCTGATCGGCGACAGCCGGTCCCAGCCCAACCAGGGCGGCGGCCCGCGGGCCGCCGCCGTCAAGACGGAGACAAGCGATGAACCCAATCCGCAAGACCGGATTCGCCCTGCGCGCCGCGCTGGGCGCTGCCGCCCTTGCCGCCACCGCCCTGGTGTCGGCCCAGCCGGCGGCCGAACGGCCGCAGTACGGCGGCACGCTGAGCGTGGCCACGGTCTACTACACCATCTCCGCGCTCACCTGGGACCTCGCCGACTGGAACTGGAAGCAGAACCACGACACCGGCCAGTACTACGAGCAGCTGTTCGCCGCCGATCTGGGCAAGGGCACCCGCAACGGCGGCAAGCATCCGTTCACCTCCGACGGCTACCTGCCGGTGGATGCCATCCGGGGCGAGCTGGCCGAGACCTGGCGCTGGATCGAGAACCCGCTGCGCCTGGAGGTCAAGCTGCGCAAGGGCGTGATGTTCCCCGAGAAGAAGGGCGTGATGGCCGCGCGCGAGCTGGTCGCCGATGATGTGGTGTTCAGCTACGAGCGCCAGATCAAGAGTCCCAAGGCGCAGCGCGGCTTCTTCGATCATGTGATCAAGGTCGAGGCCACGGACCGGCACACCGTGCTCTTCACCTTCAAGGACTTCTTCGCCGAGTGGGACGCGCGCTTCGGCTGGGGCTACTACTCCGGCATCCAGCCGCGCGAGGTGGTCGCCGCCGGCGCGGCCAACTGGAAGAACCACAACGGCACCGGGCCGTTCATGCTCAGCGAGTTCGTCAACGGCAACTCCAACACCTATCTGAAGAACCCGATCTACTGGGACAGGGAGACCATCGGCGGGCAGGCGTACAAGCTGCCCTTCGTCGACAAGCTGGTCTATCGCATCATCAAGGACGAGGCCGCCGCCTACGCGGCGCTGCGCACCGGCAAGCTCGACATCATGGAGAACGTGCGCTGGAGCGCAGTCGAGGAGCTGAAGAAGAGCGCCCCGCAGCTGAAGTGGTCGCGATGGACCGCCACCGACGGCACCTTCCTCGCCATGCGGGTCGACCAGAAGCCCTTCGACGACATCCGGGTGCGGCGGGCGCTGAACATGGCGGTCAACAAGCAGGAGATCGTCAAGGTGTTCTGGGGCGGCAATGCCGAGCTCTTCGGCTATCCCATGCACCCCGACTACACCGGCTTCTACGAGCCGCTCTCGGCCATGCCCGAATCGGTGAAGGAGCTCTTCACCTACAACCCCGACAAGGCGAAGAGGCTGCTTGCCGAAGCCGGGTACCCCAACGGCTTCAGCTTCAAGGTGCAGGTCAACGCCAACAGCCCGGTGCACATGGAGCTGGTGCCGATGGTCGCGGCCTACCTCGAGAAGGTGGGCGTCAGGTTGCAGATCGAGCCGCTCGAGTACGGCGCCTTCCTGTCGCGCATGACCTCCAAGACGCTCGGGCCGGGCTACTTCATGAACAACGGCCATGTGAACCCCACCCGCAGCCTGCACAAGAGCTTCGTCACCGGCGAGCTCTGGAATCCGTCCCAGTATTCCGACCCCGCCTTCGACCGCAAGATGGCCGCGGCCTATGCCGAGCGCGACCTCGGCAAACGCCAGCAGCTCATCAGGGAGATGGTGCGCGAGATCGTCGACAAGGCGCCCTACATCTGGCTGCCCACCTCGCACAACTACACCGCCTGGTGGCCCTGGGTGAAGAACTACAACGGCGAGCTGCGTGCCGGGTCGGTCAGGCCAGGCCCCATCTACGCCCGCATCTGGGTCGACCAGGAAATGAAGCAGAAGATGGGCTACAAGTGATGGCCGCTCCCCTGCTGAGCGTGCGCGGGCTGACCACCCGCTTCCGCACCGAACGCGGCACGGTCACCGCGGTGGATGATGTCTCGTTCGATGTCAATGCCGGCGAGACCGTCGCCATCGTGGGCGAGTCGGGCTCGGGCAAGAGCGTCACCGCGCTGTCCATCCTGCGGCTGATCCCCGACCCGCCCGGCAAGATCATCGGCGGCGAGATCCTGTTCGACGGCACCGATCTGGTGAAGCTCGACGACCGCAGCATCCGCGCCATCCGCGGCAACCGCATCGCGATGATCTTCCAGGAACCGATGTCCTCGCTGAACCCGGCGATCACCGTCGGCCGGCAGATCGGCGAGCCGGTGAACCTGCACCGCGGCACGCCCTGGTCGGGCGCCCTCGAGCGTGCCCGCGAGCTGCTCGGCCTGGTGCGCATTCCCGACGCCGCGGCGCGGGTCAACGCCTATCCGCACCAGTTCTCGGGCGGCATGCGCCAGCGCGCGATGATCGCCATGGCGCTGGCCTGCGAGCCGCAGCTGATCATCGCCGACGAGCCCACCACCGCGCTCGATGTCACCGTGCAGGCCCAGATCCTCGATCTGCTGCAGGACCTCGCCCGGCAGGCCAACTCGGCGCTCATCCTGATCACCCATGACCTCGGCGTGGTCGCGCGCTATGCCAACCGGGTGATCGTCATGTACGGCGGCCGGGTGGTCGAGACCGCGCCTGCCGCGCAGCTCTACGCCACGCCCTCGCATCCCTACACCCGCGGCCTGATGGCCTCCATCCCCCGGCTCGATGGCGACACCCGCCGGCGACTGGTGCCCATCGAGGGCTCGCCGCCCGACCTGTCGGCGCTACCGCCGGGCTGCGCCTTCGCCCCGCGCTGCAAGCTCGCCAGCGATCGCTGCCGCAGCGAGCGGCCGATGCTGCGCGAGATCGCGCCCAACCACCACAAGGCCTGCTTCGTCGATGACTGACACCGCGATCGCCACAGCGCCCCCCGCGCAGGCCGGGCAGACGGCCGAGATCCTGCGAGTGCAGGACCTGAAGGTTCACTTCCCGGTGATGAAGGGGGTGATCATCCAGAAACAGGTGGCCAAGGTGCACGCCGTCGACGGCGTCTCCTTCAGCCTGCGCCGCGGCGAGACCCTCGGCCTGGTCGGCGAGAGCGGCTGCGGCAAGTCCACGACCGGGCTGGCGGTGCTGCGCATGCTCGAACCCACCGCCGGCAGCATCGTGTTCGAGGGCACCGACATCACCCGCCTCAGCCGGGACCAGATGCGCTCGATGCGACGGCGCATGCAGATGGTCTACCAGGACCCCTATGGCTCGCTCAACCCGCGCATGCGGGTGCGCGACATCATCGGCGAGCCGCTTCAGGTGCACGGGCTAGATGCCGATCGCACCGCCTACCGCGAGCGCATCGCCGCGCTGCTGGCCATGGTGGGCCTGCTGCCTGACATGGCCGAGCGCTACCCGCACGAGTTCTCGGGCGGCCAGCGCCAGCGCATCGGCATCGCCCGCGCGCTGGCGCTGGAGCCGGGCCTGATCGTCTGCGACGAGCCGGTCTCGGCGCTCGATGTGTCGATCCAGGCGCAGGTGGTCAATGTCTTCATGGACCTGCAGGAACGGCTGGGTCTGTCGTACATCTTCGTCGCCCACGACCTCGCGGTGGTGCGGCACATCAGCGACCGCATCGCGGTGATGTACCTCGGCAAGATCGTCGAGGTGGCCTCGCGCGATGACCTCTATCGCGAGCCGCTGCATCCCTACACCCAGGCGCTGCTCGCGGCCATCCCGGTGGCCGATGCTGCGGTCGAGGCGCGCCGTGAGCGGCTGGTCGTCACCGGCGAGGTGCCCAGCGCGCTTTCGCCGCCGAGCGGCTGCCGATTCCACACCCGCTGTCCGCACGCGACCGAACGCTGCCGCAGCGAGGAGCCCCCGCTGGTGAGCAATGCCTCGGGCCGCACCGTGGCCTGCCACCTGCATCCGGCATGACGTGAACGCGCGGCTGTCGCAGGTCGCCCCCCAGACCGAGCGCTACCTGCGGCGACAGGAGGCGGCACTCGATGCCGCCGCCGGCGTGTTCAACCGGCACGGCGTGAAAGGGGCCACGCTGGCCGAAGTGGCCCGTGAGCTCGGCCTGGCCACCAGCGGCATCACCTACTATCACAAGCGCAAGGAAGATCTGGCCAGCGCCTGCTTCCTGCGTGCGATCGAGGTGCAGTCGCAGGTGGTCAGCGCAGCGTCTGCCGAGTCCACACTCGCCGGCCGGGTGCGTGCGCTGCTGCGCGGGTGCTACCGCATCGAACAGGACATCGCCCTGGGCCGGCGCGGGCCGCTGATCCTGTTCAACGAGATCCGGGCGCTGCCCGAGAGCCATTCCGGGCGCGTGTTCGACGCCTACACCGGGATGTTCCGCGGCGTGCGGCGCCTGCTGCAGGGCCCGCTGCCCTGGCTGTCGAGACCGGCGCTCAATGCCCGCAGCCATCTGCTGCTGTCGATGGCCAACAGCCGCAGCCTGGTGCGGCACCATGAACCCGCGGATCTGCCGGCGCTTGCCGACCGGGTGGCCGACATCCTCATCGAGGGCCTCGCCGGGCCATGCGCCCGCTGGTCCGATGCCCTGCCCGCCAGGCTGGGCACCGCGGGCTCGGCTGGCCCGTCGGCGGGTGGCCAGGACTTCCTTCAGGCGGCCACCGCCCTCATCAACCAGCAGGGCTTTCGCGGCGCCTCGGTGGCACGCATCGCCTCGCGGCTGAACCTCACCAAGGGCTCGTTCTACCATCACCATGAGCACAAGGGCGACCTGATCGCGGCCTGCTTCGAGCAGACCTTCTCGATCATCCGCGAGGCCATCGCGCTGGCGCGGGCGACACAGGGCAGCGGCTGGGACCGGCTCGCCCTGGCCAGCCAGCTGCTGGTGGCCCACCAGCTGTCACCGGCCGGGCCGTTGCTGCGGGTGACCGCGCTCAGCGCGCTGCCGCCCGAGTCGCGCACGCCGGTCCAGCAGACCCGCAACCGGCAGATCGCCCAGCTGCGCGCCCTGGTCGTGGACGGGCAGATCGACGGCTCGGTGCGGGCAGCCGATCAGGCGGTGGCGGCCTACCTGGTGGATGCCATGATCAACGCCGCCGCCGAGCTGCCCACCTGGGCGCCGGGGGTGGGCGAGACCGATGCGGCGCAGCTGTTCGCGGCGCCGCTGCTGATGGGCATCGGCTGGCGCGGCTGACACCGGGCGCTGACGCGGCGAACGCCATGGCTGACGCGGCGAATGCCCGGGCGGGCCCGGCGGCTGCGCCGGCGAACGCGGCCGCCCCGACAGGCTCAGCCGCCGAAGCGCTCGCGCAGCAGGTTCTTCTGCACCTTGCCCATCTGGTTGCGTGGCAGCTCCGGCACCACATGGATGCGCTTGGGCACCTTGAAGGACGCGATCTTCTGCTTGAGCGCCGCGATGAGCGCGGCCTCGTCCAGGCTCGCGCCGGGCTGCGGCACCACCACCGCGGTGACCGCTTCGCCGAAGTCGCGATGCGGCACGCCGATGACCGCCGACTCGAACACGCCAGGCATGTCGTCGAGCCAGGACTCGATCTCCTTCGGGTACACGTTGTAGCCGCCGGAAATGATCAGGTCCTTGCTGCGACCGACGATGGAAAGATAGCCGTTGGCGTCCCAACGGCCGACATCGCCGGTGCGGAACCAGCCGTCGGCGGTGAACTCCTCGCGGGTCTTCTCGGGCATCTGCCAGTAGCCGCTGAAGACATTCGGGCCGCGCACCTCGATGCCGCCGATCTCGCCCATGCCGCAGGCGCGACCGCCATCACCCACCACCCGTACCGACACACCCGGCAGCGGCAGACCGACCGTGCCGGCCACGCGGTTGCCGTCGTAGGGATTGGAGGTGAGCATGACCGTCTCGCTCATGCCGTAGCGCTCGAGGATGCGCTGGCCGATGCGCGACTCGAACTGACGGAAGGTGTCAGGCAGCAGCGGTGCCGACCCGGAGATGAACAGGCGCATGCCGGCCGCGCACTCGGCGGTGAAACCGGGGTGGTCGAGCAGGCGCACGTACATGGTGGGCACGCCCATGAAGACGGTGGCCCGCGGCAGTTCACGCACGACCGCGGCGGGATCGAACCGGGCCTGCCAGATCATCTTGCTGCCGGCGAGCAGCGCACCGTGGCTGGCCACGAACAGACCGTGCACATGGAAGATCGGCAGCGCATGCAGCAGCACATCGCCACGCCGCCAGCGCCAGTAGTGCTGCAGGGTGAGCGCGTTGGCGGCGAGATTGCCGTGCGAGAGCATGGCGCCCTTGCTGCGGCCGGTGGTGCCCGAGGTGTACAGGATGGCGGCGAGATCACCGCTTGCGCGCCGAACCGTGCGAAAGCGGTCATCGTGCGCAGCGGCGGCCATCAGCAGGCTGCCCTCGCGCTGCTCGCCCAGGGTGTGCAGGTGACGCACGCCATGGGCCGCGGCGATCGGCGCGATGCGCTCGCGCGCCGCGGGTGCGCACACCACCAGACCGGGGCGGGCGTTGCCGATGAAGTAATCGAGCTCGGCCGCCTGGTAGGCCGAGTTCAGCGGCAGGTAGACCAGCCCGGCGCGCAGCGTGGCGAGATACAGCAGCAGCGCTTCGGGCGACTTCTCGACCTGCACCGCCACCCGGGAGCCCGCGGGCAGCCGCAGCGAGCGCAGCAGGTTGGCCAGCCGGGCGGTGGCGCGATCGATGTCGCCCCAGGTGAAGTAGAGCGGACGGCCATCGGCGTCGCGCGATTCGATCGCGCAGGCATCGCGCTCGGCCGGGAAGCCCCCGGCGAGCACCGCATAGAGGTTGTGGTTGTCGGTCATGGGGGCAGGCAATGAGATGGGTGGCAGCGCGTGGCGAGGCGCGCACTCAGTCGAGCTTGGCGCCGGAATCCTTGACCACCTTGGCCCACTTGACGATCTCGGTCTCGACGAAGCGGGCCAGGTCTTCCGGCGGCTGGCCGCCGGCCTCGGCACCGAGCGACTGCCAGACGCCGCGCAGTTCGGCACCGGCCAGTGCCTTGGCGGTCTCCTGCTGCAGGCGCAGGATGATCTCGCGCGGGGTGCCGGCCGGAGCCCACAGCGCGTACCAGGTGCGGGCCTGATAGCCCTTGACGCCCGCCTCGTCGAGGGTGGGCACCTCGGGCAGCGCGGGCGAGCGCTGCGCCGAGGTCACCGCCAGCGGCACCAGCTTGCCGGCCTTGATGTGCGCAATGGCGCTGCCAAGACCGTCGAACATGAAGTCCACCTGACCGGCGAGCAGATCCTGCAGGGCCGGACCGGCGCCCCGATAGGGGATGTGGGTGGCAAAGCTGCGGGTCTGGGTCTTCCAGAGCTCCACCGTGAGCTGGTGCGTGGTGCCGTTGCCGGCCGAGCCGTAGTTGAGCCGACCGGGGTTGGCCTTCACGAAGGCCTGGAACTCGGCAAAGCTGCGAGCCGGCACCCGTTGCGGGTTGACCACCACCACATTGGGCACCAGCGCCACCATCGTGACCGGGGCGAGGTCCTTCTGCAGGTCGTAGCCGAGCCGCGGATACAGGCTGACCGCGATGGTGTGGTGCACCGCGCCCATCAGGAAGGTGTAGCCGTCGGCCGGCGACTTGGCGGTGAGCTCGGCGCCGAGCGTGCCGCCGGCACCGCCGCGGTTGTCGATCACCACCTGCTGGCCGAGGTTCTGTGACAGCACCTTGGCGAGCGGCCGCGCGAAGGCATCGGTGCCGCCCCCCGGCGGGAAGGGCACGATCAGGCGGATGGGGCGGGCGGGCCAGGCCTGCGCCTGGGCGAACAGCGGGAACGCGGCGCCGGCAAGCGCCACGGCAGCCGTCAGCAGCCGTCGATGAAGGCGGGTCATGAATGTCTCCTGGAGGTATGGTCGTGAACCGGGCCGGCGGCGAGCGAACGCCGCCAAAGCCAGATGCCCAGCACCACCATGGGCACCGAGAGCAGCTGGCCCATGGTGAGCCCGAAGAACAGCAGGCCGAAGAAGGCGTCGGGCTCGCGGGCAAACTCGGCGAGCGCGCGCATCAGGCCGTAGCCCGCGAGGAACAGGCCCGAGACCGCGCCCGGCGGCCGCGGCCGGCTCGAGTACCACCACAGGCAGGCGAACAGCAGCAGGCCCTCGCCGGCGAACTGGTAGAGCTGGGAGGGATGCCGGGCGAGCGCATCACCGGCCTGCGGAAAGACCATGCCCCAGCCGCCCCCGGTGGCCCGCCCCCAGAGCTCGCCATTGATGAAGTTGCCCAGGCGCCCCGCGGCCAGACCGAGCGGCACCAGCGGTGCGACGAAATCGATCACCGGCCAGAAGGCCAGCTGCCGGCGCCGGCACCACCAGGCGATGGCGAGAATGACGCCGAGCATGCCGCCATGGAAGGACATGCCGCCCTGCCAGACCGCAAACACCTCGAGCGGATGGCCCAGGTAGTAGGCCGGCTTGTAGAACAGCACATACCCCAGCCGGCCACCGAGCACCACCCCCAGCGCGCCGTGAAAGAGCAGGTCTTCCAGCTGCGGCGGGCTCAGGCCGCTGCTGCGGGCATGGTGGCCATGGGCAAGGCGCCATCGTCCCAGCCCGAAGAAGGCCGCGAAGGCGACCAGGTACATCAGCCCGTACCAGCGCACCGCCAGCGGGCCGACTTGCAGGGCGATCGGATCGAACTCGGGATGGGTGACGACCAAGGCAGTCTCGGCAGAGGCGCCGCCGGCGGCGGCGCGCGAACCCGGATTATTCTGACACGACGCCGCGCCGGATCCGCCGATGCCACAGCGGCAGCAGGAGCACGGCGACCACCAGCACCACCAGCGCAAGGCACAGCGGGCGGGTCAGGAAGACGCTCCAGTCGCCCTGGCTGATCGACAGGGCATTGCGCAGCTGCTTCTCGGCCATCGGGCCGAGGATCATGCCGACGATCACCGGCGCGGCCGGAAAGCCGAAGCGGCGCATGGCCAGCCCGAGCAGGCCGATCAGCAGCAGCAGCAGCAGATCGAACCATGACTGGCGCAGGCTCCAGGCGCCCAGCGTGGCGAAGACCAGGATGCCGCCCTGCAGCAGCGGCGCGGGAATGCGCAGCACCCGCACCCACAGGCCCACCAGCGGCAGGTTCAGCACCAGCAGCATCACATTGCCGATGTAGAGCGAGGCGATCAGCGTCCAGACCAGGGTGCCGGAGGTCTGCAGCAGGGTGGGTCCGGGCTGCAGCTGGTAGTTCTGGAAGGCCGCCAGCAGGATGGCGGTGGTGCTCGACACCGGGATGCCCAGGGTGAGCAGGGGCGCGAGCGTGGCGGTGACCGCGGCGTTGTTGGCCGCCTCGGGCCCGGCCACGCCCTCGATCGCGCCCGGCCCGCCCTCGGAGGAGAACTCGGCCTTGTTGGCCGACAGCCGCTTCTCGGTGGCATAGGACAGGAAGGTGGGAATCTCGGCCCCGCCGGCCGGGATCAGGCCGAAGGGAAAGCCGATCGCCGTGCCGCGCAGCCAGGCCGGCAGCGAGCGGCGCCAGTCGGCCCGGCTCATGACCACGCTGCCTGCGCGGCCGACCTCGCCGGCGGGCTGCAGATGGAGCGCGCCATGGAGGGTCTCGGCCACCGCGAACAGGCCGACGGCCACCACCACGACATCGATGCCGTCGTAGAGCTCGGGGATGCCCAGGGTGTAGCGGGTCTGACCCGAGGTGGCGTCGATGCCCACCAGACCGAGGGCCAGTCCGATCAGCAGGCTGATGAAGCCGCGCAAGGCCGAGGCGCCGAGCACCGCGGAGACGGTGGTGAAGGCCAGCACCATCAGCATGAAGTACTCGGCCGGCCCGAAGCGAAGCGCGAACCGGGCCGCTGCCGGGGCCACCAGCGACAGGGCCACCGTGGCCAGGGTGCCGGCCAGGAAGGAGCCGATGGCGGCGGTGGCCAGCGCGGGCCCGGCCCGACCGCTGCGGGCCATCGCGTTGCCCTCCAGGGCGGTGACCATGGTGGAGGACTCGCCCGGGGTGTTCATCAGGATGGACGTGGTGGAGCCGCCGAACATCGCGCCGTAGTAGATGCCGGCAAACAGGATCAGCGCCGAGGCCGGCTCGACCTTGGCGGTGAGCGGCAGCAGCATGGCCAGGGTGAGCGCGGGCCCCACGCCGGGCAGCACGCCGATGGCCGTGCCGACCAGACAGCCCGCCAGCGCCCAGAGCAGGTTGATGGGCGAGAGCGCGGCGGCAAAGCCCCCGCCCAGCGCGAGCAGCGTATCGGTCATCAGAGCCCCGCCGGCGGGAAGAGCTTCAGGCCCACACCGAGCAGACGGGCGAACACGAACCAGACCGGCAGCGTCAGGGCAAGCCCGACCAGGGCATCACGCGCGGGGCGCTGGCTGCCGAAGCCGCGAGCCACGCACACCAGCAGCAGCGTGCTGGCGACCACGAATCCGGCCGTGCCCACCAGCACAAGATGGCCGAGAAGGCCGCCGGCCGCCCAGGCGAGGCGCTGCCGGGCGGCCTCGGGATGCACGGCGCTGGCGGCCTCGGGTGCCTGCGCGAGCACCGCATCGGGACGCCGCCACAGGCGCCACGCGGCAAGTGCGAGCCCGACGCAGACCAGGGTGGGCACAAAGCGCGGCGACAGGCCCGCATAGCCGGCCTGCGCATCGATGAAGGGCAGGCCGCTGGCCAGCGCCAGCGCCAGCAAGGCCACCGCCGCCCCCACGATCCGATGCCCGCCCGAGCCCGCCATCCCCCCACCCTCGCCGCACCGGCGGCGCTGCGACTATAACCCGTGACCTGAGACCGTCACGCCGGGGCATCCGGCCGGGTCGATGGACGGGTTTTATATACTCGCGCCCTGTCGGGCATCGCGGGATCCACCCCGCGCAAGACGCCTGGCCGCACCGCAACCTCACGCTGACCAGGAGACCCCGCATGTCCGCCAACCGTCGCTCCCGAAACATCACCGAGGGCGTGGCCCGCGCCCCCAACCGGTCGATGTACTACGGCATGGGCTATCAGCCCTCGGACATGAGCAAGCCCTTCATCGGGATTGCCAATGGCCACTCCACCATCACCCCGTGCAACTCGGGCCTGCAGGTGCTCACCGACGCCGCCGAGGCGGCGCTGCGTGCCGGCGGCGCCAACCCCGAGGTCTTCGGCGTGCCCACCATCTCCGACGGCATGTCGATGGGCACCGAGGGCATGAAGTATTCGCTGATCTCGCGCGAGGTGATCGCCGACTGCATCGAGACCGCGGTGCAGGGCCAGTGGATGGACGGCGTGCTGGTGGTCGGCGGCTGCGACAAGAACATGCCCGGCGGCATGATCGGCATCCTGCGCTGCAATGTCCCGGCCATCTATGTCTACGGCGGCACCATCAAGCCGGGCAAGTGGAAGGGCCAGGACCTGACCATCGTCTCGGTGTTCGAGGCGGTGGGCGAGTACTCGCGCGGCCGCATGAGCCAGGAGGACTTCGAGGGCATCGAGCGCAACGCCATCCCCGGCACCGGTTCGTGCGGCGGCATGTACACCGCCAACACCATGTCCTCGTCCTTCGAGGCACTGGGCATGAGCCTGATCGGTTCCTCCACCATGGCCAACCCCGACAGCGAGAAGACCGATTCCGCCTCGGCCTCGGCCAAGGTGCTGATCGAGGCGGTGCGCAACAACCTGCGCCCCCTGGACATCGTCACCCGCGAGTCGATCGAGAACGCGGTCACGCTGATCATGGCCACCGGCGGCTCGACCAACGCGGTGCTGCACTTCCTCGCGATCGCGCACGCGGCCGGCATCGACTGGACGATCGACGACTTCGAGCGCATCCGCCGCCGCACCCCGGTGATCTGCGACCTCAAGCCCTCGGGCCGCTATGTGGCGGTGGACCTGCATCGCGCAGGCGGCATCGCGCAGGTGATGAAGATCCTGCTCAAGGCCGGCCTGATGCACGGTCACTGCATGACCATCACGGGTCGCACCCTGGCCGAGGAACTCGCCCATGTGCCCGACACCCCGCGCGCCGACCAGGACGTGATCCTGCCGATCGACAAGCCGATGTACACCGAGGGCCATCTCGCCATCCTCAAGGGCAACCTGTCGCCGGAGGGCTCGGTGGCCAAGATCACCGGCCTGAAGAACCCGGTTATCACCGGTCCGGCCCGCGTGTTCGACGATGAGCCCTCGGCCATGAGCGCCATCATGGAAGGCCGCATCCAGGCCGGCGATGTGATGGTGCTGCGTTATCTCGGCCCCAAGGGTGCGCCCGGCATGCCCGAGATGCTCGCGCCCACCTCGGCGATCATCGGCGCGGGCCTGGGCGAGTCGGTGGGCCTGATCACCGACGGCCGCTTCTCCGGCGGCACCTGGGGCATGGTGGTCGGTCATGTGGCCCCCGAGGCCTATGTGGGCGGCCCGATCGCCCTGGTCGAGGAAGGCGATTCGATCACCATCGATGCGCACCGTCAGGCGCTGGAGCTGAATGTGCCCGACGAGGTGCTCGCCCGCCGGCGCGCCGCCTGGCGGGCCCCTGAGAGCAACTACCCGCGGGGGGTGCTGGCGAAGTTCCGCAAGCTCTCGGCCAGCGCCAGCAAGGGCGCCGTGCTCGACTCGGACGAATAGGGCGACAGGCAACCGGCCGGCGGGGCGCGCCCTGGCTGAGCGCAGGAGCGCCAGGTGCCGCCGCGGGCTTCAGCCCGCGTCGCGCTTGCGCGCCTTGCGCTCCTCGCGAGAGACGCGGAATCGCGCGGCCACCCGCTCGTTGCGGGCGCGGTCGAGTTCCTCGCGATCGACACCACGCCGATCGAAGCCCAGCAAGCCCTCCAGGAACTCGAACCAGATCAGGGCCGCCGCGAATGGCGCGGCCACCCACCACCACGAGATCGCCCCGAAAGGCCCGACCTCGAGCAGCTTGAGCACAATGAGGAAGGAACCACCCCAGATCAGGATCATGGGCATCAACCAGGAGACAATGCCCGCACCATAGCCGTGCAGCCCACTTGCCGCCAGTCTGCCTGCATGGGCGGACAACCCGGCAGCATGAACGGCCAGCGGCGTCGGCGCGGTTGCACCCGGTACCGGGCTGCCTGCCCGCCCCTGGTGCGCGCCCGGACCGCCCGGGATCTGCAAGGCGGATCAGGTAGCATCGACTCAAACCACCCTCGACGCGCCCGGGGAAGTCATCCACGGCGAACCCGACGCGTCGATGTCCCCAGCATTCCGGAGCCCGCCGACCATGCCCCACACCGCCGCTCCCGCCACCGCCCGCCTGCTGGTGCTCGGTCTCGCCCTGCTTGCCGGGCCGGCCATGGCCAGTGCCGACCTTGCCCGGGCCCGCAACTGCAACGCCTGTCATGCGCCCGAGAAGAAGCTGATCGGCCCCTCGTTCAAGGACATCGCCGCCAAGTACGCCGCCGACACCAACGCGCAGGCCAAGCTGGTGCGCAAGGTCCGGGAGGGCGGCGTCGGCGTCTGGGGCCAGATCCCCATGCCGGCCAATCCGCAGGTCACGGCCGACGAGGCCGGCGTCCTGGTCAAGTGGATTCTCACCGGCCGCTGAGCCGGCCGGCAGACACGGCCCCGCACCATCCATCCGGGCGCCGGCCCCGCCCATCCTGACCTGCCCGGATCCGACGGCGATGCGAGGGTAGCCTTGCGTCAGGCAATGCGCCCCGTGCGCGACGCAATGGCTCCTCCTCCAGCCGAACGGATCATTCCCTTCACGGCTGGTTGTCCCCGGCACAGACCGGGGTTTTTTTTGTCCGTGCGCGGGCGGCTCGGCAAGCCTGGGGCGCTCCACCCTGGCGTGCGGGCGGGAATCGGCGGACAGCAACCGCTTTGCGCGTACACTGCGCCGGTTTTTCGGGAACCCGCCGGTGCCGGACCTTGACATCCTGCTGCAGCAGATCCTCAACGGCCTCGTGCTGGGCAGCGTCTATGCGCTGGTGGCGCTGGGCTACACCATGGTCTACGGCATCCTGCAGCTGATCAACTTCGCCCACGGCGAGGTGCTGATGGTGGGCGCCATGGTGGGCGTGACGGTGGTCTCGGCGCTCGGCGGCGCCGGCCTGCCCGGCCCCGTCGTGCTGCTGCTGGCCATCGGCGCAGCCATCCCGGTGTGCATCGCGCTGTCGCTGCTCATCGAGCGGGTCGCCTACCGGCCATTGCGGCATGCCCCCAAGCTGGCGCCGCTGATCACCGCCATCGGCCTGTCCATCGTCATCCAGACCCTGGCGATGATCGTCTGGAAGCCCAACCCCATCGTCTTCCCCGACCTGCTGCCCACCGAACCCGTCCGGATCGGTGGCGCGGTGCTGGCCCCCAAGCAGGTGCTGATCCTGGGCGTCTCGGCACTCCTGATGGCCGGCCTGATGCTGCTGGTGAACCGCACCCGGCTGGGCCGCGCCATGCGGGCCACCGCCGAAAACCCGCGCATCGCCGGCCTGATGGGCGTGAACGCCAACCAGGTGATCGCGGCCACCTTCGCGATCGGCGCCGCGCTGGCCGCGGTGGCCGGCGTGCTGGTGGCCATGAACTACAACATCGCGCAGTTCTCGATGGGCTTCATCCCGGGCCTGAAGGCCTTCACCGCGGCAGTGCTGGGCGGCATCGGCAACCTTGCCGGGGCGGTGGTGGGCGGACTGCTGCTGGGCCTGATCGAGAGCCTGGGCGCGGGCTACATCGGCGACCTCACCGGCGACTTCCTGGGCAGTCACTACCAGGACATCTTCGCCTTCGTGGTGCTGATCGCGGTGCTGGTGCTGCGGCCCTCCGGAATCATGGGCGAGCGGGTCGCCGACCGGGCCTGAGCCGTGCGATGAAGCACTTCTTTCCCTCGCTGGCGGGCAATCCGCGTGCCGCCTTCGCAGCCACACTGGCCATGGCGGTGGTGCTGGCGGTGCTGCCGCTGGTGGCGGGTCTGGCGGGCAACGCCTGGGTGCGCATGCTCGACTTCGCGCTGCTCTACATCATGCTGGCGGTGGGCCTGAACATCGTCGTGGGCTATGCCGGCCTCCTCGACCTGGGCTATGTCGCGTTCTACGCGGTGGGTGCCTACCTGTACGCGCTGCTGTCCTCGCCGCACCTGCAGGAGAACTTCGCCTGGATCGCGGCCGTCGCCCCCGATGGCCTGCACAACTCGATCTGGCTGGTGGTGCCGCTCTCGGCCGGGCTCGCTGCGCTGTTCGGCGTGCTGCTGGGCGCGCCTACGCTGCGCCTGCGCGGCGACTACCTCGCCATCGTCACGCTGGGCTTCGGCGAGATCATCCGCATCTTCCTGAACAACCTGAACGCGCCGCTGAACATCACCAACGGCCCGCAGGGCATCAGCAACATCGACCCGGTGAGCATCGGGCCGGTGGACCTGTCCAGGCCGCTGGTCATCGGCGGCTTCGAGCTGCAATCGGTCCAGCTCTACTACTACCTCTTCCTCGCGCTCACCGTGCTGGTGATCATCACCAGCATCCGCCTTCAGGACTCGCGCCTGGGCAGGGCCTGGATGGCCATCCGCGAGGACGAGGTGGCGGCGCGCGCCATGGGCATCAACACCCGCAATGTGAAGCTGCTGGCCTTCGCGATGGGGGCGTCCTTCGGCGGCGTCTCGGGCGCGATGTTCGCGGCCTTCCAGGGCTTCGTGTCGCCCGAGAGCTTCGTGCTGTCGGAGTCGGTGGTAATCGTGGCCATGGTGGTGCTGGGCGGCATGGGCCATGTGCCCGGCGTGGTGCTCGGTGCGATCCTGCTCTACGCCATCCCCGAGGTGCTGCGTTACGCCGCCAGGCCGGTGCAGCAGGCGCTGTTCGGCGCCGAGCTGGTGGCGCCCGAGGCGCTGCGCATGCTGGTCTTCGGGCTGGCCATGGTCCTGATCATGCTGCGCCGTCCGGCCGGGCTGTGGCCCGCGCCGCAGCATGGCCGGGGCTGAGGCCATGCCTGCCATGCGGATGTCCCGTCAGGGCCCGGTGAGGGCGCGCGCATGAGCGAGGCCGGGCCGCTGCTGTCGGTGGAGGGCGTGAGCAAGCGTTTCGGCGGCCTGCAGGCCCTGTCCGATGTCGGCCTGGAGATCGCGCCGGGCCAGATCTACGGCCTGATCGGCCCCAACGGCGCCGGCAAGACCACCTTCTTCAATGTGATCACCGGTCTGTATGCGCCCGACGCCGGGCGCTTCCGGCTGGCCGGCCGCGACTACCAGCCCACCGCGGTCCACGCCGTAGCGCGCGCCGGCATCGCCCGCACCTTCCAGAACATCCGCCTGTTCGGCGAGATGACCGTCCTCGAGAATGTGATGGTCGGGCGCCATGTGCGCACCCGCGCCGGAGTCTGGGGCGCGGTGTTCAAGACCCGCGCCGAGCGCGCCGAGGAACAGGCGATCCGCAGCCGCGCGCTCGCGCTGCTCGACTATGTCGGCATCGCGCGCTATGCCCAGTTCCGCGCGCGCACGCTGTCCTATGGTGACCAGCGGCGCCTGGAGATCGCGCGCGCCCTGGCCACCGAACCGCGGCTGCTCGCTCTGGACGAGCCGGCTGCCGGCATGAATGCCACCGAAAAGCTCGGCCTGCGCGCGCTGCTCGAGAGCATCCGCGCCGACGGCAGCACCATCCTGCTGATCGAGCATGATGTGAAGCTGGTGATGGGCCTGTGCGACCGGGTCTGCGTGCTCGATCAGGGCCGGCGCATCGCCGAGGGGCCGCCGGCGCAGGTGCGGGCCGACCCGGCCGTCATCCGCGCCTATCTCGGGGATGGCCATGACTGAGCCGCTGCTGCAGCTGAGCGGGCTGTCCGTGGCCTATGGCGGCATCCAGGCGGTCAAGGGCATCGACCTGACCGTGATGCCGGGCGAGCTAGTCGCGCTGATCGGTGCCAACGGCGCCGGCAAGACCACCACCCTGAAGGCCGTCACCGGCTCGCTGCCCTGGTCGGCGGGCGAGGTGCGCTACCGCGGCGAGTCGATCCGCGGCATGCCGGCGCACAGGCTGGTCGAGCGCGGGCTGGCGATGGTGCCCGAGGGCCGCGGTGTGTTCGCGCGCATGAGCATCACCGAGAACCTGCTGATGGGGGCCTACACGCGGCGCGACGCCGCCGGCATCGCCCGCGATGTCGATCGCATGTTCGGCATCTTCCCGCGCCTGAAGGAGCGCGCCGGCCAGCTCGCCGGCACACTCTCCGGCGGCGAGCAGCAGATGCTCGCCATGGCCCGCGCCCTGATGAGCCGGCCCACGCTGCTGCTGCTCGACGAGCCGAGCATGGGCCTGTCGCCGATCATGGTGCAGACGGTGTTCGAGGTGGTGCGCACTGTGGCTGCCGAGGGCGTGACCCTGCTGCTGGTCGAGCAGAACGCGCGCCTGGCGCTGAAGGCCGCCCACCGGGGCTATGTCATGGACTCGGGCCTGATCGTCATGAGCGATCAGGCCGACCGGCTGCTGAGCGATCCGCGGGTGCGCGCCGCCTACCTCGGCGAGGCCGACGGGGAATGAGTCGCGGGGCGCGGTGCTCGCGCTGAAGCTCTTCCTCGTTCCGGGCTTCCTGCTGCTGGTGTCCCTGGCGGCGCGACGCTGGGGGCCGTCGATGGGCGGCTGGCTGGCCGGACTGCCGATCGTCACCGGGCCCATCCTGGGCTTCATCGCCATCGAGCAGGGCGCGGACTTCGCCGCCCGGGCTGCCGGCGGATCACTCATGGCGGTGGTGAGCACGGTGGCGGTGACGGCGGCCTATGCCCATGCCGCACGGGTCGCGCACTGGCCGGTGGCGGTGGTCGCGGCGCTGGCCACCTGGATGATCGTGGCCTGGGGCCTGTCGCTGCTGCCGGAATCACTCACCCTGTCGGCCATGCTCGCCGGCGCGTCGTGGCTGCTTGCGCCGCGGCTGTTCCCGCCCGCAGCCGAGTCCGGCCCCGCACCGGCATCCGACCGTCGCGAACTCGCCCTGCGCATGGTTGCTGGCGCCCTGCTCAGCCTGGTGGTGACCCAGGCCGCGGCCAGTGCCGGCCCGCGCTGGAGCGGCCTGCTCGCGGTGTTCCCCATGATGAGCATCGTGCTGGCGGGTTTCTCTCACCGCACGCAAGGGCCGGCCTACACCGCCACGCTGCTGCGGGGTCTCGCGCGCGGCCTGCTGTCCTTCGCAGCCTTCTGCTGGGTGGCCGCGGTGCTGCTGCCCTCGGCCGGGACAGCGGCCGGCTTCGCGGTTGCGGTGCTCGCTGCGCTGCTGGCGCAGCTGGCTACGCTGCGGCGTCGGCCGCGCTCGTGAAGGCGTCGGCAAAGAACTCCTCGGGCGGCAGACCGCATACCCGGGTGAAGTCGGCGCGCGCCGCCTCGACCATCAAGGGCGCGCCGCAGGCATAGACCTGGTGGCCCGAGAGATCGGGGAAATCGGCCATCACCGCCTTGTGCACCAGCCCTTCACGGCCCTGCCAGTGGTCCTCGGGCAGGGCCTCGGACACCACCGGCACCCAGCGCAGGCTGGGCAACTGATCGAGCCAGCGCGCGCACTGCCCGGCACGGTAGAGATCCCGGGGCCGGCGCCCGCCCCAGTAGAGCGAGATCGGGCGCGAGACGCCCTTGTGGATGGCGTGCTCGATGATCGCCTGGATGGGCGCGAAGCCCGTGCCGCTGGCCAGCAGCACGATCGGCCGCGTGCTGTCCTCGCGCAGGAAGAAGGTGCCCATCGGCCCCTCGAAGCGCAGGATGTCGCGCTCGCGCAGCGCCGGCTGCGTCTTGCCGAACACCGTGTCGGTGAAGCGGCCACCGGGCATGTGCCGCACATGCAGTTCGAGCTGCTCGGCCGCATGCGGGGCACAGGCCATGGAATAGCTGCGACGCGTGCCGTCCTTCAGGATGAGCTCGATGTACTGGCCGGCGAGGAACTGCAGCCGCTCGTTGGCCGGCAGCTGCAGGCGCAGCACCGCGACATCGGGCGCCTCGAGGGTGATGGAGGACACGCGGCAGGGCATGCGGCGAACCGGGAGATCGCCGGCCGCGGCCACCACCCGCGCCTCGATGGTCAGGTCGGAGAGCGCCGAGGCGCAGCACATCAGCGCGAAGCCGCGGGTGGCCTCGGCATCGCGCAGCGCAGCCGCATGATGGGCTCCCTGCGCCACCTGCCCGTCGATCACGCGCGCCTTGCAGGACCCGCAGGCGCCGTTCTTGCAGCCATAGGGCAGGATGACCGAGTGGCGCAGCGCCGCGTCGAGAATGCATTCGCCGGCATCGGCCTGGAACTGCTTGCCGCTGGGCTGGACGGTGACAGTGAAGGCCATGAGGAGACTCTCGGCAGGGCGATAATGGCGCGATGACGCGAAGCCCCCGAGTTTATCGCGCGCTGCCCCGTCGGCTGCGGCGCGCTACCGTGCTGCTGGCCGGCTGCGGCGATGTCGGCCAGCGGATCGGCGCGCGGCTCGCCGCCCGCGGCCTGCGCGCCATCGGCACCCTGCGAAACCCCGAGCACGCCGGCGCGCTGCGCGCCCAGGGCATCGTGCCGCTGCGCCTGGACCTCGACACCCGACTGCCGCGGCTCGCGGCCTGGTGCGGCAGGGTGATCCACCTCGCCCCGCCGCCTGCCGAGGGCGGCCATGACCCCCGCACCCGACGGCTGATCGCGGCGCTGTCGCGCCCGCCAGGCGGCGGCCCGAGCACGGTGCGCTCGGGGGGGGCGGGTGGCCGATCGGGCCGGCGGCCGTTCCGGCACGGCGGGGGTGACGCCCGATCCGCACCGGGCCCGCTGGCCGGCGCGCGCTGGGTCTACATCAGCACCACCGGGGTCTACGGCGACTGCGCCGGCGCGCAGTTCGATGAAACCCGGCCGGTGGCCCCGGCCAATCCGCGGGCGCAGCGCCGGGTGGCCGCCGAAGGGCTCTGGCGGGCAGCGGCGCGGCGCGGCGCGCGGGCCAGCGTGCTGAGGGTGCCGGGCATCTATGCCCATGACAGGCTGCCGCTCGCACGCCTGCGCCAGGGCCTGCCGGCCCTGCAGGCGCAGGACGATGTCTTCACCAACCACCTCCACGCCGACGACCTCGCCCGCATCGGTCTGGCCGCCCTGTGGCGCGGCCGACCGGGCCGGGTGGTGCATGCCGTGGACGACAGCGACCTGCGCATGGGCGAGTACTTCGACCTGGTGGCCGATGCCGCCGGCCTGCCCCGCCCGCCCCGGGTGCCGGCCGCCGAGCTCGCCGCGCGCGTCTCGCCGATGATGCTGTCGTTCATGAGCGAGTCGCGGCGCCTGCGCAATCGGCGCCTGAAGCAGGAGCTTCGTCTGCGCCTGCGCTATCCCACGGTGGCGCACACCCTCGCCGAGGCCTTCGGGCCTGTGCTAGAGTCATCGCCTTCTTCAGCACGGCCGGTGTAGCTCAGTTGGTAGAGCAGCGCATTCGTAATGCGAAGGTCGTAGGTTCGACTCCTATCTCCGGCACCATCTCCAGACGGGGATCGGCAGCTTCACGGCTGCCGATCCCCGTTGTCATTCAAGGATCCCGCACATGAGCGACGACGACATCGCATGGATGGGCCTGCACTCGCTGGCTGACGCCATCCGGGCGCGACGGCTCTCGGCCTTCGAGGCTACCGAGGCCATGCTGCGCCGGATCACGCGCGTCGATCCCTCCCTGCGTGCCTACGCCCGCACCACCCCGGAACTGGCGCTTGCTCAGGCCCGCGCGGCCGACCAGCGTCAGGCCCGCGGCGAGGCTCTCGGGCCGCTGCACGGCGTGCCGGTGGCCGTGAAGGATCTGTGCTGGACCGAGGGCATCGTGACCGCCGCCGGCACCACCATCCACCAGGACTTCCGCCCAGCCACTGACGGCACGGTGGTGCGCCGTCTGCGCGAGGCCGGCGCGGTGCTGCTCGGCAAGCTGCAGATGACCGAAGGCGCCTTCAGCGCCCACCATCCCGAGATCACCGCGCCGCTCAACCCCTGGGACGCCGCGGCCTGGACGGGCGTGTCCTCCAGCGGCTCGGGCGTGGCGGTGGCTGCGGCGCTGTGCCACGGCGCCATCGGCACCGACACCGGCGGGTCCATCCGCTACCCCGCGGTGGCCAATGGCGTGACCGGCCTGAAGCCCACCTGGGGTCGGGTCTCGCGCCACGGCGCCTTCGAGCTTGCCGCCTCGCTCGACCACCTTGGCCCGATGGCCCGCAGCGCGGCCGACTGCGGCCTGATGCTCGGCGCCATTGCCGGCGCCGACCCGCTCGATCCCACCGCCCTGCCCGCGCCGGTGCCCGACTATCTGGCCGGCGACGGCCAGCATCTTGGCGGGCTGCGCATCGGCATCGACGAGACCTATGCGCTCGAAGGCGCCGAGCCCGAGGTGGCCCGCGCCTTCCAGGATGCCGCGCGCAGCTTCGCCGGACTGGGCGCCAGCCTCGTGCCGGTGCGCATGCCGCCGGTGGCGGCCGTGGTGGCCGCCTGGGTGCCGCACTGCGGCGTCGAGGCGGCGGTGGCCCATGCCGACACCTGGCCCGCGCGCCGGGCCGAGTACGGCCCGATGCTGGCCACGCTGCTCGACACCGGGCTGGCGCTCAGCGGCGCCGACTACCAGCGCCTCCTGCTGGCGCGTGCCGAGTTCACCGGCCGCATGCACACGCTGATGGCCGGCATCGATCTGCTGCTCACCCCGGTGATCCCGTTTGCCGCGCCCAGCCTCGCGCGCATCGCGGCGCTGCGCACCGAGCCCGACTACCGGCAGCGTCTGCAGCGCTTCACGGTGCCCTTCGACATGTCGGGTCAGCCCACGCTCACCCTGCCCGCAGGCTGCACGCCCGAGGGCATGCCGCTGGGGGTGCAGCTGGTGGCCGGGGCGCTGCGCGAAGACCTGCTGGTGCGGGCCGGACGCGCCTTCCAGACCGTGAGTGACTGGCACGCCCGACGCCCGCCGGTGGCCTGAGCCGGGCCCCCGGGGGCAAGGCGCCCCGGCCGCGCCGGCCGGACAGGAATGGGGCGGCCCCGACGGGTCTGCGTCGGCGCTACTGCGGCGCCACCCCCGATGCCTTGAACACCTCGCCCCAGCGCGGGGTGTCACGGCGCACGATGTCGGCGAATTCCGCGGGCGTGGTGCCGGTGGCCAGCAGGCCCATCTCGAGCATGCGCGCCCGGCCGTCGGGCGACTGGATGGCGCGGTTGATCTCGGTGCTCAGGCGCTCGATGATCGCCCGGGGCGTGCCCTTGGGCGCGATGATCCCGTTCCAGCCGGCGAGGTCCAGCGGGTAGCCCTGCTCGGCAAAGGTCCGAACCTCGGGATAGAGCGGCCAGCGTTTCGGACCGGTGACCGCCAGCAGCGTGGCCCGACCTGACTGGATGAACGGCCCGGTGGAGGCGAAGTCATGGATGCCCATGGTGGCCTGCCCGCCGATGATGTCCTGCACCGCCGGGCCCGCGCCCTTGTAGGGCACATGCACCATGTCGATCCGGGCCGCGCCCTTGAGCATCTCGCCGTACAGATGCGAGCTGCTGCCCGCCCCGAAGGACGCAAAGGTGGCCTTGCCGGGATTGGCCCGCACATGGCGAACGAAGTCGTCCACGCTCTTCATGCCGGTGGACGAGGGCACGATCATGCCCAGCGATGACAGCCCGATCTGGCTGACCATCTCGAAGTCGTCAGGCGCGTCATAGGGCAGGCGCGTGTAGGCGAACTTGTTGATGATCAGGTTCGAGAGGTTGGCATAGGCGATGGTGTAGCCGTCGGGCGCGGCCTGCCGCGTGGCACCGATGCCCAGGATGCCCTGCGCGCCCGGTCGGTTCTCGACCACGAAGGGCACGCCAAGCGCGGCCTGCAGCCGCTCGCCGAGCCAGCGCGAGACGATGTCGGTCTGACCGCCCGGTGGATAGGGCACGATGATGCGCACCGGCCTCGAGGGCCATGCCTGGGCAAGCGCCTGATGCGCCGGCAGCAGGACCAGCACAAGCAGGGCCGCCAGGCGGCCGAACCATCGGGTCATGGCGTTCTCCGCGAGTCGAGACAATGCGAGCCGGCGTGCGTCAGACCGGCGCGTCGGCCGCCGATGTGCGCCGGGCCGAGTCCTTCAGACGCTGCAGCTCCTCCCAGCCCTTGTAGGCGGTGATGCCGTTCTCGTCGAAGAAGACCACCGGGCCTTCGCAGACGAACAGGTACTCGGTGTCCTCGAGCGCCGTGGTGGCGCCATGAAGCACACCGTTGGGTTCGTAGTCGTAGTCGCCGGCCTCGAGGATGCCGTCGCGAACCTGCAGACGGCCCTTCAGGACATAGGTATGGGCGTCCGACAGATGCTTGTGCGGCGGGGCAACGAAGCCCTTCTTCCAGCGGTAGAGCGCCACCCAGCGCCCGGTCTCGGGGCCGGTCCAGAGCACCTTGGTCCAGGCCATGCCCGGGGAGGTCTCGATCCAGGGCTCGTCGGCACGGACGATGATGTCGGCAAGCTGGTCGTTGATCGGCTTGATGTTCTGCAGCGGCATGTCAGCGCGTCCGTGATCTGCGCCGGCCCGGCGGGCCGGTCACGCCGAACTGTAACCGCCGCCCTGCTCAGTGTGGAAGCCAGGCAGGTCCATCGGGCAGATCGAATCCCTGCCAGTCGGCAAGGCCTTCATCGATCACGCGTCCGGCCTGGGCCACCGCCCGCGAGAACCCGTCCTGGCGTTCGGCCAGGGAGGTGCCCAGGCGAACCAGATCGCGGGCCTGATCGGCCAGATCGAGCAGCTCGGGGCCGATCAGTGGAAAGCGGGAGGCTTCCTGGGCGGCGCTCAGGGCAAGGAGCTCGGCCTGGGCTGCGAGACGACGGGCAAGCTCGGCCGGAAAGGCGCAGTCATCAGGGCTGACAGGCATGGGGGAGGCGATCCGATTCGCAGACATCGACTTCTGCTTATCGGCATGCCACCCGAAAACTTGAGGGGCATCTTCGTCCCGGGCACCTGGACGCGCATCGAAGCGGATGGATGCCCAGGGGCGGCTGCGCGCGCCCGGAGGAAGACGCGCGCCGGGGCCTACCCGCTAGCGCGGGTTGATGAAGCGCAGGTTGCTGCGCCCGCCCGAGAGCACCACGCGCAGGCTCACATCGATCAGCACATCGGCGTTTGAAGAGGAGCCGATGACCACAAGGTTGCGCTGGCTGCTGGTGGGGGTGGCAGTGCCCGTGCCCAGCGCGGTCTGCAGCTTGGTCACCGGCGCGGCCACGCTGACCGATGCCGAGTTGTTGCGCATGCGGGTGACGCCCGAGCCGAGATCGCGGGCATAGATGTAGGAGTTGGCGCCCGGGCTGCAGGCATCGTCGCTGGGCTTCGTGGCGGCCCAGATGACCACCCCGCGTGCGATGTGGGGCGCCGTCACGATCTGCGCTCCTGTCAGCATGGTCATGTACCAGCCCTTGGTGCCGGGCCCCACCGTCACCGGGCCGCCGGAGGCGTTGACGAGATCGGACACGGCCAACGCACTGCTGAATGTGCCGGGGGTGACCGGGCCGCCATCCTTGACACCGAAAAAGGTGCCGGTGAGAGGGGAGCTGACATCCGAGGCCGACAGCAGCCGGCCCGTACCGAAGGTAACCCAGCGTTCGGTGGGTTCCCGCGGATTGATCGCCACCGCGGGCGCGGTGGTGATGGGTGCGCCAACATTGATGAGCTTGGTGCCTGCGAGCGCAGACGTGGCGCCACTGAGATTCGCGGAATCCGAGAGATCCCAGCGCCAGAGGTTGCCCTTCAGGTCGGTGGCGTAGAGCTGCAGCACCAGTTGCTCGGCATCGTCCTGGTAGTACCCCTCCATCTGGGCCAGGCCGACCGGGTTGGTGGCGGTGCCGCTCTCGGTGGCCAGCCGCTTCACGACCTCACCAGTGCACGGATGCAGCAACCAGATCTGGCCCGAGCCGTCATTCTGGTAACCCGACGACACAGCCACCAGCCAGCCCGCCTTGGTCCAGATCACCAGCGGCTGGCCGTAGGAAAAGCCCACCTTGGTGGTGCCCCCCGCGTTGGTGCCGCTGCCGTCGAACTCCCAGAGCACCTTGCTGCGCAGGTCATCCTCGCTGCTGGCATCCGGCGAGGTGACATCGAGGGCGAAGTAGCCCTTGCCTCCCTTGTTCAGTCCCGAGACCAGGAGGGTGCCCCAGGTGCCTGCGCGGGTGCCGCACTTGGTGGAATCATTCGGCCACTTGATGTCGCGCACGGTGGGCGTGCCATCCACCCGGTAGCGATGCGAGAACTTGTTGGGCAGCGTATCGGTCTCGCGGTAGCTCCGGCCAGCCAGACCATCAACGCCGCTGCGGAACATGAAGCTCGGCACATAGGCCCAGCGCTCGGTGCCGCCGGAGGCGCTGTCGGAGGCATCGATGGCGTGCAGCATCCCGCCGTTGGAACCGACATAGAGCGTTGGCTTGTTACCGCGGCCGCTGTCACCCGTGTTGGCCGTCACGAAGGCGCTGTAGCCGGCGTGGAAGGTGTCACTCAGGCTCTGGTTGGGCTTGCCGACCCAGCGCGGCTCGGAATTGACGATGTCGGCAAGCATCTTCGAGCGTCGGCGGAACTGCCGGGTCTCGGCCAGCGTGTCTTCCAGGCTGCTGTCGCCGCGCAGGTAATTCAGGATGTTCTTCGCGGTACCGGCATCCGACGAGAGCGTAGCCTGCTGGGTGCTGGTGATGGTGCTGCCGCCGAAGTCGGTGGGCCGAAAGCGCACCGCGGTGTCGGTCAACGCGGATCCGGTGCGGGTGACGATCTTGCGGCCGCTGTTCCAGCCGGTGCCGGCGAGTTGCTCGCCGAGCCTGTCGGCAGCAGACCAGGTTGCCGACGCGGAGATCTCGCCGGTGGTGGGACTGACACCGCGCATCTGCACATCGCCGGTCCACTCGCCCGACTTGTAGATCGCGCGGAAGGCCATGGTGGGCACGAACAGCAGGTCGCTGCCGGTAAGCACAGCCCCCGAGCCCGAACCCTCGCGGGTCTTGATCTCGGTGATCGCGCGCGCAAGCGCGTCGGTGAGTTCCTGGGGGGAGGCCACGCTGAAGAACTGGCCACGGGAGTTCACCGCTGCGTGCCAGAGATCATCGACCGCCGAGGCGGCCTCGGCAACAGGAGTGGGCCAGTCGGCCGTGCCGTTGCGGATGGCGGTGATGCCGTTGGGGTAGGCGATGGTGCCCTGGGCAGCGAAGGCCAGCCCGAAGGTGACCATGTGCTGCCATTTCGCCGGGTCCGCCGAGGAGGTGAACACATTGTTGGCCAGGGTGGGCCGCAGATCGGTCAGCCAGTAGTAGGCGGCGATGTCGGCCAGGGTGTTGGCGGAGTTGCTGCCGGGCTTTTCGCGGTAGGGGCGCGGCCAGGGGTCTCCTGCCTTCAGGTTCGTGCGCAGCTCCGCATTCAGCACATTGAGCAGTTCGGTGGCATTGGGCAGCTTGTCGTCGTAATTCGTGGAGCCCACCAGGTCTGAGGCGCCGGCGCCGTTCCACTCGCCGTCGGTGGTCAACAGGTTGTAGTGCTGCTGGCAGCTGTACTGGATGGGGTCGGCGACCGTGCCACCGGCCGGGCTGGTGGCCGCCTTGTAATACTCGCCCACCTGCTGCAAGGCGTGGCGCAGCGGCGTGCCGCCACCACCGGTCCAGAGCCCGTAGAGCCGGTTGTACCAGTCGGTGCGGAAAGTGCTGCCCCCGCCTTCGCTGAAGGTGTCAAGCGCGATGAAGGCGCCGTTGCCGTCGGTGCTGGAGGCATAGGCGATGGTGGAGAGCCCCACCCGGAAGCTGCTGTCCACTGCCCGGAAGGCCTCACCCAGCGCGGTCTTCATGGCCAGCATCCGGGTGCGGTAGTAGCTGTACCAGTTGGCGAAGTTGGTCTTCTGCGCCTCGGTGGCGGAGTTCAGGTCCACCCGGGTATAGCTGCTGTCGGGGTAGCAGGTGCCCACCACCGGCACTGTCGGCGAAGTGCCGGTGTAGGCATAGTAGTGGCCGCCTGTGCCGGCACCGCTGCCAGCGGAATAGGTGTTGCTGCCCCAGGGAGACATCACTCCGTAGGTTGACGGAAACTGAGTGCTGAGATTGAGGTTTGCACCGTATCGGGTGGGAAGGAATCCGTTGGGCCAGGCACTGGTGTAGCTGGCGTTCGGCCAGCGGGTGCCGTCGGCATTGACCGGCGGCAGATAGGTGACGGCGGGGTTGTAGTAGAGCCGGTTGTAGCTGCTGTTCTGGTAGCAGCGGTTGCCGCTACCGGAAGAAGTCCCCATCGGGGCAAACTGAAAATCCATCGACCCTGAGTTGTCGAAGGTCAGCATCAGGTTGGGCTTGACCGAGTTCATCGTGAACAGCGGCTGGTCTTCCAGCGCCGGCACGGTCTGGGCCACCGCAGGCGCGGCACCCGGCCCCTGGATCAGCACCGCCAGTGCGCCGATCAGCATGCCTCGGCTGGCATACCGCCAGCCGCGTTTCCCTTGCCCGAACCTCGCCTGCACAGCCTCAGCCACGGTCAGTCACCCTTCAGAAACATCTGCGCGTAGGCCACCGAATTCTTCGGGCCGTCGATGCGGACCGTGATCCGCACGAAGGGCAGCCACTCCGAGACGGCAGCGCCGCAGTTGGTCATGCAGTTGCGCGGATAGCGGTATTCATAGAGCCGGCAGTTGGCCGCCGTGGCGGGGCCGGTGGCCGTACACAGCCGCTCGATCAGGTAGCGGCGCATCTGCCGCGAGGGCGCATCAACCGCCTCGCCCGGCCACTCGCTGGAGGCCATGCCATCGGCGTTCCAGGCGGGTGCCGAGAGCTGGGCCAGCGGCAGCGGTATGCCGTCGGCGTTCTGGTCGCGCTGGCTGGCGTAGTACGAGATGGTCGGCTGGTCGGTGTTGCGGTCCATCACATTGAGTGCCGCGGTGGGATGCGACTGCATGAAGGCGAGGATCGCGTCGTTGAAGGCCATGTCGGCGTTCTGCTCGGCACTGCGCATGAACTGGTAGTTCATCGACGCCATGTTGGCGCTGTCCACCGAGCGGAAGAGCGCGAAGCCGGCCACGATCATCACCACCAGCGAAACCAGCGCGACGATCAGCGACAGGCCCTGCTGCGCCCGACGCAGGGGGAGCAGCCTCACCCGGCGAGGCGAGTCCGGCGAGAACGGACGACCGGCGGTGGAGCGCGCGGGCATGGTCACATCTCGCTCAGCAGCGCATTGCGCACACCGACCACCGTGGTCACGGTGTTGTAGCGCAGGCAGAGCTGATCGCCCGAGAGGCTGTAGTTGCCGCTGGAAGGCATGGCGGGCAGGTTGTTGTCATCACTGCCGGTGCGGGCAGGAAGCACCCGGCGGGTCTCATCGGCAGTGGCCGTGCAACCAGCCTTCTCGGCCGCGCGCTCGAGCTGCGGGCTGCGAATGAGCAGCCCGATGCGCACCCCCTTGATCTGGTTGAGCGATCGCGCCGGCTGCATGCCGTTCAAGGGCAGCGTCGTGATGACATTGTCGGGCAGCGGATTGGCCGGGTTGAGCCACCAGGTGGCCAGGGCCGGCGGATCGATCCACTCATCGATCACATCGTCATTGCCGACGTCGATGCCAAGCTGCACCTGCATCGACACCACATTGTCGGCAATCACCTGGGCCGCGCCGCCGGCCAGAAGGTTGGTGACCATGAGGCGGCCGCTGGCATCGACCGTGAAGCGCTCCAGCGTGGGCGTGGCGCCCAGATGGATCAGCACCGGCTGGGTGTAGTCCGCCGCAACGCCGGCATCGACGGTGATGGAGGCCGGACTCACGCCGGGCGACGCCGGCACGGCGGTGATCCTGACAAGGCTGCACGCCACCGGACGGGTGGTGCCGGGGTTGGCCGCCGAGCTCTGCTCGTAGATGAGCACCCAGTCATTGATCGCCATGCCCAGGGCCGAGCTCAGCGGAATGCTGGTGGCGTTCGCGGTGAGGGCGCCCACCACCGCGACCGGCAGGGGCACCGTGTTGCTGCTGCCGGTGAAGATGGTGAGCGTGTCGGAGGCGATGCCGTTGCCGCCATCGGTGGCGATGATCGGCGCCACGCGGTGGGTGGTCCCCCCGCGGGTGAAGCTGCAGCCCAGATGCATCTCGGGGCGCGGCGGGGTGGTCTTGGACAGCACATAGCCGGTGCCCGGCGTGATGACGCGCATCGGCGAGGTGTAGGTGGTGTCGCTGATGGCGGTGAGGTTGTAGCCCGCGCTGACCACCGCACGCTCGAGCGCCGCCAGGCCGAAGACGCCCGACTGCAGGCCCTCGCTGCCGCTGGTGGTGCTGCGCCGGCGCTCCTCGCTGACCGACATGGTCTGGAAGATGGCCACCGCCGAGGCCATGGCGATCACCGTAGCCACCATCAGTTCGAGCAGCGAGAAGCCCGCCTGACCGCGACGCTGCCTCATGACTGCGGCTCCAGGATCATGGCCGTGGTGGTGTAGGAGCCCACAGTCGCGGCACCCGGCGCTCTCCAGCGGACCGTGACGGTCACCGTCGTGGCGGTCTGGGCGCCGAAGGAGATGTCGGTGGAATACGCCGTCTGCGTGGTGGTGACCGTGACCGTGGGCAGATTGGCGGAGGCCCCGGGCAAGGCCATGCTCCCGCTCACGATCCGGTCCTTCCACTGGGTGTAGCGCGCGCCCACCGGGGTGCTGCCGCTGCTGTAGAGGGTGGCGAGGCGGGACGGATCGACCGTCCACATCTCGGCGATGAGCTCGGATGCATGCTGGGCCGCCTGCGCACGGAAAGTGGCATCGGTCATCATCTGCACCGAGCGGGCCTGCATGCCGACCACGCCGAGGATGCCCAGCGAGAAGACGAGGATCGCCACCAGGGCTTCGACCAGCATGAAGCCGCGAGCGTTGCGGCTTGCGGCCGCCTGCGGCGCGATGCACCGCCGGGCTGCGGCCTGCGGCGAGGGCTGCTTGCACGGACTGTTCATGTCAGCAGACCCGAGGATCACCACTGTCGCTCGCCAGCCCCGGATCGCACATGCGGGCCGCGCCGCTCGGGCTGATCACCACCGAAAGCCGGCGCTCCTCGGTGTCGCTCATCGCGGCATTGCGAAGATCGATCCGGACGGTGTTGGCCCAGTCAGCCGCCACCAGCGGGCGGCCCCGGCCATCGAAGATCACCCGCGCCGGAAAGCCCGCACCCGGCTCGAGTGCGGTGGCAAAGGCCGAAGATGCGATCAGCGCCACATCGGTGGTGGCGCCCGCCCTGGCGCGACCGGATTCCTCCCCGCCATCACGGGTCTGGATGGTGCCGTCGTCAGCGCAGGTGGTGCCGCCATCGATCACCCGACACACCGTCCAGCCGGTGGTGCCGCCATCGGTGCCGGCCATCGAGAACATCACCCGTCCGTTGCGCTTGAGCGCCTCGGAACGGGCCACGCCCAGACCATTGAGCACGCCCTCGGCCGAAGCCCGGATCTGCAGGTTGCCCATCCACTCGCCGAAGGCCGGAATGCCGATGCGCAGCAGGATGACCGCGATCAGCATGGTGATGATGAGTTCGACCATGGTGAAGCCGGCCATGCCCGTCATCGGGCCGCGGGGGCGTGCCATGTCACTCCTTCTTGATCAGCCAGCGGCTGTCCTTGGTGGCAGGCAGGGTGCCCCAGCTGCTCACCCACGAGACGGTCTTGCGGGTGTTGGCCTGGTCGATCGAATACGCGAACCCGGCCACCGGCGAGCCGGAGTTGCCGGTGGCGGTGATCAGGTAGGCCTGATTGCTGTTGCTGAGCGTGCAGCTCAGCGTGAAGCGCTCGAGCGTGGGCAGCGGATTGACGCCGCAGTTCTCGCCGGAGGCATAGGTGCGGTTGTCGGCATAGAACTGCTCCATGCGCACGCGGACATCGGCCAGCGCCGATGTGGCATCGACCAGCTGGGACCGGATCACATGATTGCGATAGGCCGGGTAGGCCGTGGCCGTGAGAATGGCCACGATCGTGATGGCGACCAGCAGTTCGATCAGCGTGAAACCCCGTCCCCTCATCGCGACGCTCCTTGCAAACAGGGAGTCTAGGCACGCGTCATGGGTGGGGGACGGCCCGCCCGACGAACGCCGCCGCGCGGGCAGACAGGCGGCGCGGGCAGACAGGCGGCGCGGGCCGCCTGGGGAGGCTGGCCATCCGGGCGGCCCGCGCCGCCCGAGGGGCTCAGGTGCGCGCCAGACCCTTGGGCAGCGGGAAAGCGGTGTCTTCCTGCACGCCCGGCAACTGGCGCACCGAGCGCACGCCCAGGGTCTTGAGGCGAGCCAGCACCTCGGTGACCAGCACCTCGGGGGCGGAGGCGCCGGCGGTGATGCCGATGCGCTGCCGGCCGGTCAGCCAGCCCGGATCGAGTTCGGCGGCCGAGCCGATGAGGTGCGCCTCGCAGCCCATCTTCTGCGCCACCTCACGCAGCCGGTTGCTGTTGGAGCTGGTGGGCGAGCCGATCACCAGCACCAGATCGCACTGCGGCACCATGAACTTGACCGCGTCCTGGCGGTTCTGCGTGGCGTAGCAGATGTCCTGCTTCTTGGGCTCGGCCACCTGCGGGAAGCGGGCGCGCAGCGCATCGATCACCTCGCGGCAGTCATCGACCGACAGCGTGGTCTGGGTGACATAGGCCAGGCGGGCGGGATCGACCACCAGCAGGCGGGCGACATCCTCCACCGACTCGACCAGATGGATGCCGCCATCGGCCTGGCCCATGGTGCCCTCCACCTCCGGATGACCGGCGTGGCCGATCATGACCACCTCGCGCCCCTCGCGGCGCATGCGGGCCACCTCGACATGCACCTTGGTGACCAGCGGGCAGGTGGCATCGAACACCGACAGGCCACGGGCCTGCGCCTCGTCGCGCACCGCGCGGGCCACGCCATGCGCCGAGAACACCACCGTGGCGCCGGCCGGCACCTCGTCGAGCGACTCGACGAAGACCGCGCCCTTGGCGCGCAGGTCGGCCACCACATGGTCGTTGTGGACGATCTCGTGACGCACATAGATGGGTGCGCCGTGCAGGTCGAGCGCCCGCTCGACGATGGCGATGGCACGGTCGACGCCGGCGCAGAAACCGCGGGGTTGGGCGAGCAGGGCTTCCATCGGGAGCTCCGGACCAGTGGGGGTGATCAGAGGACAGCGATGATCCGCACTTCCAGGCGGACCGCGTGGCCGGCCAGCGGATGGTTGAAATCGAAGAGCGCGCTGTGCTCGTCGATCTGCTTGAGGATGCCGGCATAGCGGCCGCCACCCGGCGCCGGGAAATCGACGAGGTCGCCCGGCTCCCAGGTGGTATCGGGCTCGGCGTTGGCCTGCAGCATGGCCCGCGAGACCCGCTGCAGCAGCGCGGGGTTGCGCTCGCCATAGGCCTCGCCCGGTGCCAGCTCGAACACCGAATGCGCGCCCTGCGCAAGCCCCATCAGGCAGCGTTCCAGCGGCTCGGCCAGTTGTCCGAGGCCCATCTGCAGGGTGGCCGGGGGGCCGCCGAAGGTGCTGACGACATCATCGCCCCCTTCCGCCAGACTGATGCGGTAGTGAAGCGTGAGATGCGAATCAGCCTGGACGGTGGGAGTGGACTCGGTCATGGATTGCCCGGATTGTATGTCAGGCGGGGTGCTCCCGCCCCTGGAGGACAGCCAGCTTCTGGCACTGGCGCTGGATGGCCGGCAGGGCCCGGCCGCGCTGGCCCGCGCGCGCCGCGATCTTCGGGCCTGCGCCAGCCTGCGCACGCTGCTCGGGCCCGAGCCGCCACCCGGCATCCCTGCCCTGCGCTGGGCGCGCCTGCGGGCGGTGTCCGAACTCATGCGGCGAGCCGAACTCGAGACCCTCACCCAGACCGACGCCCTGCTCTCGCCCGAGTCGGTGCGTCGCTTCCTGCGGCTATGGCTGCATGACCGGCCGGTGGAGTGCTTCGCCGGCGTGTTCCTCGACAGCCAGCACCGGGTGATCGCCGCCCGCGAACTCTTCACCGGCACGCTGGCGCAGACCGCGGTCTATCCGCGCGAGGTGGCACGCCAGGCGCTGCGTCTGAACGCGGCGGCGGTCATCCTGGCGCACAATCATCCCTCAGGCGTGGCCGAGCCCAGCACCGCCGACCGGATGCTTACCGAAGCGCTGCGCTCGGCCCTTGCGCAGATCGACATCCCGGTGCTCGATCATCTGATCGTCGCCGGCACCCGATGCGTGTCCTTCGCCGAGCGCGGCTGGCTCTGATGCCCCCGCGATGTTGCCCATGCTGGACACCACAAGCCGGCGCAGGCATAATCGAGGGCTTTTCCAACAACCCTGTGCCGTCTTGCGGCTCGCACAGCGGGTCACAGCGTGGCCCGCCACCCGGCAAGACTGCACCCGCCAGCCCGGCCAGACCCGCCCGGCCGGCAAACCCGAGGAGTGGATCATGGCCCGCGTATGCCAGGTGACCGGCAAAGGACCGATGGTTGGCAACAATGTCTCCCATGCCAACAACAAGACCAAGCGCCGCTTCCTGCCCAACCTGCAGTCGCGCCGCTTCTGGGTTGAAGGCGAAAACCGCTGGGTGCGCCTGCGCCTGACCAACGCTGCACTGCGCCTGATCGACAAGAAGGGCATCGAAGTGGTGCTCGCTGACCTGCGCGCCCGCGGCGAAGCGGTCTGATCCCGCGCCTTCCGGCATCTCACCCAGGAGAACTTCGCCATGCGTGACAAGATCAAGCTCGAATCCACCGCCGGCACCGGCCACTTCTACACCACCACCAAGAACAAGCGCACCAAGCCCGAAAAGATGGAGATCAAGAAGTTCGATCCCGTCGCGCGCAAGCATGTGGCTTACAAGGAAACCAAGATCAAGTGATGCTGACGGGCGTGAGCATCTGGCGCGCCCTGCCTCATCAATGACCTTTTGCAGCGCGCTTCGGCGTGCCGGCAAACAGAAAGCCCCGCTCTCGCGGGGCTTTTTCTTGCCCGGAACCGCCCGGTTTCGGGACCGCCACGGCCTGACGGCAGCGCTCGCCGGCCCGGAACATCAGCCTGTCAGGCCGCGTAGCGCCGAACCCGCAGGGCAAGTTCCTGCAGGGGGCGCATGCCGCTGGACTCGGCGCGGCTGAGCCACTGCTGCAGGCTCTCGAGCAGCTGATCCTTGCTGAGCGTGGATCGCTCCCACAGGATGGCCAGCTCCTGACGCATCTCGACCAGCTTGCGCACCGCGTCACTGGCAGCAAAGACCTCGCTCACCCGGGCCTTCTGGTCGGCCGTCCATTTGCCGGCATCCACCACCAGCCAGGACCGCGCCCCCGAGAGCAGGGCCTGCTCGGAACGGCGCGAACCGAGCCGACGGGCCTCTTCGGCGCAGGTGCGACGCAGGGAGTCGGCAAAGGCCGCCATCATGTCGTAGCGATGGGCGATGACCGCCTGCAGGGTGTGCGCATCAACCACCGGCCGGGCCTCGGCGAACTTCGGCGTGGGCGCCAGGCGCCGCACCGTGGCCAGCCCGAGCATGCTGAGGATGCGGATGTACATCCAGCCGACATCGAACTCGTACCACTTGGACGAGAGCTTGGCTGAACTGCCGAAGGCGTGGTGGTTGTTGTGGAGCTCTTCGCCGCCGATGATCAGCCCGATCGGAAAGACATTGGTGCTGGCATCGGGGCTGTCCCAGTTGCGGTAGCCCCAGAAGTGGCCGATGCCGTTGATGATGCCGGCCGCAGTGACGGGAATCCAGATCATCTGCACGGCGAACACCGTGAGGCCGGCCGCGCCGAACAGCAGCACATCGATCAGCAGGGTGAGGTACACCCCCAGGGACGAGTGGCGGCTGTAGACATGGCGCTCGACCCAGTCATCGGGCGCACCGTGGCCGAACTTCTCGATGGTTTCGCGGTTGGCAGCTTCGGCGCGGTAAAGCTCGACGCCCTCGAGAAGCACCTTGCGCAGGCCCCGGGTCTGGGGGCTGTGCGGGTCATCAGGGGTCTCGCAGCGGGCATGGTGCTTGCGGTGGATGGCCGCCCACTCGCGGGTGACCATGCCGGTGCCCAGCCAGAGCCAGGCCCGGAAGAAGTGCGAGACCAGCGGGTGCAGATCGAGCGCCCGGTGGGCCTGGCAGCGATGCAGGTAGATGGTGACCGCCGCAATGGTGATGTGCGTGGTCAGCAGGGTGAAGCCCACGATCTGCCAGCCGGAGAAATCCAGCAGGCCGGTGTCGAGGAAGGAAAGAAGCGAATCAAGCAAGGTGGCACTCCAGGGTGCGTCAGTTTTCCCGCGCAGTGTACCCCGCGACGGGAGCATTCAAGAATCGTATCTCGCGCTGCGGATACGGAATTTCAACCCCGTCGGCGCGCAGCGCGGCGAGGATCGCCAGGTTGATCTCAGACTGCACCACCGGGCGTCCGATCTCACCGTCCGAGATGGAGTAGGCAAGATCGAGGGACAGTCCGTCGGCGCCGAAGGCGGTCAGCATGGCCTGCGGCGGCGGGTCGGCCACCACCCGCGGGTGGGCGCGGGCGAGCGCCTCCAGACGCGGGAACAAGCGATCGAGGTCGGTGCCGTACGCCACCGTCACGCTGCTGCGCAGCCGGGCCGAGACCTGCTTGGAGAAGTTCTGCACCGGGTTGGCCATCAGCATCTCGTTGGGAATGATCGATTCCCAGCCCTCGAGCGAGCGGATCACGGTGAACCGGGTGCGGATCTCGCTGACCCGCCCGTAGTACTTGTCCACCGTGACGAAATCGCCCATGCGCACCCGCCGCTCGAGCAGCACCACGAAACCGCTGACATAGCTGCTTGCTATGCGCTGCAGGCCCAGGCCAATGCCCACACCCAGGGCGCCGCTGAACACCGACAGCGCGGTGAGATCGAGGCCGACCAGCGACAGGCCGATCATCAGCGCCAGCAGCAGCAGCAGGGCGCGCATCACCCGGGCCAGCACGACCCGTACGCTGAGGTCGCCGGCATCGACCGCCAGCAGACGGGCCTCGATCAGGCTGCCCAGCCACAGCGCACCGAGCAGGGTGGCCACCACCCAGAAACTGGCCGACAGGATGGTCCAGACCGACACCCGCTGCTTGCCCACCGGGATCTGCATCGAGTCGGCCAGCGCGACCACATCGTCGGCGTAGCCGGTGACATAGAGTGCCACCGTCACCCAGACCAGGCCCGCCAGCAAGCGAAGGAAGAAGGCCGCGGTGGACGAACCCGCCAGGCGCGCCACCATGTGGCTGATCCCGCGCGCGAGCGCCAGGCCGCCGGCCAGCACCATGGCCACATGCAGCAGGTTGGTGTGCTGCCAGACCGCCAGCAGCGGCCGGGCGGCCGCCATCAGGGCCGCGGCATAGGCCGGGAAAAGCACCCGCCCGACGGCAGAGCGGGCCGCCGAGGCGGCGAGCCGCGCCGCGGGACGGTCCTGGGCGCCGGCCGCAACGGGGCCGGCCGCGGATGGTGTCGATGCCGCTGCTGCGGGTGATGGCGCCGGTGCCGCCGGCGCGGCCGGTGCGGAGCTGGCAAGCGCGCCGGATGTCTCCACCTCGGTCGCGTCGGCCTCCTCACCGGGCCCCTGCGCCTCGCCGGTGAGCGCCATCTGCGCGGCCAGGGCGGCGGCCCGGTCCCGACGCCAGCGCTCCAGCGTGACGCGCTCCAGCCACCGCGCGGCGAACACGCAGGCAACGATGACCGCCACCTGCCAGAGCACCGTCGGGCTCTGCAGATCGGTCCAGAGATCCTTGAGAAGCGGCGAGAGCGAGATCATGGTCGGTGACAAGGGTCGGGGGCGGACGACGCTCCCGGACTCAGGCCGGGCGCAGCCAGCGCACCGCGTAGAAGCTGTCGGTGCCGTGGAGATCGGTGCGCAGCGACAAGGCCCCGTCCACCTCGGCGGTCGCCGGCAGGCGAACCGACTGACGGGCAAGGCTCTCGGCGGCCGATTCGGCCACCCAGCCGGGGTGCTCATGCTCGAAGTGGCGGCGCACTGCGTCGTTCTCCTCGGGCAGCAGGCTGCAGGTGGCGTAGATCAGCGCACCGCCGGGCCGCACCAGACGGGCCGCGGCCGCCAGGATGGCGCGCTGGCTCGCACCCAGTGCCGGCAGGCTGCCCGGGTCGAAGCGCCACTTGAGGTCGGGATTGCGGCGCAGCGTGCCGGTGCCGCTGCACGGAGCATCGACCAGCACCGCGTCGGCACGGCCGGCCAGCCGGTCGAGCTTGGGATCGCGCTCGCTGTCGATGCCGAAGGGCTGGACATTGCTGGCCCCGGATCGGGCCAGGCGCGCCCGCATGCGCGAGAGCCGCGCTGCCGAGACATCGCAGGCGAACACCTGCCCGCTGCCGCGCAGCAGCGCAGCCAGGGCCAGGGTCTTGCCGCCGGCCCCGGCGCAGAAGTCGACCACGGTCTGGCCGCGACGCGGCGCGACCAGGTGGGCCAGCAGCTGGCTGCCGGCATCCTGCACCTCGACCAGCCCGTCGCGAAACGCGGCGGTGCGCTCGAGCCCTGGCTTGCCTTCGACCCGCAGCGCGAGCGGCGCGATGGCCAGCGGCTGCGCAGCGATGCCCTCGGCGGCCAGCGCGGCAAGCGCGGCAGCGGGGTCGGTCCTGAGCAGATTGACGCGAAGGTCGAGCGGCGCGGGCCGCAGCAGGGCCGCGCCGAGCGATTCCAGCGCCGCCGGATCGAGCGCCGCGGCAAGCCGCTCGGCCAGCCAGTCGGGCAGGCTCAGGCGCACCGCGGGCGCCATGCCATCGGTGACCAGGCGCTCCCGGGCCTGATGGACGGCGATCAGGCGGGCCGGCAGCGGGCCGCTGCCGCTCTGGGCGAACTGGGCATAGAGCCGACGCTGACGCAGGATGTCGTAGGCCATCTCGGCCAGGCGGCCGCGATCGGCCCGGCCCATGGCGGGATGGGCGGCGAAGAAGCGGCGCAGGTGCTGATCGGCCGGCTCGGCCAGGCTGAGCATCTCGCCGACGGCGGCCTGGGCGAGCTGATCGAAGCTCTGCGGGGCATCGCCGCGGGCCGGCCGCCGGCGGCCCCGCCCGGCGGTGGACGGGTGCGGCTTCCGGCCGCCGCGTCCAGGGTTGGACACGCGCGGCTTCATGCCACCGGCACCCAGAGCAGCAGCGGGTCGGCGGCGGGCGAGGCGCCGATCCAGCGCGCGCGCTTGCCGCTCAGCGCCAGACGTCCCTCGATCAGGGCGCGCAGCACGGGCGGATACAGCCGGTGTTCGGCCTGGAGCACCCGGGCGGCAAGCGCGGCCTCGTCATCATCGGGCAGCACCGGCACCGCCGCCTGGGCGAGGATGGGGCCGGCATCGACCGCCTCGTCGACCAGGTGCACCGTGGCGCCGTGCAGCTTGACCCCGGCGGCCAGCGCCTGCCGATGGGTGTGCAGACCCGGGAAGGCAGGCAACAGGGAGGGGTGGATGTTGACCAGCCGGCCGGCATGGCGGCGCACGAAGGCCGGCGACAGGATGCGCATGTACCCGGCAAGAACGATCCAGTCGATGGCGGCCTCCTCGAGGCACTGGCTGATCTGCGCATCCTGGGCGGGCCGGTCGAGCGCCGGGTTCAGGGGTAGGATGCGCACCGGCAGGCCGAGTTCGCGGGCCCGTAGCACGGCGGGGATGTCCTCCCGGTGGGCCAGCACCAGCGCCAGGCGTGCAGGCCAGGCCTGGCTGGCAGCGGCGCGGGCGATGGCCTGCAGGTTGGACCCCCTGCCCGAGACCAGCAAGGCCACGCGCGGCACGGTGGCCGGCGACGGCGGATCGGACATCGGCATGACCGAATCTTACCATCATGCCGCCCCGGGCTCTCCGGAAAGCCTTATAATTCAAAGTTTTACCAGATTCCCGCCCGGCTTCGGCCGGCACTTCCCCCGACGCGCTCCCGATGCAAGTCTTTCGCCGCCTGCCCCCGGCCGCTCAACGCCAGCCCTGCGTGCTGACGATCGGCAATTTCGACGGTGTCCACCGTGGCCACCAGGCGGTGCTGCAGCGCCTGGTGAGTGGCGCCCGCGAGCGCGCGCTGCCGGCCTGCGTGCTGACCTTCGAACCGCACCCACGCGAGTACTTTGCCGTCAGCCGTCCGGGCGCCGGCCCCGCCCCGGCACGCATCCTCACCGGCCGTGACAAGCTCGGCGCGCTCGCCGCCTGCGGCGTCGACCGGGTCTGCATCGCGCACTTCAATGCCAATCTCGCCGCGATGCCGGCGCAGGCCTTTGCCGAACAGCTGATCGTCGAGGGCCTGCAGGCCCGGCACCTGCTGATCGGCGACGACTTCCGCTTCGGCGCGCAGCGCCGCGGCGACTTCGATCTGCTCGCCGGCCTCTCGGCACGCCACGGTTTCGGCCTGGAGCGCATGCCCACCATCGCCGATCGCGGCGAGCGCTACTCCAGTTCGGCGGTACGCCGGGCGCTGGCTGCCGGCGACCTTGCCCGCGCCCGTGAGCTGCTGGGCCATCCCTACTGCGTGTCCGGCCATGTCATCCATGGCCGCAAGCTCGGACGCACGCTGGGCTTTCCCACGCTGAATATCGGCATTCCCTTCGCCAACCCGGCGGTCGCCGGGATCTTCATCGTGCAGGTGCACGGCCTGGGCCCGCGGCCGCTGCCCGCGGTGGCCAGCCTGGGCACCCGCCCGGCGGTCGAGAGCAACGGCCGGCTGCTGCTCGAGGTGCATGTGTTCGACTTCTCCGCCAGCGTGTACGGCGCGCTGGTGAGCGTGGAGTTCATCGCGCGGCTGCGCGAGGAGCGCCACTACGACAACCTCGACCTCATGGTCGAGCAGATCCACCGCGACGCCCGCGCCGCGCGCGACCACTTCGGCATCTGACCCAGGAACCCCCATGGCTGACGACCAGGCCAGGAGCCCGCGCAACGCCTCCGCCGGCGCGACCTCCTACCGCGACACGCTCAACCTCGCCGACACGCCCTTCCCCATGCGCGGCGACCTCGCCCGGCGCGAACCCGGCTGGGTGAAGGCATGGCAGGACAAGGGCACCTACCAGCGCATCCGCCAGTTCTCGCGCGGGCGGCCGCTGTGGGTGCTGCACGACGGCCCGCCCTATGCCAACGGCGACCTGCACATCGGCCACGCGGTGAACAAGATCCTCAAGGACATGGTGGTCAAGAGCCGGCAGATGTCAGGCTTCGACGCGCGCTATGTGCCGGGCTGGGACTGCCATGGCATGCCGATCGAGATCCAGATCGAGAAGCAGTTCGGCAAGCATCAGCCGGCCGATCTGGTGCAGAGCCGCTCGCGGGCCTATGCCACCGAGCAGATCGCCCGCCAGAAGAAGGACTTCATCCGCCTGGGCGTGCTCGGCGAGTGGGAGAACCCCTATCTCACCATGGCGCCGCGCAACGAGGCCGACGAGCTGCGACTGCTCGGGCGCCTGCTCGAGAAGGGCTATGTCTACCGCGGCCTCAAGCCGGTGAACTGGTGCTTCGACTGCGGCTCGGCGCTGGCCGAGGCCGAGGTCGAGTACGCCGACAAGACCGACATCGCGGTCGATGTGGGCTTCGCGTTCCGCGCCGACCAGGCCGACGCCCTTGCCACCGCCTTCGGTCTGGCGGCGCTGCCGGTGCCGCGCGGCTTCGCGGTGATCTGGACCACCACGCCCTGGACCCTGCCCGCCAACCAGGCGCTCAACCTGCACCCCGAGGTCGAGTACGCGCTGGTGCGCACGGCATGGCAGGGTGAAGACACCCTGCTGGTGCTGGCCGCCGAGCGGGTGCAGGCCTGCCTGGCCGCCTGGGGCCTGCAGGGCGAAACGATCGCCCGCTGCCCGGGGCGCGCCCTCGAGCGGGTGAGCTTCAGCCACCCCTTCCACGACCGCGCCTCGCCGGTGTACCTCGGTGAGTACGTCACCACCGACACCGGCACCGGCCTGGTCCATTCCTCGCCCGCCTACGGCGTGGACGACTTCATCTCCTGCAAGCGCTACGGCATGACCGACGCCGAGGTGCTGCAGCCGGTGCTCGGCGACGGCAGCTACGCCGCCTCGCTGCCGCTGTTTGGCGGCGAGTCCATCTGGAAGGCCAATCCGCGCATCGTCGAGCACCTGCGCGGGCTGGGCCGACTGTTCTCGGCCACGAAGTACACCCACAGCTACATGCACTGCTGGCGGCACAAGACGCCGATCATCTATCGCGCCTCCAGCCAGTGGTTCGCCGGCATGGACCTCACCCCGCGCGAGGGCGGGCCCACGCTGCGCGAGACCGCGCTGCGGGCGGTGGAGGCCACCGAGTTCTATCCCGCCTGGGGCAAGGCACGGCTGCACGGCATGATCGCCAACCGTCCCGACTGGACGCTCTCGCGCCAGCGGCAGTGGGGCGTGCCGATGGCCTTCTTCGTGCACCGCGAGACCGGCGCGCTGCATCCGCGCACCGCCGAGCTGATCGAGGCGGTGGCCAGCCGCATCGAGGCCGGCGGCATCGAGGCCTGGCAGCGGCTCGACCCGGCCGAGCTGCTCGGCGAGGAAGCCGCGCTCTACGAGAAGAACCGAGACACCCTCGATGTCTGGTTCGATTCCGGCGCCACCCATGCCACGGTGCTGCGCGGCTCGCACCGCGAGCAGTCGCACTTCCCGGCCGACATGTACCTCGAGGGCAGCGACCAGCACCGCGGCTGGTTCCACTCGTCGCTGCTCACCGCATCGATGACCGATGGCCGGGCGCCCTACCGCGCGCTGCTCACCCACGGCTTCGTGGTCGACGGCGAGGGCCGCAAGATGAGCAAGTCGCTGGGCAACGTGATCGCGCCGCAGAAGGTGTCCGACACGCTCGGCGCCGAGATCCTGCGGCTGTGGGTCGCGTCCACCGACTACTCGGGCGAGCTCTCGCTCTCCGACGAGATCCTCAAGCGCGTGGTCGAGGCCTACCGGCGCATCCGCAACACCCTGCGCTTCCTGCTCGCCAACCTGTCGGACTTCGACGCTGACACCCAGGCGCTGCCGGTCGACGAGCTGCTCGAGATCGACCGCTACGCACTCTCGCTCGCCGCCCAGTGGCAGGCCGGCATCGAGGCCGACCTCGCCCGCTTCGAGTTCCACCCGGTGGTGTCGCGCCTGCAGACCTTCTGCTCCGAAGACCTCGGCGCCTTCTACCTCGATGTGCTGAAGGACCGCCTCTACACCACCCGCGCCGACAGCCACGCCCGACGCTCGGCGCAGACCGCGCTGCATCACATCGCGCATGGCCTGCTGCGGCTGATGGCCCCCATCCTCTCGTTCACCGCCGAGGAAGCCTGGCCGATGCTCGCGCCGCGCCTGCACCGCGAGCAGGGCGAGACCATCTTCACCCAGACCTGGCACGCCTTCCCGGCACCGGCCGATGGTGCGCAGCTGCTGGCCAAGTGGGCGCGCATCCGCGAGCTGCGGGCGCTGGTGCTCAAGGAACTCGAGGCGCAGCGCGCCGCCGGCCTGATCGGCTCCTCGCTGCAGGCCGAGGTCACGCTGCACCTGCCGCCCGAGGACCGCGACCTGCTCGCCACCCTGGGCGATGACCTGCGTTTCGTGCTGATCACCTCGCAGGCCACCCTGGCCGATGCCGCCCCCGACGCACCGGCCTCGGTGGGCGTGGCCGCCAGTGCGCATGCCAAATGCGAGCGCTGCTGGCATCTGCGTGCCGATGTCGGCCACGACCCGGCGCATCCCACGCTGTGCGGGCGCTGCACCAGCAACCTGTTCGGCAGCGGCGAAGCCCGCCGCGTCGCCTGACGAGCGCGCGATGGCCCGCCGCACCCGCCGTCGCGAGGGCACCAGCGCCAGCACCCGCGGCCGCCAGCCCCTGGGCGGCTGGCTGCTGCTCGCGCTGGCGGTGACGGTGCTCGATCAGCTCGGCAAGCTGCTGGTACTGCGCGCCTTCGCGCCCGGCGAGCGGCTGCCGGTGGTGCCGGGCTGGTTCGACCTCACCCTGCTCTACAACCCCGGCGCGGCCTTCAGCTTCCTCGCCTCGGCCGGCGGCTGGCAGCGCTGGTTCCTCACCGGCGTGGGCGTGGTCGCCGCGGTGGTCATCGCCTGGATGCTCTGGCGCCATGGCAACCAGCGCCTGTTCGCGTTCGGGCTCGCGCTGATTCTTGGCGGCGCGATCGGCAACGTCATCGATCGGATCTGGCTGGGTCAGGTGGTCGACTTCCTGCTGGTGTACCGTGGCAGCTGGCACTGGCCGGCCTTCAACATCGCCGACGCCGCCATCACGGCGGGCGCGGCCCTGCTCATCCTCGACGAGCTGCGGCGGGTACGCCGCGGCCGCTGAACACGCCACCATCCGGGGGCCCCATGGAACTGCGCAACCGACATCTGCTGCTGGGCATCACCGGCGGCGTGGCCGCCTACAAGGCCGCCGAGCTCGCCCGCGAGCTGCAGCGCCGCGGCGCCACGGTGCAGGTGGTCATGACCGAGGCCGCCACCCGCTTCATCGGGACCGCCACCTTCCAGGCGCTCACCGGGCAGCCGGTGTTCACCGACCAGTGGGATCCGCGCATCGCCAACTCGATGGCCCACATCGAGCTGTCGCGCCGGGCCGATGCCATCCTCATCGCACCGGCTTCGGCCGACTTCCTCGCCAAGCTCGCCCATGGCCTGGCCGATGACCTGCTCTCCACGCTGTGCCTCGCCCGCAGCCGGCCGCTGCTGGTGGCGCCGGCCATGAACCGCGAGATGTGGGCCCAGGCGCCCACCCGCCGCAACATCGCGCAGCTGCGCGAAGACGGGGTGCGCGTGCTGGGCCCGGCCAGCGGCGAGCAGGCCTGCGGCGAGACCGGCGAGGGCCGCATGCTCGAGCCGGAAGACATCGCCGAGGACATCGTGGCGCACTTCGTGCCGCAACGGCTCGCCGGCGTGTCGGCGCTGATCACCGCCGGACCCACCTTCGAGCCGATCGACCCGGTGCGCGGCATCACCAACCTGTCCTCCGGCAAGATGGGCTTCGCCATCGCGCGCGCCTGCCGGCAGGCGGGCGCGCAGGTCACCCTGGTGGCCGGCCCCACCGCGCTGCCCACGCCCCGCGGCGTGCATCGGGTGGATGTGCGCACCGCGCGGCAGATGCATCAGGCGGTGCTCGACCAGCTCGACGCACCCGGCGCGCGGCCTGGCCTCTTCGTGGCGGTGGCCGCCGTGGCCGACTGGCGGGTGGCCAACGCCAGCAGCAGCAAGCTCAAGAAGACGCCCGACGGGGCGCCGCCGGTGCTCGAGTTCGCGCAGAACCCCGACATCCTGGCCGAGGTCGCGGCGCGGCCCGCTGCCCCCTACTGCGTGGGTTTCGCCGCCGAGAGCGAAGACCTCGAGCGCAACGGCCAGGACAAGCGCGCCCGCAAGGGCGTGCCCCTCCTGGTGGCCAACATCGGCCACGAGACCTTCGGCCAGGATGACAACGAGCTGCTGCTGATCGACGCCGAGGGCATGCAGCGCCTGCCGCGCGCGAGCAAACAGGCGCTGGCCGCGCAGCTGGTGGCCGAGATCGCGCAGCGGCTCGCAGCCACCGGCGCGGCAGCGCGCGGTCAGGCGCCAACGCCATGAGTCCCTGCGCATCGGAGTCCGCCCAATGAGCCCGCTGCGCGTCGACCTGCGCATCCTCGATCCCCGCATGGCCGAGCGGCTGCCGGCCTATGCCACGCCCGGCAGCGCCGGCCTCGATCTGCGCGCCTGCCTCGATGCGCCCCTGTCGCTGGCACCGGGCCAGACCGAGCTCATCCCCACCGGGCTGGCCATCCACCTGGCGCATCCCGGCTACGCCGCGGTCATCCTGCCGCGATCGGGCCTGGGCCACCGCCACGGCATCGTGCTCGGCAATCTGGTCGGACTGATCGATTCCGACTACCAGGGCCAGCTGATGGTCTCGTGCTGGAACCGCGGCCACGAGACCTTCCGCATCGAGCCCTTCGAGCGCATCGCCCAGCTGGTGGTGGTGCCGGTGGTGCAGGCCGCCTTCCGGGTGGTCGATGCCTTCGACGCCAGCGAGCGCGGCGAGGGCGGTTTCGGCAGCACCGGGCGCTGAGCGCCAGGCGCGCCGGTCAGGCCGAGGCGATCAGCGCATCGAGCTTGCGCGCGTCGGCCACGAACAGGCGGATGCCCTCGGCGAGCTTGTCGCTCGCCATCGGATCTTCATTGAGCTCGAAGCGGAAGTGCTTCTCGTCGAAGCGCACGCGCTCGATCGCCATGGCCTGCGCCTGGGCCGGGTCGAGCCGGCGACGCACCGGCGCGCTCGAGGCCTGCAATTCGCCGAGCAGTTCGGGGCTGATCGTGAGCAGGTCGCAGCCGGCCAGCGCGATCACCTGACCGATGTTGCGAAAGCTCGCACCCATCACCTCGGTGGGATAGCCGAACTTCTTGAAGTACTGGTAGATACGGCGCACC
>CAIZPE010000183.1 GCA_903934795.1 uncultured bacterium | reverse complement strand
GCCGCCGTCCCCGCCCCCGCCCCCGTCCCCGCCAGCCCCACGGCCAGCCCCGCGAGCGCCGCCGCCGTGGGCGCGGCGCTCAGCGTGAAGGCGCTGTGTCTGGAGGCGGGGCCGCTCGACGAGGCCCGTGCCGAGCGGGTGCGGCAGTGGGCCCGGGGGTTGCGGCCCGGCCTGCAGGCGAGCCTGGAGCGTCGCCCGGAAACTCCTTCGTACATGGTCTATCTGCCGTCGGCCAGTGCCGCCGACGCACAGCGCCGGCTGGCCCAGTTGCGCCAGGCCGGCGTGGCCGACCTCTACGCCATTCCCGACGGCAGCCTGCGCAACGCCATCTCGCTGGGCATCTTCAGCGCCCAGGAAGGCGCCCGCACCCGGCTCGACGAGATCACCGCCCGTGGGTTCAGTGGCGCGCGCATCGGCCCCGGACCCACCCGCCCGGAGCGCACCATGGCCCGACTCACCCGAGCGGCGCCTGCCACCGAAGCGGCATGGACCGAGGCCCGTGCCCGCCTGCAGGATCTCGCCGGCATCGATCCGGTAGCCTGCGCCACGCCCTGACCCCCTGTCGCCGGAGACCGCCATGTCCCGATTGCCTGCCGTCCGCCGCGCCCTTCGTCCGGGCATGGCGCTTGCACGCGTCCGGGTCGCGATCCCCGGGCGGGTCTGTGCCACGGCCCACCCACGCGCGGTCGTCTGGCTGCTGCTTGCGCTGGTCCTGCCTCTGGTCGGCCCGAGTCCGGCGGCGTCCCAGACCCCGGCCCAGACCCCGGCGCAGACCCCGGCCCCAGCCCCGGCCCCGGCCCCAGCCCCGGCCCGCGTTCCTGACCGGGTCTGGTCGACCCAGCCCTCCCCGGTGCCCGCCTACATCAGCGGTGGCAGCGGTGGGGCCGTGATCGTGGCGCCCGTGGTCGTGCCGCCCGGTGGCGTGCGTCCCGGGCCCATGCCTCGGCCGCCCCATGGCGCCGCCGGAATCACCGGAACCGGAAGCGCCGGCGCTGGTGCGGGCACCGACCGACCTGCCGGCGTGATCCGGCCGGGGCGTGCGCCGTGAGCACCGCGGTCTTCACCTACGGCTCGCTCACCTTCGCCCCGGTCTGGCAGGCCGTGGTCCGCGGCGCCTTCCGCTCGGTTCCGGCGCGGGTCCGGGGCCATCGTCGCCATGCCCTGCGCGACGCCACCTACCCGGCGATGGTTGCTGCCGATGGCAACGAAGTGCTCGGTCGCCTCTGGCTGGCGGTGGCCGACGACGATCTCGTGCGGCTCGACCGCTTCGAGGGTGCCGAGTACCGGCGCGCAACGGTGCTCGCCGAGCCCCTGGACGGCAGCCCGGCGGTGTCGGCGCAGGCCTATCTCTGGGTCGACCCGACGCGGCTGCTGCCGCAGGACTGGGACATGGCCGCCTTCGAGCGTGACCACCTGCGCGATTTCGCACGGGTGCACGGCGCCTTCGGCGAGCGCGACTGACCGCCGGGCACCCAGACCGCCCCCGGCGGGCGCGGCTGGCTCAGCCCGCCTGCCGGATCCGGGCGAGCATGGCGGTGGTGGAGCGCTCGTGCTCGAAGGCGATGGCGTGCACTGTGCCGCCCCAGGCCGTCACCTGCGCCGCGCCGACGATGCGCTCGAGCGCCCAGTCGCCGCCCTTCACCAGCACATCGGGCTGTACCCTGAGGATGGTCTCCAGCGGCGTGTCTTCCTCGAACATCGTCACCAGATCGATGCAGCCCAGCGCGGCCAGCACCGCCATGCGGTCCTCGCAGCGGTTGATCGGCCGGTCATCGCCCTTGCCGAGCCGGCGCACCGAGGCGTCGCTGTTCACCGCCAGCACCAGGCTCGCGCCCAGCGCCCGCGCCCGGGCGAGGTAGGTGACATGGCCGCGATGGAGCAGGTCGAACACCCCGTTGGTGAACACCAGCGGCCGGGGCAGCGCGCGGGCCGCCTCGGCCAGCCCGGCGGGGCTGACGATCTTGCGTTCGAACTCGGGTGGGGTGAGGGTCATGGGCTGATCTGGCGGTGGACCGACCGTGCAAGCTGCAGCAGCGGGTCCCGGGGCAGGCTCCCCGAGAGCGCGTAACCGAAGCCGCGGTCGATCCAGTAGAAGGTGCTCAGGCCGCGCTCGGCAGCGAGCCGGAACGCGGTGTCCTGCACGCTGGGGTCGCGGCGCACGAAGAGCGTGAGCCGTTCGCCCGTGCTCGACTCGAACATGAATTGCGCCGCCACCGTGCCGCCGGGGTCGGGCAGCAGCCGACCACCGACCAGGGCGAAGCCCTCGGCGCTCAGGTCGGGCACCCGCAGCGGGCTGCCCAGGCGCTTGGACAGCCAGGCCACGAGATGGGCCTGCTCGGCGGCTGCCACCTCCACCGGATGCCGGACCTCGGGCGCGAATGCGGCATGCGCCACCGCTGCCGCCCTGCCCAGGCTGGCCGCGCCGGCTGCGGCATCACCCGGCGGCATGAAGCCGCCCCGGCCGAACCAGCCGACGGCGACGCCCGCGCCGAGCGCGAGCAGGACCATGGCGGCGATCGGCCAGATCTGCGACCGGCCGCCAGCGGCTTCGGGCAGCGCCGGCCCGGCGGCCGGCGGATCAGCGGCCGCGTGATCGGCCGGCATCAGGCGTCCGGCCAGCACCGCTGCCCGCAGCCGCTCCGGGATCGGTTCGCCGGCGGCCTCGGCCAGCGCCTGCGCCAGCAGCGCGTTCTGCCGCCGGCAGTGGGCGGCGTGACGGGCCAGCACCGGATCGACGCGCAGCTGCGCCTCGAGCTCGGTGGCCTGGGCCTCGTCCAGGCGTCGGTCGATCCAGGCCTGAAGGCGGATGTCATCCTGAACGGGGCAGCTCACGCGACGGGCTCCGGACGGGTCACTTGACGCGGGTGAGGTGACCGGCGCGCGGTGCTGCGTCGGCGAGCTCGGCCCGCAGCCGCTGCCGGGCACGCGACAGCCGTGACATCACGGTGCCGATCGGCAGGCCGAGCGCCAGCGCGGTCTCGTCGTAGGAGAACTGCTCGACGGCCACCAGCAGCAGCACCTCGCGGTGCTCCGGGCTGAGCCGCTCGAGCGCGCGCTGCAGGTCGATCACACCCAGGCGGTCATCGGCCGGTGCCGGTGTGGCCGCGAGTTCGTCTCGGGTGGCCGACTGCTCGTCATCGAGGCTGTGCAGCATGGGCGCGCCGCGCAGCAGGTCGATCCGGCGGTTGTGCAGGATGGCGAAGAGCCAGGCCCGAAGGTCGGACCCGGGCTGCCACTGCTGGTGACGCGCCCAGGCCCGCTCGATGGTGTCCTGCACCAGGTCGTCGGCACTGTGCGTGTCGGGGCAGAGCAGTCGCGCGTAACGACGCAGCCTTGGCAGCAGCCCGAGCAGGGCCTGCGCGAAGTGCGCGTCAGGCGGACTGGGCGACATGCCCGTTGCGCGGCGGTCGCCTTGCGCGCTCAGGCGGCCGGGCTGACGCGGGCGTTGAGCTCGCGCCGGTAGCGATTGAGGTCCTGCACGGTGCTGAAGCTGCGCTCGAACAGCAGCGACAGGTTGTGCAGGATGCGGTCCATCACCCGGCCTTCCCAGGTGGTGTCGAAGCGGATCTGCTCGTCGAGCCAGCGCTCGAGCCAGGCCGGCTCGGGCAGGCGGCTCTGCACGGTGTCGTTGGGGAACAGGGCCTTGTTCACATGCAGATTGGTGGGATGCAGGGCCTTGGCGGTGCGCTTGGCGCTGGCCATCAGCACCCCGATGCGGGCGAAGGCGGCGCGCGCGTTGTCGCCGAACTGGCCGATCGCCCGCTTCATGTACTGGAGATAGGCGCCGCCGTGGCGGGCCTCGTCGCGCGAGATGATGTCGTAGATGTGCTTGATCACCGGCTCGGTGTGCCAGTCGGCGGCGCAGCGGTACCAGTGGTTGAGCCGGATCTCGCCGCAGAAGTGCAGCATCAGGGTCTCGAGTGCCGGCGCCGGGTCGAACTCGAAGCGCACGGCGTGCAGTTCCTGCTCGGTGGGCAGCAGATCGGGCCGGAAGCGGCGCAGGTACTCCATGAGGACCAGGGCGTGCTTCTGCTCCTCGTAGAACCACACCGACATGAAGGCGGAGAAGTCGCTGTCGTGGCGGTTGTCGCGCAGGAACATCTCGGTGGCCGGCAGCGCCGCCCACTCGGTGATGGCGTTCATCTTGATGGTCTGCGCCTGCTCCTCGGAGAGCAGCGCGGGGTCGAAGCGCTCCCAGGGGATGTCGGTGTCGAAGTTCCACCGAACGCGCTCGAAAGACTTGAAAAGTTCTGGGTAAAGCATGCCGCGGTCCCGGGAGTGAGCCCCGGATTCTAGCGCCGGGCCGCGGCGCCGGGTGACCCATCGGCACCTCGTGGGACTGATTTCGTCTCGGCCGTGCGACGCCGGCCGATGTCAGACCGGCCCAATCCCGCTCAGCCGGCCGAGCCCTGGCGGCGCAGCCAGCGAAAGAGCGCCCCGATCACCGGCAGCCGGGCATAGAGCTCCTCGGCGGTGTCCCAGTAGTCGCGGTGCCAGCGGATCCGGCCCGCCTCGTCGAGCCGCAGATGACTCGCGCCGCGGATGCGCATCGGCGCGCCGCCCGCCCGACGGAACTCGAAGTCCCAGGTCAGAAAGGCCTCGCGTGCATCACCCACGCAGTCGTGCACCACGAAGCGCGGCTCGCTCACCTGCACGAACATGTGCGAGAAGATGCGGCCGATGGCCTGCGTGCCGGTCACCTCGTTGAACGGATCCTTGAACCAGGCATCGGCGGCGTAGATCTCGTCGATGCGCGCCGCGTGTCCGGGTGTGATCCCCTCGAAGAAGTCGATCACCGCGCGCAGGGCGGCGGGCTGGTGCGCGTGTTTCATGGCGCGGCGGTCTGGGCGCTGGCCGCGGGCCGGGCGCCGGTGATGCGCCCGACCAGCGAAAAATAGAGACGGTGCGGCAACAGCGAGAGCAGCTTGAGCACCAGCGTGAAACGCCGTGGAAAGTGGATCTCGAAGCGGCCCTGCTCGAAGCCTTCGACCATGCGACGGGCTGCCGCCTCCACCGGCATGAGGGCCGGCATCTCGAAGTCGTTGAGGTCGGTGAGCGGGGTCTCGACGAAGCCCGGGTTGATCAGGTGCACGCCCACGCCGAGCGGATGCAGGTCGAGGTAGAGCGACTGCGCGAGGTTGTTCAGCGCCGCCTTGCTCGGGCCGTAGACCAGCGCGCGCGGCAGGCCGCCGTAGCCGGCCACGCTCGAGACGATGCCGATTGCGCCGGCGCGCTGGCTGATCAGCATCGGCAGCACGCAGGCCAGGCCGTTGAGCAGCCCGTCGACATTGACCTGCATGATCCGCCTGGCCGCAACGAGGTCGAAGTCGAAGGCCCGCATCGACTGGTAGGTGCCCGCCACCCAGACCACCAGGTCGATGCCTTGCCACTGCTCGATCACGGACTGGTGCGCGGCACGCACCGCCGCGGCATCGAGCACATCGACGGGCGCGACGAGCGCCCGGCCTTCGCCGAGCGCGGCGCCGGCGAGTTCACGCAGGGGCTCTTCGCGGCGGGCCGACAGCGCCACCCGCGCGCCGCGGGCGAGCAGCTCGCGGGCCAGCGCGGCGCCGATGCCGCTGGAGGCGCCGACGATCCAGACCCGATGGTCCTGCCAGCGGGTGATGCGGGGATTCAGGGGGCTGAGCATGGCGACCTCAGCGACGCGTCATCGACAAGGTGACCTCGCCCAGGCGCACCCCGAACTTGCTCATGGTCGCCCGGTTGAGCAGCACGCGGTCGTCGACCAGGAACATCCAGTCGTCGAAGTCGACATGCCAGGTGCGGCCCGAGACCGGCAGGGCCATGGTGTAGCGCCAGTTCAGCGCATTGCCGCGGGCGGTGCCGGTGGCTTCGCCCACCACATCGGCGGCGGTGCCGGTGTAGCTGCCGGCCTGCCGGCGCAGCAGGGTCCAGACCCGCCGCTGGCGCTCGCCGTCGGACCACACGAAGGCCTCGTCCAGCGTGCCGGTGTCGCCACGCCAGCCCGCCTGGATGACGACGGTGAATCGGCGCAGCACCTTGCCGCTGCGGTCCTGGACCATGCCCCAGCCGTCGATCATGCCGTCGAAGTAACGGGTCAGATCGAGCGCCGGCTTCTGGTCGGCGTACTCGGCGGGATCGAGGCTGGCGCAGCCGGGCAGCGCTGCCGCCGCCGGCAGGGCGAGCCCGGCCAGCAGCGCGCGTCGACGGGTAAGGGAGGTGGCAGTCATGGCAGGGCATTCGCTTCGGGGGTGGGGTCGCGCAGGGCGGCATCGGGCAGCGGCGCGATCAGCACGATCACGCCGGCCAGCAGCTTCAGTGCGCAGGGCAGCGCGGCGTAGGTCATCGACAGGGCCAGTCCGCCGCCCGGCTGACCGGGGTGGTAGCCCAGCAGCGAGAGCAGGGGCAGGGCCAGGCCAGCCGCGATGGCGAGGTTCAGCTTGGTGGCCAGATTCCACAGGCCGAAGTAGGCGCCCTCGCGGCGGCCGCCATGGCCGGCGTCGTCGATCAGCGCGGCAAGCAGGGCGCTGGGCATCACCAGGTCGCTGCCCAGGGCCAGGCCGGTCATCGCGCAGACCAGGCCGAAGGCGATCAGGTCGCCGCGCCCCAGGCTGAGTGCCCACAGGAAGGCGAGCACCGAGAACGACATGCCCACCAGCCACGCGTTGCGCAGCCCCAGCCGGCGCGAGGCGGCGATCCACAGCGGCATGCCCAGGGCGCCGGCGAGGAAGTAGATGCCCAGCAGCACCGAGGTCTGGGTCTCGCTCGCGCCGAGCACGTCCTGGGTGAAGAAGAGCACCAGCGTGGCCGGGATGGCGGTGGCCACGCCGTTCACCATGAATGCGGCCAGCAGCCAGCGGAAGCCCGGGTTGCCGAGCACCGCCCGCCAGCCCTGCCAGAAGCGGCGCTCGCCCGCCGGCAGGGCCACGGTCGCCCGCGGTGCCGGCGCGGCCCGCATCAGCCAGGCCGCCAGCGCGGCCATGCTCAGGAAGGCCGCGATCAGCCAGGGGGCCATGGCCGGCGCCAGCAGCCCGGCGGCCGCGAGCACGCCGGCCAGCCCGAAGCCCTCGCGGACCGCGGTCACCCGCGCCCGCTGCGAGGCGGTCTCGGCCAGACCGGCCCCCCAGGCCTGGTAGGCGATCGAGACGGCCGAGTAGGCCACATAGGTGATGCCCGAGGTCAGGGCCAGCCACACGGCGGCGGCCGTGCCCTGGACCGGCGGCAGGAACATCGCGCCGAAGCCCAGCGCCAGCAGCGGCAGGGCGAGCTGGATCCAGCGCCGCTCGTCGCGTCGGCCGTGCGCCCGGTCGCTGTCGATGCGGGCGCCGATCAGCGGATCGACCAGCGCGTCGAGCAGGCGCATGCCGAACAGCACGGCCCCCACCAGGGCGATGTCCAGCCCGAGGCCGGCGCCGTAGAAGGCCGGCACCATCACGAACACCGGCAGCTCGACCAGCGCGAGTGGCGCGCGCAGCGCACCATAGGCGGCCAGGCGGCGCAGCGGCAGCGCGGCGGCAGGGCTCATCGGGGTGACGCGCCAGCACGCCCGGCGACAGCCGGATCGGCGAGCAGCGAGCGGCGCAGATCGGGTGCCACGGTGCGCGGATCGAGCCAGATCGCGAAGAAGGCCTCGACGAACTGGCGATCTTCCACCCGGCCGATGCGGGTGTCGTTGCGGTAGAAGACCGCCCGCCCCTCGGGCAGATGCACGCCGGTCAACCGGTCGCCGGCGATCACATCCGGGAACAGCCGGCGCATGGTCTCCAGCCAGCCGGCGCGCTGCGCCTCGGTGCCGAAGCCCATGCGCGCCATCTCCTTCAGGCTTGCCTGCGCGATGTCCTCGCCCATCAGCTTGCGGGCGTAGCGCAGCTCGAGCGCGAACGGGGTGCGTGTCCAGCGCTCGATGTCGACGCCGTCGGGCGTCACGAACAGGCGGGCGTCATAGATCTGCAGGCCGAACCAGCGCAGCCGCCCCTCGCCGGCCACGCGCGGCTGGCGCAGCAGGTCGGTGATCGCGGCGGGCGCGGTGAGTCCGGATGTCGCCGCGCCGGCACTGGCTGGGCTGCCTGCGGCTTCGCTGCTGGCGCTGGCCGGAGCCGCCGCGAGTGCCGCGCCGAGCGCCGCCGCCAGCGCCATGGCGGCGAACGCGACGCGGCTCATGCGGCACCCCGGTGCGCCGCGCCGGCGCTGCCGGCATGGCCCAGGGTGAACTGGATGACATCCGTGCTGCGGTGACGGAAGGCCGCCTCGCAGTAGGCGAGGTAGAACTCCCAGGTGCGGATGAAGCGTTCGTCGAAGCCCTGCGCGCGCACCGCCACGAGCCGCGCCATGAAGGTCTCGCGCCACTGCGCAAGGGTGCGCGCGTAGTCCTGACCGAAGGCGAAGCGGTCGAGCACCTGCAGGCCGGCGCGTCGGGCCTGGGCCTCGAAGACCGGGGGCGAGGGCAGCATGCCGCCCGGGAACACGAACTGCTGGATGAAGTCGGTGCCGCGGCGATAGCGATCGAACAGCCGGTCGTCGATGACGATGGTCTGCACCACGGCGCGCCCGCCGGGCGCGAGACAGCGCGCCAGGGTCTCGAAGTAGCGCGGCCAGTAGCGCTCGCCTACCGCCTCGAACATCTCGATCGACACGATGCCGTCATGGCGCTGACGCTCGTCGCGATAGTCCTGGAGCACGCAGCCCGCCCGAGCGCCGAGGCCGGCATCGGTCAGCCGCTGGTTGGCGAAGGCGAGCTGCTCGTGCGACAGGGTCAGGCCCTTCACCCGCAGCCCGCCGCGGGCGGCCTGCTCGGCGAAGCCGCCCCAGCCGCAGCCGATCTCGAGCACGCTGGCGCCGGGCGGCAAGCCGAGCTGGTCGAGGATGCGGCGGTACTTGGCGGCCTGCGCCTGCGGCAGCGCCAGTTCGGTCTCACCGCCGAAGAGCGCGCTGGAGTAGGTCATGGTGTCGTCCAGCCACAACCGGTAGAAGGCGTTGCCGAGGTCGTAGTGGGCCTCGATGTTGCGTCGCGCGCCGCGCCGGCTGTTGTGCTTGATCAGGTGCCGGAGCCGGTCGACGAGCCGGGTGAGGCTGTTGCCGTAGATCGCGCCCTCGAGCGCCGTCCGGTTGGCCAGCATCAGGTCGAGCACATCGATCAGCCGTTCGCAGCGCCAGTCGCCGGCGATCCAGCTTTCGGCGAAGCCGACATCGCCGCGCGCCAGTGCCGCGGTGAGCGGCTTCCAGTTGAGCAGTTGCAGGGGCACGGCGGATTCGCCGCTGCCGAAGGACAGGGTCTCTCCCCCGGGCAGCGTCAGCAGCAGCCGCCCGTGGGTGAGCCGGCCGAGCATGCGCAGAAGGGGGCGCGCGGCGCGAGGCACCGAGTCGGGCAGGCGGGTCTGTGGCGCAGCGCCCGCGGGGTGCTGCGTGCCGTTGGCAGAAGTGGTGGCTCCGGTCATGGCGATCCGCGGGTCACGAAGTGCGCTGGTGGCGCGGGCTTGGTTCGGAAGGGCACGCGACGCGCCAGCAGCAGCACCGCCTGCCAGTGGATCCTGGCGATCACGCCCAGCGTGAACAGGGGGTAGGCGGTCAGGGCGCGCAGGCTGCCGCGCAGCCCGAGTGGCTGGAGTTCGCCCGAGAGGCTGGTCAGCAGCAGCGGGCCCTCGGCATCATGGTGCTCCACGCGGGCCACGCTGCGGCGGCCGGCGGTCATGAACCGGAAGCGGTAGGAGCCTGCCACATCGCAGAAGGGCGAGACATGAAAGACCTTCTGCGCCTGCAGCGTGCGGCCCGCACCCAGCGGCGCGCCCGGCGTCCCCGTGAGCAGATAGCAGTGACGCTCGCCGAAGGTGTTGTTCACCTCGGCCACGATCGCCACCAGAGCGCCGTCGGCCCGGTGACAGAACCAGAAGCTCACTGGCTTGAAGGCATAGCCGAGCACGCGTGGAAAGGCGTCGAGCCAGACCGACCCGTCGGCGACGATGTCTGCCTGCGCCAGCAGCGCGTGCAGCCACGGCATGACGGCCGTCTGGCCGCCGCCATGATCGGACTCGTGCAGGCTCAGCAGGGCCCGCCGATTCACGCCGAACAGCCAGTTTCCGCGCGGTTGCCCGTCAAGCCGGTGTGCTGGCGCACGGACATGGAAGGCGGGGTAGCGGAAGGCGTGCGCGGCAGGCCGCAGCCGGCGGTGGATGACCTCGCCGAAGGCGAAGCGCCAGCCGTCCTGCGCCAGCGCGTCGAGGGCGCGCCGGGCTCTCGTCAGGATCATGCCGCCGTCCGGGCGATCCGCGGCAGCTGCAGCAGCCTGTCGGCCACCGCCAGGCCCGAGCGCAGGCCGTCCTCGTGGAAGCCGTACCCGGTCCAGGCGCCGGCAAACCAGGTGCTGCGCGCGCCCTGCAGGCCGGGCAGGCGGGCCTGCGCTGCCACCGCCGCCTGATCGAAGATCGGGTGTTCGTACTCGATGCGGGCGATCACGCTGTCGGCGGCGGGCTCGGTCAGGGGGTTCAGGCTGAGCAGCACCGGCCGCTTGAACGGCAGCGGTTGCAGCCGGTTCAGCCAGTAGGTCACCGAGACCTGCGGTGACTGCGTGTTGCCGTCGCTCAGGTAGTTCCAGGCGGCCCAGGCGCGACGCCGGCGCGGCATCAGGGTGAGGTCGGTGTGCACCCAGGCCTGGTTGGGCTGGTAGGGGATCGCGCCGAGGATCTCCCGTTCGTCAGGGTGCAGATCGGCCAGCAGGGCCATCGCCTGGTCGCTGTGGCAGGCAAGCACCACCTGGTCGAAGGGCTCGGTGCCACGCGCGGTGCTGACGGCCACGCCGGCGCTCCCCTCACGGCCCAGCCGGCGTACCGCGGTGACCGGCTCGCCGATCCGCACATCGGTCAGGCGTTCCCGGATGCGACGCACATACTCCCGCGAACCGCCGCGCACGGTATGCCACTGCGGTCGGTCGGTGATCTGCAGCAACCCGTGGTTGTGGAAGAAGCGCGCGAAGCTGCCCATCGGGAACCCCGCCATGGTGCTCATCGGGCAGGACCAGATCGCCGCCGCCATCGGCAGCAGGTAGCCGTCCCGGAAGGCATGGCTGTAGCCGTTGCGCTCGAGAAAGTCGCCCAGCGGCATGGCCAGGGCTGGCGGCTGTTCGCCCCGATCGGCAAGCGCGGCGAGCCGTGTGGCTTCACGGTTGAACCGACCGATGTCGCGCAGCATCCGCCAGAAGTCGACGCGCAGCGCGTTGGTCGGCTGCGCGAAGACCGAGGCCAGGCTGGAGCCGCACCACTCGAAGTCCTGCGGCCGCACCGAGACCGAGAACGACATGTCGGAGGCGGCGGTGGGCACCTCGAGCTCTTCGAACAGCCGGACCAGATGCGGGTAGGTTCGGTGGTTGTAGACCAGGAACCCGGTGTCCACCGGCGCGGTGATGCCGTCGAGGCTCACCTCCACGGTGTTCGCGTGACCGCCGAGCCGGGGCTGAGACTCGAACAGGCTCACCGAATGGAAAGGGGTCAGGCGCAGCGCTGCCGACAGTCCCGAGATACCCGATCCGATCACTGCAATCCGCATGGCTGGCTTTCTGTCCGGTAGTCGGGTCTGTTGAGTGCTGAGCTGAACGGGGCGCCCGGCTGGCGGTGCAGGCGGGTGCGGAAGGGTCTGACGCAGGGACGATACCGCGGACTATACCGATCGTGACTTGCCGGTCAGATATTGACCCTACGGTGTTGTTCGGCAGGCCGGGTGTTTTCGGGCCGTTCCGCAGGCATTGCCCGATTTCCGATAGGGGCGAGATGTCTTAGTCATCCTGGCCGTTTCAGCCTATAATCAAAGCCGGCAGGGCGATAGTCAAGTATTTGTCCAGGACAAATCGCCTCGGGCAGTTCCCCGTCGCCGGGTTCCCTTTTCATCGGACAGCCATGAATGACCGCTCGGCCCAGACGCCGATCACCCTGAGCATCGCGGCGGTCGAGCGCGATACGGGCTTGTCCAAGGATACCTTGCGGGTATGGGAGCGCCGATACGGCTTCCCCGCCCCGGGCAGGGATGCCTTCGGCGAGCGTGCCTACCCGCTCGATCAGGTCGAGCGTCTGCGCCTGCTGCGCAGGCTCATGGACGCCGGCCATCGGCCGGGCAAGATCATCGGGCTGACCGCCGATCAGCTTCAGCTTCTGGTGGGCGAGAGCAGCGGGCCGCCGCAGCAGATGGCCGAAGCCGTCTCGGCCCACGACGACCTGCTGCGCTTCATCGACCTCATCCGCTCGCACCGCGTCGAGGACCTGCGTGGCAACCTGTCTCAGGCGGCGCTGCGCATCGGGCTCGAGCGCTTCGTGATGTCGGTGTGCGCGCCGCTCAACGTGCTGGTGGGTGAAGCCTGGGCTCGGGGTCAGATCGAGATCTTCGAGGAGCATCTCTACACCGAGTCGATGCAGGTCGTGCTGCGCAACGCGATCAGCACCATTCCGGTCTCGGGTGCCTCGCCGCGCGTGCTGCTCACCACCTTCCCCAACGAGGCCCACGGGCTCGGCCTGCTCATGGTCGAGGCGCTCATGGCGCTCGACGGCTGCCATTGCACCTCGCTGGGCACCCAGACGCCCATTCTCGACATCGTGCGTGCCGCGTCCTCGGGCGAGTTCGATGTGGTCGCCATTTCCTTCTCCGCCAGTCAGAACCCCAACCAGGTGCTCGACGGACTGGCCGAACTGCGTGAGCATCTGCCGCCCACGGTCGATCTCTGGGCGGGCGGGCAATGCCCGGTGCTGCAGCGGCGGCCGCCTGCCGGCATTCCGGTGCTGGTGTCGCTCGCAGACATTGCGCCGGCGCTGCGCCGCTGGCGCGCGACTCACGCCCGCCGACCGGCGCGCTGATCGGCGGCCCGCCACGTGCGGGCTCAGGCCACAAAAAGGGTGAGTACGCCGGTGTGGCCGTAGATGCGGTCGTGCGCGATCTCGCCGTTGCCGTACATGCCGATCAGAGGCACCTCGCCAAGGTGATGCCGGATGAGTTCCATCTCGGCGCCCTGCGCGCCGAACAGATGACCGCCGCGGGCCACGCAGGAGTGATAGAGCGCGCCCCGGATCTCCAGCCCCTCGTCATCGACCTCGTCGCGCAGTTCGGCAATGATCCTCACCAGATCGCGGCGCGCGGCATCGCGGTCTCGGGTGCAGAACACCACCCGGTCGCCCGACTGCAGGGTGTCGCCCACCGCCACCACCCGGTTGTCCGGATCGATGCCCACCACGCTGCGCACCAGATAGTCGCCAAAGCCCGGGCTGCGGCTGCCCTCGCCGGAGGCCAGCCCCACGAACAGGCCCTGCCGCAGGCGTTGCACCGGCAGCGCCTGCAGGATGGCCGGGCCGCTGCGCTCGGCGTGCGGCGGCAGCCTGACCCCGAGATCCTCGAGCAGCACATCGAGCGCGGGCCGGCCGTCGATCTGCTGCAGGAACTGCCCCGTGCACTCGGAGATCCGGTGCTCGCCGGCCAGCGGCGCGCAGCCCTGGGTGACCCGGGTGAGCAGCCGTATCGAGGCGTCGAAGGCCACGCCGCTCAGGCCGCCGCGCACCGGTTCGTCGGCGAGCTGGGTGTCGCCGTCGTCGGCGCCGCTGGTCAGGGCGCCAAACAGGAAGCCGGTGTCGGTGCGGTCGGCGAGCTCGGCCACCAGGTCGGCGATGTCGGGCAGCCGCGGGTCGGCGTGCACCAGCGCCACATGCGCAGGTGCGCCGGCGCCGGCCGTGCGCAGCCGACCCGAGAACACCCGGAAGCTCTCTGCCGGCAGGCTGGCGATCATGATCGCCAGGGCCGGCTCGCCGGCGTATTCCGCGCTTCCGGCGCAGATCGAGGCGGCCACCGCGCCGCTCCAGTGGTGCACACCGGTGCGGGCGCGCAGCGCGGCGAGCAGTTCGCCCAGATGCGGCGCGAGCGCGTCGGTGACATAGAGCAGGCCCAGCCCGCTCGCGAAGCCGCCACCGATCGGCCCTTCCCGCCCCATCACCTGGGTCAGGGCGATCTCCATCGCCATCGACCACTGCGGGTGGGTGGCGTGGCCATGGCGAAACGCGGTCATCCGCCGGCCCGGCTTCGGGTTCGCGGCCGCGGTGGTGCTGCGGGTTCAGCGGATGCAGCGGGTTTGGCGCCGCGCCGTGCGGCGGCGGCGCCGGATTTCGGCGACCCGGCCGTGGCGCGGCTGCGGCTGCCGGCCCCCGTTTTCCGGGCGGAGGTCTTGCCGGTCGGCGCCTTGCCGCCTGCCGTCTCGCCCGCCGCCTGGTTTGCCGCGAGCCCGGCGGCAGCGGCACTCGCGGTACCCGCCATGGCCGCCTGTGCCACCTGGGCGAACTGGCCCTGCAGCAGGTTCCACCAGGTGGCGGGATTGACCGCGGCGGCGGCGGCGCGGGAGAGGTCCTGGCCGAGCGAGGGCATCGCGCCGTCGCCGGCGCCGGGATCGGTGGCGGCATCGGGCCCGGCGCCGGTTTGCGGCTGTGCAGGTGTCTCCCCGGAAGATTCGTCCGGGTTGGGACCACCCGCAGCCCGCGCCGCGGCCTGCGTGGCTGCCTGCGCAGCCGCCTGGGCGGCGGCGGTGAAGGCGCCGACCGCATCGCCGCGGGCCGAAACCGCCTGACCGAAGGCCTTGATCGCTGCGAGCGTGCCGCGCTGGACCTCCATGCCCTGGATGGTCCCCCGCAACAGGCTGAGGTTCATGTTCAGCCACTGCTCGACCGTCTTGAGGTCGGCGATGCGCTTGTCGAGCTCGCCGATGTCCATGGTGGGCGAGAGGCTGGCCGGCAGGCTGAAGCCCGACCAGGCCTTCTTCACCATGTCCACCGACTCGAGCATGCTGCTCAGCGAGCCGAAGCCCAGTGGGCCGGTGCCGAATTCATTTGCCATGCGTGCATCCCCCCGGCCAGCGCCGGCCGTGTTCGGCCCACGATAGCAGAGCGCCTGCGGGCCTGCCAGCAGCCAGCGCTTCATGTCATGCTGTGCGCCCGTTCCCGCCGCCCCGGAGCACAGGCCGTGTCCGACATCCCCACCCTGCGCCGCATACTGGCCGAGAACCGCCTGATCGCGGTGGTCGGCCTGTCGGCCGACTGGTACCGCCCCAGCTTCTTCGCCGCCAAGTACCTCCAGGAGCACGGCTACCGCATCGTGCCGGTCAATCCGCGCTACACCGAAATCCTGGGCGAGACCTGCTACCCCTCGCTCACGGCCATTCCCTTCAAGGTCGACATGGTCGACGTGTTCCGGCGCAGCGCCGATGTCCTGCCGATCGCCCGCGAGGCGGTCGCCATCGGGGCGCGCTGCCTGTGGCAGCAGCTTGGCGTCATCAATGAAGAGGCCGACGCGCTCGCGCGCAGCCAGGGTCTGGACAGCGTCACCGACCGCTGCGTCAAGATCGAGCACGCCCGGCTCTTCGGCGGCCTGAACTGGGTGGGCGTGAACACCCGGGTGGTGTCGGCCCGGCGGCCGCGCCAGCTTCCCTACTGATCCTGCGCGGACCCGACCATGGCAGATCGTGAATTCGGCATCGAGACCCTGTGCCTGCATGCAGGCCAGATCCCCGACCCCACCACCGGCGCCCGCGCGGTGCCCATCCACCAGACCACCTCGTATGTGTTCGACTCGGCCGAGCACGCGGCCAGCCTGTTCAACCTGCAGACTTTCGGCAATGTGTACTCCCGCCTGTCGAACCCCACCGTGGCGGTCTTCGAGGAGCGGGTGGCCGCGCTCGAGGGCGGCCGCGCCGGCCTGGCGGCGGCCAGCGGCATGGCCGCCGAGATGGTGGCCATGCTCACGCTGTGCGGCAACGGCGACCACATCGTCGCCGCCAGCACGCTCTATGGCGGCACCTACTCGCAGTTCGCGGTCACCTTCGAGCGCTTCGGCATCAGCTGCAGCTTCGTCGAACCCGATGACCCCGAGAACTTCCGCCGTGCCATGCAGCCCAACACCCGCGCGGTGTTCGCCGAGACCATCGCCAACCCGCGCTTGAATGTGCTCGACATCGCCGCGGTGGGCCGGGTGGCCCGTGACCACGGCGTGCCGCTGGTGGTCGACAACACCCTGGCCTCGCCCTACCTGTGCCGCCCGATCGAGCATGGCGCCGACATCGTCGTGCACTCGGCCACCAAGTACCTCGGCGGCCATGGCACCACGCTGGGCGGCGTGGTGATCGAGTCCGGCCGCTTCCCCTGGGACAACGGACGCTTCCCCGGCATGGTCGAGCCCTCGCGCGGCTATCACGGCGTGCGCTTCTACGAGACCTTCGGCGACTTCGGCTTCACCATGAAGGCGCGCATGGAGACCATGCGCACCCTTGGGCCCACGCTGGCGCCGATGTCTGCCTGGATGCTGCTGCAGGGCATCGAGAGCCTGCCGGTGCGCATGGACCGCCACTGCGCCAACGCGCTGCGGGTCGCGCAGTTCCTGCAGGAGCACCCGGCGGTCGCCTGGGTGAACTATCCCGGGCTGCCCGACAGCCCCTATCACGCGCTGGCTGCGCGCTACATGCCGCGGGGTGCGGGCGGCATCCTGTCCTTTGGCATCCTGCCGCGCCCCGGCATGCGCAAGGGTCCGGCATCTCCGGCCGACGCCGCCGACGCGCAGCGTGCCGGCGAACGCTTCATCGACGCCGCCACCTTCATGAGCCACCTTGCCAATGTGGGCGATGCCCGCACGCTGGTCATCCATCCCGGCTCCACCACCCATCGCCAGCTCTCGGTCGACGAGCAGGCCCGCGCCGGGGTCACGCCCGACATGATCCGGCTCTCGGTGGGCCTGGAGTCGATCGACGACATCCTCTGGGACCTCGACCGCTCGCTCGCGGCCGCGCACGCCGGCTGAGCGGGCGCGGCCCGGCGTCAGTCCTGCAGCGAGCGCGGCCCGGCGTCAGTCCTGCAGCGAGCGCCACATCTCGATGTCGCGCTCGGCGGTCCAGATGCGCGGGTGGGCGATGCCGCTGGCCTCGTCGTAGGCCCGCGACACATCGAAGGGCAGGCAGTGCTCGTAGATGAACACCTGGCCGAACACCGGGTCCATCACCTTGCGGGTGTCGGCGAAGACCTGCTTCAGGCTGCGCCCTGCCGCCACGCCAGCCTGCGCGGTCTGGTAGAGATCGGTCACCCAGCGCCGGGTGTAGTCGATCGCCTTGTCGCAGTCGGCGGGCGTGGTCATGGCCGGGCCTCGCCCGGGCACCAGCTTCTCGGCGCCGAGCGCGCGCAGTTTCTCCAGCGTGGACGGCCATTCCTGCAGGTGCGCGTCGCCGGTGTAGACCCCGGCCATGTACTCCACCAGATCACCCGAGAAGCACACCTTCTGCGACGGGATCCAGGCGATGGTGTCGCCGCGGGTGTGGCCCGCGCCCAGGTGCATCAGCTTCACCTCGAGGCCGCCGAGATGCAGGGTCAGCTCGCGCTCGAAGACCATGGTCGGCCAGGTCAGGCCCGGCACCGATTCCACGCCCGCGAACAGCCGCGGAAAGCGCTCGATCTCCGACTTCATGTCGGCCTCGCCGCGCTCGACGATCAGATCCCAGGTGCCGCGCGAGGCGATGATCTCGGTGGCGCCCTCGGCGAAGTAGGCCGAGGCGCCCAGCACCCGCACCGCATGGTAGTGGCTGAGCACCACATAGCGGATCGGCTTGTCGGTGACGCTGCGGATGTGGCGGATCAGCTCCTGCGCCATCAGCGGAGTGGCGGTGGTGTCGATCACCATGCAGGCGTTGTCGCCGATGATCACCCCGGAGTTCGGGTCACCCTCGGCGGTGTAGGCCCAGGCATTGGGCGAGAGCTGGATGAACTCGGTCTTCTTGGCGGCGAGGTCGGCCTTCGAGGCGAACTGCTTGCTCATCGGATGTCTCCAGGGTCGGGTGGAACGGGGCGGGCGGCGGGCCGGCCTGCCGGCCTCAGGCGATCAGGGCGGGGCGCCCGCCAGACCGTGCAGGCTCAGTGAGAGCGCCAGCTCGCCGAACTCCTCGTGGCTCATCGGCCCGTCGGGGCGCAGCCACGCGAAGCTGAAGTTCAGCATGCCCAGCAGCGCCATGGTCACCGGTTTCAGGCGCGCGGGCGGGATGCGGTCCGGAAATGCCTCGTTCAGGACCGCTGCGATCGCGTCGACCACCGCCCGCTGCTGGGCGACGATGATCCCGCGTTCCTCGGCCGGCAGGAACTTCACGTCGTTGATCAGCGCGGCATGAAAGACCCGGGCGCGGCGATAGGCCGGCATCAGCGCGCGCACCACCGAGGCCCAGCGGGCCGGTCCGGGCGGTGCGCGGTCGGCCGCGTCGCGCACCAGCGCGAGCAGCTCGGCGGTGTGACGCCGCAGCGCCTCGAACAGCAGCGCCTCCTTGCTGTCGAAGTAGTGGTAGAGCGTGGCCTTGGACACGCCGCAGGAGCGGGCCAGCTGCGACATCGATGCGCTCGGATAGCCGATCTCCGAGAACGCATGCACCGCCGCACCCAGGATCGCCTCGCGCTGGGCGTCGTAGCCGGCTGATCGGGGTCGCGCCATGGCTGGCTGACCGCGCGCTCAGCGCTCGTCGAAGCTGATCACCACGCGCTCGCTCACCGGTACCGACTGGCAGGTCAGCACGAAGCCGCGGGCAATCTCGTCGGCCTCGAGCGTGAAGTTGCGCAGCATGCGCACCTCGCCCTCGAGCACACGGGCCCGGCAGGTGCAGCACACGCCGCCCTTGCAGGCGAAGGGCAGGTTGGCGCCCGCGGCCAGACCGGCATCCAGGATGCTGCGGCCCTGGAAGGGCATGCTCAGCCGGCGCTCCTTGCCGTCGATCACCACCCGCACATCGGCCCGGGGGCCGTCATCGGCGGTCACCTCGGCGGCGGCTGCCGCGGCCGGGGCGGGGGCGGGCAATCCGAAGCGCTCGATCAGGATTCGCGCCGGCGCCACGCCGGCGGCGAGCAGTGCGCGCTCCACGCCGTCCATCATCGGCTGTGGCCCGCACACGAAGGCGGCATCGATGCCGGCGGCCGGCAGCAGCGCTGTCAGCAGCCGGGTGCAGCGCGCCTCGTCGAGCACGCCGCTGAAGAGCTCGATCTCCTGGCTCTCCTCGGAGAGCACGTGGATCAGCCGCAGGCGGGTCATGTGGCGGTTCTTCAGCGCCTCCAGCGCCTCCACGAACATGATCGAGGCGCTGCTGCGGTTGGCGTAGACCAGGGTGAATCGGCTCTCGGGCTCGCGCTCCAGGATGGTGCTGATCAGCGAAAGCATCGGCGTGATGCCCGAGCCCCCGGCAAAGCCGGCGTAGTGCCTGCCGTGCGCGGGGTCGAGCGGCAGGTGGAAGCGGCCGTCGGGCGTCATCACATCGATCTGACGACCGGCCTGCAGGTGGTCGTTGGCCCAGTTCGAGAAGCGGCCGCCGGCCACCCGCTTGATCGCCACCCGCAGCGGCGCGCCGGCCTCGTACTGTGGCACCCCCTCGCAGATCGAGTAGGCGCGCCGCAGCTCCTCGCCGTCGAGGGTCTCGCGCAGGGTGATGAACTGGCCCTGCACGAAGCGGTATTCATCGCGCAGCGCCGGCGGCACTTCGAAGGCCACGCTGATCGCGTCGGCGGTCTCGGGGCGCACCTCGCGGATGCTCAGCCGGTGGAATCGGGGCGCAGGCATGGCTCAGTAGGGCTTGAAGTGGTCGAAGGGTTCGCCGCAGGCCAGGCACCGGTAGAGCGCCTTGCAGGGCGTCGAGCCGTGCTCGGCGAGCTTCTCCACCCGCGGCGACGAGCAGCACGGGCATTGCGGACCGGCGCTTGCCATCGCCTCGCGACGGACGAGCCGCAGCGGCGCGGTGCCGGGCTCGCGGCCGACGCCGTCCGGTCGGTGATCGGCCACCGGTCCGGGCGGCGCGATGCCGTAGGCGAGCAGCTGCCGCCGGCCGCGTTCGCTGATCAGGTCGGTGCTCCAGGGCGGGCTCAGACTGGTGCGCACCCGCGCATCGGGCCAGCCGGCGGCGGCCAGCGCAGCGCGCACATCGGCCTCGATCACGTCGACCGCCGGGCAGCCGGTGTAGGTGGGCGTGAGCACCACCTCCAGCCGACCCTCGCGCAGGCTCACCTCGCGCAGGATGCCGAGGTCCTCGATGGTCAGCACCGGGATCTCGGGGTCGGTGACCGCACCCGCAGCGGCGCGCGCCGCGGCGAGCCGGGGATCGCCGGCGCCGGCCGGGCTCACCAGCGTGCGCCGGGATGGGCCCGGGCGAGGCTCTGCATCTCGGCGAGCAGGTAGCCGAGATGCTCGGAGTGACGGCCCTGGCGGCCGCTGGAGAGGAATCGGCTGTCGGGTGGGCGTCGCAGGGTGGCGCGGGCGAGCACCGCATCCACCTGAGCCTCCCAGGCGGGGCGCAGGGCCGAGGTGCTCGAACCGATGCCGTGGGCGATCACCGTCTGGTCGATAGCGTCTTCGGCCCAGAACTCGTGGGTGTAGGGCCACAGCCGGTCGAGCGCGGACTGCATGCGGGCACGCGACACCTCGGTGCCATCGCCCAGCCGGATCATCCAGCCGGTTGCATGACGCAGGTGGGCGCGGGCCTCCTTGACGGCGCGCGCCGCGATCGCGGCAAGCTGCGGGTCGCTCGACTGCGCGAGCGCCTCCCAGAGCGGCAGCTGCAGGCAGCCGGCGAGGAAGTTGCGCGCGATGGTCACCGCGTAGTCCTCGTGCGGGCCGCTGCCGTTGGGCAGCTCCATCAGGGTCCAGTTGCGGAAGTCCGGCTCGTCGCGCAGGAAGGCGAGCGCGTCCTCGTCGCGGCCCTGGCCTTCCAGCTCGCCGGCGTGGGCCAGCAGCAGCCGGGCCTGCCCGATCAGGTCGAGCGAGATGTTGGTGAGGGCGAGTTCTTCCTCGAGCACCGGGCCGTGCCCGCACCACTCGGCCAGCCGCTGGCCGAGCACCAGTGCGTTGTCGGCCAGTCGAAACAGGTACTGCAGGTGTGCATCGTGTGCGGCGGCGCTGCGCGCGGTGTCAGTCGGGGCGTCCATCGCGGGCTCAGAGATGGTCGACTTCCGGCGGCAGCCGGTAGAAGGTGGGGTGGCGGTAGATCTTGTCGGCCATCGGATCGAAGTCGGTCGACTGGTCTTCCGGGCGCGACGCGGTGATCGCAGCCGAAGGCACCACCCACAGGCTCACGCCCTCCTGGCGGCGGGTGTAGACATCGCGGGCCATCTGCAGGGCCATGGCGGCGTCGGGCGCGTGCAGGCTGCCGCAATGCCGGTGCTCCAGGCCCTGGCGGCTGCGCACGAAGACTTCCCAGAGCGGCCAGGTGGCGGTCGGTTCGGTCATGGGGGACTCCTCTCGGGCGGTCGGCTCAGGCCGCCTCGCGGCTGCCGGTGCCGGCGTGGCGGGCGGCGTGGGCGAGCGCGGCCTCGCGCACCCAGGCGCCGTTCTCAAGGGCCTGCACCCGCGCCGCCAGCCGCTCGCGGTTGCAGGGACCGTCACCCTCGATCACGCGCCAGAACTCCGACCAGTCGATCGGACCGTGGTCGTGATGGCCGCGCGCCTCGTTCCAGCGCAGCTCGGGGTCCGGGATGCGCAGGCCAAGCAGCTCGGCCTGCGGCACGGTGGCGTCGATGAAGCGCTGCCGCAGCTCGTCGTTCGACAGCCGCTTGATGCCCCAGCGCATGGTCTGAGCCGAATGGATCGACTCGCTGTCGCTGGGCCCGAACATCATCACCACCGGCCACCACCAGCGATCGAGCGCGTCCTGGGCCATGGCCTTCTGGGCCGGGGTGCCGCGGCACAGCGCGAGCATGATGTCGAAGCCCTGCCGCTGGTGGAACGACTCCTCCTTGCAGATCCGGATCATCGCCCGGGCATACGGGCCGTAGGAGCAGCGGCACAGCGGCACCTGGTTCATGATCGCGGCGCCGTCCACCAGCCAGCCGATCGCGCCCATGTCGGCCCAGGTGAGCGTGGGGTAGTTGAAGATGCTCGAGTACTTGGCCTTGCCGGCATGCAGGGCATCGACCAGATCCTCGCGGCTCACGCCCAGCGTCTCGGCCGCGGCGTACAGGTACAGGCCATGGCCGCCCTCGTCCTGGATCTTGGCGAGCAGGATCGCCTTGCGGCGCAGGCTCGGCGCCCGTGTCACCCAGTTGCCTTCGGGCAGCATGCCGACCACCTCCGAGTGCGCATGCTGCGAGATCTGCCGCACCAGCGTCTTGCGGTAGCCCTCGGGCATCCAATCCTGGGGTTCGATGCGGCGATCGTCGGCGATCGCGGCCTCGAAGGCGCGCTCGCGCTCGCCGGGCGCTGGCGTGGCGGCAGTCGGCTCGGCGCCGGGCTTAAGGTCGATGGCCTGGGTGTACATGGCGCTTCTCCGGAGGGCGTGTCCGCCCGTGCGATGCCGCAGTCTATTATTCGACCGACCGGTCGGTCAATCATGGCTCCAGCGCCGATGGCACGGGGTGCGGCGCCCTGTGCAACGCCGCACCGATCCCCGCAGCCCGCTCCCGCCTCCGGGATGAGCGGCACCGTTGTCCGGCGAGTTGACATGGGCGCGTTAGCGCTCCATAATCAGCGGTTCCCTGGAGGGGTGCCCGAGTGGCTAAAGGGGGCAGACTGTAAATCTGTTGGCTTACGCCTACGTTGGTTCGAATCCAACCTCCTCCACCATAGTGCTGCCGGCGCAGGTCGGGCCGGCGCAGTGTGCAGGGAAGCGGGCAGGGAAGGCCGCGCGGGTGTAGCTCAATGGCAGAGCAGAAGCCTTCCAAGCTTACGACGAGGGTTCGATTCCCTTCACCCGCTCCAGTGCTTGCGGCTGGTGCGGCAGCAGATGGCAGTTTTGCCCATGTGGCTCAGTGGTAGAGCACTCCCTTGGTAAGGGAGAGGTCGCGCGTTCGATCCGCGCCATGGGCACCAGAATTCTTTCCTCTCGCTCTTCGACGAACTCGCTTTTCCAGATCAGGAGCCCGGCATGGCCAAAGGCAAATTCGAGCGCACCAAGCCGCACGTGAACGTGGGGACGATTGGGCATGTGGACCACGGCAAGACGACGCTGACGGCGGCGATCACGACGGTGCTG
>CAIZPE010000182.1 GCA_903934795.1 uncultured bacterium | reverse complement strand
TGCATGAGCAAACCGCCTCGGACATCCCGCACTCGACCCCCGCCATCCTCGTAAGGGTAGAACATTGTATCTGTTGTGAGGAACGTTTCTGCGCAACTCGGCTAGGACATTCGACACTCGACCGTCCGATCTGCGATAGGGTCGCACCTTCAAATTCTGATTCCCTATTATTTACAGGGGGCCCCGGGCAAAATTGCTTACGCGCGCCCAAGCTCTCCTCAAAAACCTCCTTGCGTTCATCCTTATTTCTGTCCGCCGACTATAGGCTCGGACACCCTAAGCTTCCTGCTGGAGGTGCCGTTCCTGGCGCCCGCTCCGGGCCTGCGCCCGACAGTCGAGCAATACTCTTGGCGGCAGGACGGGCCGTCACGACCGTCTGACTACAACAGGAGACCTCATGAAAACATCCCTCAGGAAGTTCCTCACGGCCGCCGGCTTCTCGCTGCTGGCCGCTGGCATCAGCACCCCGGCTTCGGCGCAGGAGGTCTGGAAACTCGGCACGGCCGCCATGCAGGGCACCGTGCTCTACGACATCGTCATGAAGTTCATCAACGACTTCAACGCGGCGGCCGGCGGTGAACTCAAGCTCGAATACCAGCATGTCGGCAACGAGCAGGAGATGCACCAGCAGGTGGTGCGTGGCCGCCTGCAGGCCGGTGCCTCGTCGTTTGCCGGCGGCGCCATCACCGTGCCCGAAGGCGCGGTCTTCAACGCCCCCTACATCTGGAAGAACGACGAGGAGCGCGCCTGGGTCACCGACAACCACGGCACACCGGTGATGAAGAAGCTCTACGCCGAGAAGGGCCTGGAGCTGATCTATGTGTCTGACGTCGGCTGGAACGACATGGTCTGCAAGACCGCCTGCCTGACCCCAGAGAGCATCAAGGGCCAGAAGATGCGTGTTTCACCCTCCCCGGCCTCGCGCATCGTGTTCAAGCAGCTCGGCGCCAATGGCGTGCAGATGCCGCTCACGGAACTCTGGCCGGGTCTGCAGAGCGGCCTGGTCTCCGGCGCCGATCTGCCGTTCCTGTTCTATGTCACCACGCCGGCCGCGCAGAGTGCGCCGCACTATGTGATGACCCGGCATTACCACCACCCCTCCACCTTCATCGTCAACAAGGCGCTGTTTGACGGCTTGAAGCCAGCCCTGCGCGAAAAGATGATGAAGGCGCTCCCTGACCTCGTCTGGTCGCGAAAGCAGGTGGCCGACACCGAAAAGCCCAAGATGGAGGAATTTCGCCGCAAGGGCGGCTTCGTTCATGAGCTCACGGCCGAGCAGCGTGAAGCCTGGGCCAAGGTCATCCGCCCGGGCCAGGCCGAGCTGGTGCAGGCCATCGGCGGCAAGGCGCAGACCGTCTATGACGCGCTCATGGAAGGCAAGAAGGTCTGGGCTGCCAAGCACGAGAAGAAGTGATCGGCGGCGTGCCGCATGGCCGCGTGATCGCGGGCCATGCGGTCGCCTGATCAGCGGGGCGGCGCAGCCGCCACGCGCGGCAGGCCGAAGGCCAGCCAGGCACCCAGGATGTTGCCCAGCGCGGCGATCATCACCGCCGCGCCGTAGCCCTGGGTGCGGTCGTAGATCCAGCCTGCCAGCACCGGCAGGCTGATCGCGGCGATGCACCAGGCGATGTAGAGCTGCCCGGCCACCCGGCCAAAGGCATTGCGGCTCCAGTAGCGTGCGATCGCCCCGGCGGTGATCCCCGAGATGAACCCGTAGCCCATGCCGATCATCACCAGGCAGGGGACTGCCATGAGCGGGCCCGGCCAGAGGCTGAGCATCACTGCGCCGGTGAGCGAGAACAGATGCGCGCCTGCCGCCACATGCGGCACTGCGAAACGGTCGATCAGCCAGCCGCCGCCGATGCGCGCACTGGCGATGAAGCCGGTGATCACCGAGGTGGCACCCAGCGCCATGGCGGTCTGTCCTCCATAGGCCTGGATGATGCCCGCGGCCTGGCTCATCACGGTGAGCCCGGCGGCCGCGGCCAGAAAGAACACCGCGAACAGTCGAAAGAACAGCGGCCTGCGCGGATCGACCGGCCCGGCCGCGTGGGCCGTCTCGTCCTGCATGCGGATGTCGGCCACGCCCAGCAGCAGCGCGGTGAGAAGACAGCACAGCAGCACCGCCAGCGCAAGGCCATAGAGGGTGGGACGCAGGCCCCAGGTCTGGATCGCCCAGCCGAAGAGCGGCGCACCGATCATCGCGCCCAGCGGATAGAGCCCGATCACATAGCCGTTGACGAGGCCGGTATGGCTGCGGACCGTCTGGTTCACGCCCTGCTGCACCAGGATGAAGCCCACGCCGCCGCCGATGCCGAAGAGCAGACCGTAGCCGAGCATGAGTTCGAGAAAACCGCTGGCTCCGGCCGTGAGCGCCAGGCCCAGGCCGCTGAGGATGCCGCCACCCACCGTGAGCGGCACCGGCCGCACCCGCCGGTACAGCCAGGGTCCCAGGTTCATGCCGAGGGTCAGGCTGCAGGCGGCCAGTCCGAAGATGAAGGTCATCTGCGCCCGGCTGATGCCAAGCATGGCCTCCATCGGCTTCAGGAAGACGCTGAAGGCGTAGATGGTCCCGAAGGGCAGATTCATCGCCGTGGCCGCGGCGATGGCTGCGGCCGGGCGCAACCGGGGCGACAGACTCATGCCCGCCCCGCAGCAGCGGGTCTGACCGCTGTCATTCCGGCTGGATGCCGGCGTCGCGAATGCTCTTGCCCCAGGCCGCGTGCTGCTCGACCGTGAAGCGGCGAAAATCCTCCAGCGACATCGGGGCCGGCTCCAGTCCGAGGCCCATCATGCGCTCGCGCACCGCGGGCGTGGCCAGCACCTTGTTGATCGCGGCATTGAGGGTCTGCACGATGGCCGACGGCATGCCGGCCGGCCCGATCATGCCCCCCCACACCGTGAAGGTGAAGCCGGGCACGGTCTCGCCCACCGGCGGCAGCTCGGGCAGCATCGCCGAGCGGGTGTCGGACTGCACACCGATCAGCTTG
>CAIZPE010000181.1 GCA_903934795.1 uncultured bacterium | reverse complement strand
CTGGGGCGTGACGCCGCAGGCCCAGAACACCGGCAGCTCATCATCGAGCACCGGCACCGGGTCGCCGAAGTCGGGGCGCGCGAGGTCAGCGATGCCGATCGCCTGCGGCAGGCCGATGTGCACCGGCGCGCCATGCACGCCGGGGAAGCGGCTGGTGATCTGCACCGCGCGGATCGCATCGGCGGGCTTGAGCGGGCGCATCGAGACCACCATCGGGCCGGCGAAGGGGCCGGCCGCCACGGTGGGGATGCTGGTGCGGTACATCGCGACATTGGCGCCGCAGGCGACATGGCGCAGCGCGATCCCCGACTGCAGCAGCGCCTCCTCGAAAGAAAAGGAGCAGCCCAGCACGAAGGCCACCAGGTCGTCGCGCCAGAGCGCGCCGATGTCGGTGCGCTCTTCGGCGAGCTCGCCGTCACGCCACACCCGGTAGCCCGGCAGGTCGGTGCGCAGGTCGATGTCGGCGCCCAGCAGCGGCACCCGCGGGCTGCCCGGCTCGGAGACCGCCAGCAGCGGGCAGGGCCGCGGGTTGCGCTGGCAGAAGCGCAGGAAGTCGAAGGCCTGCGCCTCGGGCAGCACCACCAGGTTGCCCTGCACCCGTCCGGCGGCAAGGCCCGAGGTATGCGCGGTGTGCTCGCCACGGCGAATCCGGTGGCGCAGCGCGGCCACCTCCGCGTCGCTGGCGAGCGGGGCTCGGAGATCGGTCATCAGGAAATCCTGTGGTGGGTTGGCGCGGTGCGCGGGCCACGATCGCCCGCACCGGGCCGTCAGACAGATTGGATCCGAGCCGCCGCGCCGCGACAATCGGGAAATTTCATCAACAGATCATCAAGGATTTTTATGATGACCCGCGCCGGCGTGGGCTTGCGCGATGGCATCGATCTCGGCCACCACCCGCTCGAGGGTGTCGCTGGCAGGGTCGGGCCGCCAGGCCACGAACAGCGGCAGCGGCGCGAGCGGCGACTCGGTGCTTACCACCGAGATGCGGCCATCGCGCACCAGCGGCTCGACCACCGCGCGGGGCAGCGTGGCCACCCCGAAGCCACGCTCCACCAGGCCGAGCATGGCCGACAGCGACGACACGCTGTGCAGGTGCGGCGCCGGCGCGCCATGGGCACGGAACAGGTCGATCACCGCGGTATTGGGGTGCGAGCCGCGCTGGAAACTGAGGATCTGCTCGCGGGCGAGATCGGCCAGGCGCCGGCGCAGCCGCCCGGAGCGCGCGCCCGCCGGCCGCCGGCAGGCGAAGACCATCGGCAGCGAGGGCAGTGGCAGCTGGCGCAGCGATTCGCCGTGCACCGGCAGCGCAAGCACCGCCAGGTCGATCTGGCCACGGCGCAGATGCTCGTCGAGCAGCTGGGAGGTCTCGATGGTGAGTTCCAGCCGCGACTGCGGATAGCGCTCGCGCAGCCGCGTGAAGAGCGGCATCAGCCAGGTGTGGGCGATCGACTCGATGGCACCCAGGCGCAGCACCGGAGGGCCCTGTTCGCCGCCGCCGAGATCGCGGCGGATGTCGCGCTGCAGGTCGAGCAGGCGCTCGGCATGGACCAGCAGGCGGCGGCCGTCGGCGGTGAGGTGCAGGCGACGGTAGCGGCGGTCGAACAGGCGCGCGCCGAGCTCGGCCTCCAGGGCGATGATGCGGCTGGAGATCGCGGCCTGGGTGAGCGAGAGCTTGCCGGCGGCGCGGGTGGCGCTGCCCAGCGTGGCCACCCAGTAGAAGGCCTCGAGGAAGCGCAGGTTCACGGCCGGCCCGGGCCTGCTGCCGCGTCAGCCCGCGGCCCGGGTCAGGCCGGCGCGCAGCGCGTCGCGCAGGCTGGCGAGGCTTTCCTCGAGATGGGCGCGGGCCTCGCGCGAGAGCTGCCGGCCGCGCAGCGCCGACTCGATCCGCGCGCTCAGGCGGCGGGCATCGGCGCGGGCGAGCGCGCGGGCGTCGGGCGGCACCGCCGAGCCGGGTCGCATCAGCAGCCCGGTGAGCTTGCGCAGGTGCTCGCGCTGCAGCATGCGGCGGGCCACGCCGATGTCGGCGCCACGGGCGAGCTCGCGCCAGATGTTCTCGCGCAGGGTGTCGAACAGCTCGGGCAGCGGCAGGCGCTCGGCCGGCGCGAGCGTGGCCTCGTTCTCCTGCAGCCGGTTGAGCACCGCATCGCCGAGCAGACGGTCGAGCAGCCGGCGCTGCAGGCTCGCCACCGACTGCAGCACGGCCGGCAGCGGCGGCGGCCAGGCGCCGCGGTCCAGCGGATCGGTGGACAGCCGGGCCGCCAGCGAGGGCGCGATGGCGAGCGAGTCCTCGGCCAGCACCTCGCGGGCGAGCAGGTTCAGCGCCTCGCGCTGGCGGCTGCCGGGCACGGGCACGAAGGCCGGGCGGGCATCGCCCGAGACATCGCGGAAGTAGTTGACGCCACCGACATGCTTGGCCGCCACCTCGGCGGCAAGGTCGACCTGACGCAGGCCGCTGTCGAAGCCACGGCGCAACACCCCGAAGCCCGTGCCCGGGGGCAGGGTGCGGGTCTGCAGTCGGGCCCAGAGCTCGCGGCTGAGGGCCAGCCGGCGCGCCGCCCAGGCGAGCGGATCATCGCCGAGATCGCGCTGGTTGACCTGCGGGTCGTAGCCGGCCACCACCTCCTCGTCGGTGCCATAAGCGAGTGCGGGCTCTCCGGCGCGCGCCGCCACGCGCGCAAGCTCGGCAGCCTCCCGCTCGGGCGGCAAGGGCCGGTAGGCATACTCGATCGCCCAGTAGTCGTACGGACCGAGCGTGGTCATGGTGACCGGCCCCACCGGCTCGCCGGCCAGCGGCAGGTTGAAGCCGTTGTAGTCCATCACCGAGCCCGACAGGCCATGGGCCCGCGTGTAGGCCGGGTCGGCCAGCCGGGCCACCGGCACCGCCAGCGAGGCGCGGAAGTTGTGGCGCAGCCCGAGGGTGTGGCCCACCTCGTGCATCACCAGATCCTTGATCAGATCGGCGACGATGCGCTCGGCCTCCGGTCCCTCGGGGTCGAGATCGCCGCGCGACTCGAGCAGGGCGAGCGCGAAGTCGAGCTCGGCCAGGGACTCGGCCGCGTGCTGGCAGCCCGGACCATGGGCATGGGCATGGGCGGCTGCGGTCTCGGCAAAGCGCGAGCCCGGGAGGGATTCACGCACCAGCCGGCGACCGAAGCGGGCCCAGTTGTCGGAGATCGCGATGTCGGCGTCGATGATCTCGCCGCTGCGCGGATCGGTGAGCGAGGGGCCGATCGCCAGCGCGCCCTCATCGCTGTCGAGGAACCAGCGGATCGAGGCGTGCTGCACGCTGGTGAGGTCCATCGGCGCATCGGCCGGCTCCTCGCGCACCTGCAGCGCATCGCGGATGCCGATGCGCTCGAAGGCCTTGTTCCACTCGAGGACCCCGGCGGTGATCGCAGGACGCAGCCGCGCCGGGATGTTGCGATCCAGCCAGAAGACCACCGGTCGCACCGGCTCTGACAGCGCCGCCGAGGGATCGCGCGGCTCGATCCGCCAGCGGGTGACGAAGTTGCGCCGGGCGTCCCGCGCACCCGACTCGGTCCAGTCGTGGATCTGCTGCACATAATGGCCGACCCGCGGGTCGGCCGCGCGCGGCCGCATCACCGGCTCGGGCAGTGCCGACAGGCTGTAGCGGTAATCGACGAACAGGCTGCGCGCGTCCTCCAGGTTGCGCGGTGTGCTCGGCACCGGCGCGCCCGGCGGCAGCGGACCTGCGGGCGGCGCGGGGACCCGCGGCAGCGCGTAGTGGGCGGTCACGGGGAACACCAGCTCACGGGCATCGACGCTGACCGCGCCGATGTGCGAGTTGCGGGCATCGAAGCCGTAACTCACCCGGAACTGCGCCTCGAGCTGGCGCGTGAGCTGCGGCAAGTCGGTGAGCAGGATGGGCGAGAGCTCGACCAGCACCGAGCCGCGCTCGGGATGCTCGGCGCTGGCCACCGGCGCCGAGCCGAGCAGGCTGTCGGAGAAGCTCAGACCCGCGGCCCGGGCGAGGCCCGGATCGGCCGAGGATCCGAAGCGCGTGGTGCGGGCGATCAGCTGCACCGAGCCGTGCACACGCCGCCAGGCCACCACATGGCGACCGAGCATCCAGTGCGGGTACAGACCGCGCTCGCCCAGACCGCTCACCCGGGTGGCCGCCAGGAGGAAAGGCCTGTTGAACTGCGCCGGAGCGATCTCGATCCAGACCTTCTCGTCCTTCTGCCAGACCGTGAACAGGCCGGGCAGGCGCTTCGCCTCGCGGATCACCTCGGCGAAGGCCGGCCGCGCCGGGGGTGGCGCGGGCGATCGGACGGGGGCCGCGCCAGCCACCGGGGCCGCGGCCAGCGAGCGGGCGGCGGGCGCCG
>CAIZPE010000180.1 GCA_903934795.1 uncultured bacterium | reverse complement strand
GCAGGCGCTGGTCGCCCGCGAGGAGCGGCTCGCCCCGGGCATGCGGCTGCTGTGGGGCGGCCAGTTCGAGAACCAGCAGCGTGCCACCGCGCGGCTGGCGATCGTGCTGCCGGTCTCGCTCGGGCTGATCTTCCTGCTGCTGGTGCTCAGCCTGGGATCGATGCGCCAGGCGCTGCTGGTGCTCGCCAATGTGCCCTTCGCGGCGGTGGGCGGCGTGCTGGCGCTGTGGATCAGCGGCGAGTACCTCTCGGTACCGGCCTCGGTGGGCTTCATCGCCCTGCTGGGCATCGCGGTGCTCAATGGCCTGGTGATGATCACCCAGTTCAACCAGCTCCTTGCCCAGGGGCTGCCGCTGAGCGCGAGCGTGCGCGAGGGTGCGCTGCGCCGCCTGCGACCGGTGCTCATGACCGCGGCGATCACCGCGCTGGGCATGGTGCCGCTGCTGCTGGCCACCGGCCCCGGCTCGGAGATCCAGCGGCCGCTGGCGGTGGTGGTCACCGGCGGGCTGGTCAGCGCCACCCTGCTCACCCTGGTGCTGATGCCGATGCTGTTCGCCCGATTCGGCCGGGCGCGGTCTGACTCCGGGGCGGGTGGAGAGCCTCGTGCCGACGCGCCCTGAGCATCGCCAGGAACGCGGCAGTCTCTGCGCGGCACGCACTGGGGCTTTCGCCTCGGCCAGGAGGCCGAGCCAGGGGCGCGCCTGATGCGACGGCCGCGGCTTATGCTGGGCGGCATGAGCTTCCGCAACGCGCGCTCGTCGCGCTTCCTTCAACAGCCCTCGCAAGGGCACGCACCCTGGCCGTCGCCCTGGCTCCTGGCGGGCGCGGACAAAGGCGCGGATAAAGGCGCGGACGTGGGCGCGGACGCGGACGCGGGCAAGGGAACGAGCACCCTTGCATCACGCCCTGCGCCGCCGCGCCGCCTGGCCTGCGCGCTGGCCAGCATCGTGCTGCTCGCCGCCTGCGGCCCACGCCTGCCCGAGGCCGAGCCCGCCGACACCCCCGGCCGGCCTCGGCTGGATGGCGTGGCCGATGGCGACTCCTTCTGGCTGCGCGGCGCCGGCGGCGAGCGTGTCGCGGTACGGGTGGCCGGCATCGACGCCCCCGAGAAAGACCAGCCCCATGCCGACGAGGCCCGCGACGCGCTCACCCGCCTGCTCGCCGCGCCAGGCCTGGTGGTGGAGCCCTTCAAGACCGACCCCTATGGCAGGCAGGTGGCCCGCGTGCGCGCCGGCGGCCAGGATGTCGCCCTGGCCATGGTCAGGGCCGGGCTCGCCTGGCACTTCGTGCGTTATGCCGCCGACCAGACCGCAGCGGAGCGCGAGCAATACGCCCGCGCCGAACGCGAGGCCCGGGCGGCGCGCCGCGGCCTGTGGGCCGACCCGCATCCGCAGCCGCCCTGGGCCCACCGCCAGCGTCAGCGGCCCTGAGCCTGGTTGTCCGCGTCAGCGACCCTGAGCCCCGTTGCCGCCGGCCAGTCGCCGGCGCAGCGTCTCGTAGAGCACCACGCCGGCGGCCACCGACACATTCAGGCTCGACACCCTGCCCACCATCGGGATGCTCACCAGCGCATCGCAACGCTCGCGGGTGAGACGGCGCAGGCCCTTGCCCTCGGCGCCAAGCACCCAGGCCACCGCCGGCGGGATGTCGGCCTCGAACACCGTGGCATCCGTGCCATCGGCCGTACCGATCACCGTGATGCCCCGCTCCTGAAGCTCGTCGATCGTGCGGGCGAGGTTGGTCACCATCAGGTAGGGCACGCTCTCGGCCGCGCCCGAGGCGGTCTGCACCGCGGCCTCGGTGAGCGGGCAGGCGTGGTCCTTGGGCGCGATCACCGCATGCACCCCGGCGCCATCGGCCACCCGCAGACAGGCGCCGAGGTTGCGCGGATCGGTGACACCATCGAGCAGCAGCAGCAGCGGCGCGGCCTGCGCATCGAGCACCGCCTCGAGGCTCTCGGCCAGCGGCTCGGCGGCCTGCGCGCGCAGCACCACGCCCTGGTGCCGGCGCCCCGGGCACAGCGCCTCGATGCGGGCCATGTCCTCGGCCACCACCGGCACGCCCAGCGCGCGGGCGCGCTCGAGCAGTTCACGCATGCGGGCATCGCCGCGGCGCTGCGCGACATGCAGGGCGACCAGGCCGCCGCCGCCACGGGCCAGACGCGCTGCCACGGCATGAAACCCCCAGAGCAGCGCGCCCGCGCTGTCGGCGGCGCTCATTTGCGCTTGCGCCGCTTGGCGGCCTTGCCGCCGGCCGCGGGCGGTCGGGGTGCGGCCTTGCGCGCCGCGAGGCGGGCACTGCGGGCGAGTTCGATGCGCTCGGACTTGGCCGGTGCCGCCTTGCGCGGCGCGGCGGCCTCGCGCGGACCTGCCGGCCGGCCGGCAGCGATCACCTCCTTGTAGCCGGCCTTCTGCACCAGGCGGAACTCGATGCGGCGCGCTTCGAGGTCCACCCGCGAAACCTGCACATGCAGTTCGTCGGTGAGCCGGAAACGCCGGCCGGTGCGTTCGCCACGCAGCTCATGGGCGGCCTCGTTGTACTGGAAGTACTCGGTGCCCAGTTCGGAGACATGCACCATGCCCTCGACGAAGAGATCGAGCAGGGTGACGAACACGCCGAAGGGCGCCACGCCGGTGATGCGCCCCACGAACTGCTCGCCCACGCGCTCGCGCATGTACTGGCTCTTGAGCCATGCGGCGACATCGCGCGAGGCCTCGTCGGCGCGGCGCTCGTTGGCCGAGCAGAGCATGCCGTGCTGCTCCCAGTGCTCGACCACATGCGGGCCATCGGCGCGACGCCGGGCGCGCGGGGCAGGCGCGGCCTCCTCCTCATCGGCGCCTGGCGGGCGCGGCAGATAACGCTCGCCCCGCAGCAGCGCCTTGATCACCCGGTGGGTGAGGAGGTCGGGGTAGCGACGGATCGGCGAAGTGAAGTGCGAGTAGGCCTCGTAGGCCAGGCCGAAGTGGCCGCTGTTGTGCGGCGAGTAGATCGCCTGCTGCATCGAGCGCAGCATCATCTGCTGCAGCAGCAGCGCGTCGGGGCGCGGCCGCACCTGCGCGGCCAGCTCGGCATAGTCGGCCGGGGCAGGGTTCTCGCCGCCGCCCAGCGACAGACCCACCGTGCGCAGGAACTCGCGCAGGTTGGTCAGGCGCTCGGGCGTGGGCCCCTCGTGCACCCGGTAAAGGCCGGCATGACGGCTGCGCTTCATGAAGTCGGCGGCGCAGACATTGGCGGCGAGCATGCACTCCTCGATCAGGCGATGGGCGTCGTTGCGCACCATGGCCACGATCCGCTCGATGCGGCCGACCTCGTTGCAGACGATGCGCGTCTCCACCGAATCGAACTCCACCGCGCCGCGCGACTCGCGCTGGCGCAGCAGCACGCGGAACAGGTCGTGCAGGTGCTGCAGCTGGGTCACCAGCGGCGCGCGACGGCGGATGGCCTGCGCATCGCGGCCGGAAAGGATGCCCCAGACCTCGTCGTAGGTGAGCCGTGCCGCCGAGTGCATCACCGCTTCGTAGAACTGGTAGGCGCGGATCTCGCCGGCGGCCGAGATGACCATGTCGCAGACCAGCACCAGTCGGTCGACCTCGGGGTTGAGCGAGCACAGCCCGTTGGAGATCTTCTCGGGCAGCATCGGGATCACCCGGCGCGGGAAATACACCGAGGTGGAGCGGCGCACCGCCTCACGATCGAGCGCATCACCCCCGGCCACATAGTGCGCGACATCGGCGATTGCCACGATCAGCCGGTGACCGGCCTTGCGGCCCTCGCCATGCGGCTCGCAGTAGACCGCATCGTCGAAGTCGCGTGCGTCTTCGCCGTCGATGGTGACCAGCGGCACATCGCGCAGGTCTACCCGGCCGCGCAGATCGGCGGCGCGCACGGTGGCCGGCAGCGCGGCGGCCGCAGCGAGCGTGTCGGGCGGGAACTCGTGCGGCACATCGAACTTGCGCACCGCGATCTCGATCTCCATGCCGGGATCGTCGATCTCGCCGAGCACCTCGATCACCCGGCCGATCGGCGCGGCATGGCCCGAGGGCGGATCGACGATCTCCACCGTGACCACCTGACCGGGCCGCGCCGGGCCGGCGTCACCGGGCGGGATCAGGATGTCGTGCTTGATGCGCTGGTCTTCGGGAACGACGATGCACACGCCGCGCTCCGACAGGAAGCGGCCCACCAGCCGCCGGTGCGCGCGGTCGGTGACCTCGACGATCGCGCCCTCGGGCCGGCCGCGATTGTCGAAGCCCACCCGTTTGACCAGCACCCGGTCGCCGTGCATGGCCTTCTGCATCTCGCGGGGGCTGAGGAACAGGTCCTGGCCGCCGGCATCGGGGATGAGAAAGCCGAAGCCATCGCGATGACCCTGCACACGGCCGGGCACCAGATCGAGCTTGCTGGCGATCAGCAGCACGCCCTTGCGGTTGGGCATCAGCTGGCCGTCGCGCTCCATGGCCGCCAGGCGGCGCGAGAGCGCGTCCTGGTGCGCAGGCGGCACGGCCAGACGCAGCGCAAGTTCCTGCGGGGTTAGCGGCGCATCGGCGGTGCGCAGGCTCTCGAGAATGTCGTCGCGGGTGGGCAGCACCCACGCGGGGTCGGTCATGGCTTCATTCCTGGGCACGCCCGCGGGCGAGGCATCGGGCTCCGGCGAAGCCGGGGCGATTTGACAAATCCTGTCGGTACTTTAGACTTCTCTTCTTCTGTGCGGCAGCACTGTCGGCGCAGAAATGCCCAGATGGCGGAATTGGTAGACGCACTAGGTTCAGGTCCTAGCGGTGGCAACACTGTGGAGGTTCGAGTCCTCTTCTGGGCACCAAATTCAAGGCCTGCGCAAGCAGGCCTTTTCCTTTTGTGGTGCCCGGAAAGCAGAGCCCAGCGGCTCTGCGTGAGGACAGTACCCGGGCACCAACGCAAAGGCCTGCATTCGCAGGCCTTTTTCATGGCGGCACCCCTGCTCACATGCCCCATCGGGTCTTGAGGTCACTGGGACGCATGTGGTCGTATTCCTCGAAGGGCTGGTGGATCCAGGGGTTGGTGGGCAGGTACTCGATGTAGTAGTCGGGTTCGGCCACCGAGGCGCCCTTGCGCCAGACCACGGCGGAACGCACCTCCTGCACCTGCGGAAATCGCTGCTTGAGCGCGGGGATCACCTCCACCAGCGTGCCGCCGGAATCGACCAGGTCATCGGCGAGCAGCCAGCGGCTGCCCGGCAGGGGCGTGGCGCTCGACATGTGCTCGGCAATCATCAGCCGGCTCTGCGTGGTGCCGGCGTTCTCACGGTAGGAACTGGTGAACAGCACGCCCAGCGGCCGGTCGAAGATGCGCGAGAGCACATCGCCCACCCGCAGCCCGCCGCGGGCAAGACACACGATGGCGTCGAACTGCCAGGCCGAGTCATAGATGCGGATGGCGAGCTTCTCGATCAGCCGGTTGTACTCGTCCCAGGAGACATACAGGTCTTTCATGTGGCCTTCCGGTCTGGTTGGACAGCGGGGCTTCGCTCAGGCGAAGGGATGACGGATGAGGATGGTCTCGTCGCGGTCGGGGCCGGTGGAGACGAGATCGATCGGCGCGCCCACCGCCTGCGCCAGGCGCTCTAGGTAACGCTGGGCATTGAGCGGCAGCGCATCCCACTGGCGCACACCGGCGGTGGTGCCGCTCCAGCCAGGCATCTCCTCGAACACCGGTTCGAGGTGCTCGACCGCATCGGCGCCGAAGGGCAGCAGGTCGATGGTGGGCTCGCCCGGGCCGCTGCCCTTGCTGCGGTAGCCCACGCACAGTTTGACCAGCGGCAGACCGTCGAGCACATCGAGCTTGGTCACGCAAAGGCCGCTCACGCCGTTGAGCTGGATGGAGCGCTTGAGCGCAGGTGCGTCGAACCAGCCGGTACGCCGCGGCCGGCCGGTGACGGCGCCGAACTCCTTGCCCACCGACGCGAGATGGCGGCCCATGTCGTCGAAGAGCTCGGTGGGGAACGGCCCGGAACCCACCCGGGTGGTGTAGGCCTTGGTGATGCCCAGCACATAGTGCAGCGACTGCGGCCCGACCCCGGCGCCCGCGGCGGCCGCACCGGCCACGCAGTTGCTGCTGGTGACATAGGGATAGGTGCCGTGATCGACATCGAGCAGCGCGCCCTGCGCACCCTCGAAAAGCAGGCTCTCGCCACGGGCCATCGACTCGGCGAGCTCGCGCGGCACATCGGCCACCATCGGCGCGAGCCGATCGGCCAGGGCGAGCGCATCGTCGGCCACCTTGTCGGGCGAAAGCGGCGCGGCCTTCAGGTGATGCTCGAGCACGAAATTGTGCAGCTCGAGCGCCTCGGCCACCCGCTCGCGCAGGCGCGCCGGAGAAAACAGGTCCTGCACCCGCACCGCACGGCGCGCGACCTTGTCCTCGTAGGCCGGGCCGATGCCGCGGCCGGTGGTGCCGATCTTGGCGTCGCCGCGGCGCGCCTCGCGGGCCTGGTCGATGGCCACGTGGTAGGGCAGGATGAGCGGACAGGCATTGCTCACCCGCAGGCGCGCGCGAACCGACACGCCGGCAGCCTCGAGCTCGGTGATCTCGGCGAGCAGCGCATCAGGGGAGAGCACCACGCCGTTGCCGATGTAGCAGCGGGTGTCGGGGCGCAGCATGCCCGAGGGGATCAGGCGCAGCACCTGCTTGCGCCCGCCGATCACGAGGGTATGGCCGGCGTTGTGCCCGCCCTGGAATCGCACCACCCCCTGAACCGACTCGGTGAGCCAGTCGACCAGCTTGCCCTTGCCTTCGTCACCCCACTGGGTGCCGATCACCACGACGTTCTTTCCCATGTGCCTTTCGGTGGCAGCGCCCTGGAGGGACGCGCGCAGCCGCTTTCCTGGACAGTGCTTGATGTGATTCAGAGTGCGCGGACCGTCCACGCACCGTCGTGCTGGACGAGTTCGCGGTTGCAGGCGAATTCCTGCTGTTCGGGTTCATGACCGGGCAGCGCCCGGACGACGATCTGGCCGGCGGCGCGAAGCTGCGCCACCGCCTGGGCAAGCTGCGGGTCATCGGACCAGGGCGCGAGGACGGCGCCCGGCAGCGCCGGCGCAGGCTGCAGGCCGGCCAGTTCACGCAGCTCGAGCGAGAAGCCGGTGGCCGGTCGGGCGCGTCCGAAGGCGCGCCCGACATCGTCATAGCGACCGCCGCGGGCAACGGCATCGGGGCGATCGTCGACATAGGCGGCGACCGTGAGCCCGCTGTGATAACGGTAGCCGCGCAGGTCGGCGAGATCGGCCGAGAGTTCGACCTGCGGGTGACGCGCCCACAGGGGAGACTCGGCCAGACGCTGGATGTCATCGAGCGCGGCGCTGATCGCGGGCAACGGCGGCAGCACGGCGCGCGCACGGGCAAGGCAGTCGGGACGGGCCGCGTCGCCATCCGGGCGCGCCGCGGGGCCCGCTGCAGCGCCCGCGCCCCCGCCCGCACGCAGCGCCCCGTAGAGCGAGGGCAGCGCCAGCAGCGCCTCGCGCGAGGCGGGCGCGAGCGGCGCGAGCAGCTTGCGCAGACCAGGCATGTCCTTGTGCTGGAGCAGCGTGAAGAGCTCGTCTTCGTCGACCTGCTCGCGTGCCGCTGGCAGGTTCATGCCGAGCAGCGCCGGCACGACGGCCGCATGGCAGAGATCGAGCCGCACCCGGCCCACGCCACTGGCCTGCAGCGACGCCGCCATGAGTTCGACCATCTCGAGGTCGGCCTCCGGACCGGCATGGCCGTAGATCTCGGCGCCGAGCTGCAGCGGCTCGCGACTGGCATACAGGCCCGCCGGGCGGGCATGCAGCACCGGTCCGCAATAGCAGAGGCGCACCACGCCGCGGCGATCGAGCAGGTGGGCGTCGATGCGGGCCACCTGCGTGGTCATGTCCGGGCGCAGCCCCAGGGTGCGGCCGGAGAGCTGGTCGATGAGCTTGAAGGTGCGCAGATCGAGGTCGTGGCCCGAGCCGGTGAGCAGGGACTCGATATGCTCGATCAGCGGCGGCATCACCAGCTCGTAGCCGTAGGACCGGTAGAGATCGAGCAGCCGGCGCCGGAGCTCCTCGATGGCCCGGGCCTCGGCGGGCAGGACATCGGCAATGTGCTCGGGTAACAGCCAGCGGGGCATGATGGGCGGTGGGGGCAGACGGCGCGCGCCGCAATCGGCGCAAGGCGCATGAAACGAGGACGAAACCCGTGATTCTCGCGGATTGCGCTCAGACCAGCAACAGCGCCATGCCCGCGATCAGCACGCCGAGCGCCACCAGGCGCACCTGGGCGTCGGGGGCCTGCGCGAGACGGGCGAGCGTCTGTCGCCAGAGCGTGGGTGCCGCGAAGGGCAGCAGACCCTCGATGATCAGGACCAGACCGAGCGCGGTGAGGAGTGACTCGGCCATGCCGGGGCAGCGCTGCGCGTACGGAAGACGCGCGGCTACCTGCCCTTGGCCGGTGCTGCCGGACCCGCGCCGGAGCTCTTGAGATAGCGGAAGAACTCGGCGGAGGGATCGACCACCATCAGGTCGGAGCGGGTGCGGAAGGAGGCGCGATAGGCCTCGAGGCTGCGGTAGAACTGCGCAAACTGCGGGTCCTGGCCGAAGGCCGAGGCGTAGATGGACGAGGCCTTGGCATCGCCCTCACCCTTGACCTTCTGCGCATCCCGATAGGCCTCGGCAAGCACCACCTCGCGCTGGCGGTCGGCGTCGGCGCGGATCTTCTCGGACTCGGCGGCGCCGGTTGCCCGCCGCTCGTTGGCCACCCGCTTGCGCTCGGACTGCATGCGGTCGAAGACCCGCTCCTGGACCTCGGGGGCGAAGTCCACGCGCTTGAGCCGGACATCGACCACCGCTGCGCCGATCTGCTTGGCGTCCTCATTGACCTTGGCGCGCACGCCCTCCATGAACTGCTCGCGCTGGCCGGAGATGACCTCGGCGACGGTGCGCTTGGCGATCTCGTTGTTGAGCGCGTCGCGCAGGCTGCGCGAGATGCGGTCGGCGGCGATCACCTCGCTGCCGCTCACCGAGCGGATGAAGGCCTTGGGCTCGGTGATGCGCCACTTCACGAAGGTGTCCACCTGGACATTGAGCTTCTCGGAGGTGATGAAGCGGTCGATGTCCGGGTTGTCGATGGTGAGGATGCGCTTGTCGAAATACTGCACATTCTGGAAGGGGGGCGGCAGCTTGAAATGCAGGCCGGGCTGCTCGATCACCTGGCGGATTTCGCCCAGGGCGAAGACCACCGCGAACTGCCGCTGGTCGACGACGAACAGGCTGGCCGAGAGCAGGCCGAGGGCGACCAGGGCCGCCAGCACGATGGGAACGATGCGCTGCATGGCGGTCTCCTAGCGGCTGGCGTCGCGGTCACGCGAGCGCAGGCCTTCGCGGGCGCGGTTGGGCTCGGCAGGGGCTTCGGCGGCCGGAGCCGGGGCGACGGGCGCCGGCGTGGGCCGCGCGGCATCGGGCGAGGCGCTCTGCAGCAGCCGCTCGAGGGGCAGCGACAGCAGCGTGCTGTTGCGCGAATCGACATACACCTTCGTGGTGTTGGCGAACACCTGCTGCATGGTCTCGAGGTACATGCGGTCGCGGGTGACCTGCGGCGCCTTGGCGTACTCGGTGAAGATCTGCCGGAAGCGGCTGGCGTCACCCTCGGCAGTGGCGATCACGCGCTGCTTGTAGCCCTGGGCCTCTTCGGAGAGACGGGCGGCATTGCCGCGGGCCTTCGGAATGACATCGTTGGCGTAGGCGCGTCCTTCGTTGATCAGGCGTTCGCGGTCCTGGGCAGCCTTGTTGGCATCCTCGAAGGCGGCCTGCACCTGCTCGGGCGGCTGGGCCTGCTGGATGGTGACATCGATGATGGCCACGCCCGCCTTGTAGCGGTCAGCGATGGACTGCATGAGCTTCTGAGCGTCCTTGGCGACGGCTTCCTTTTCTTCGTAGAGCACCTGGTCGATACCCTTGCGGCCGACGGTCTCGCGCATGGCGGTCTCGGCGGCCTGGCGGATGATCTCTTCGGGCGCGGGACCGGGATTGTTGTTGAACAGCCAGGCCACCGGATCGGACAACCGGTACTGCACCGCGTACTGCATGTCGACGATGCTCTGGTCCTGGCTGAGCATCAGCGACTCCTTGAGCACCTTGTTCTTCACATTGCTGCGGTAGCCGATCTCGACCTGGCGCAGCTGCTGCACGTTGACCAGCTCGTGCACCTCCACCGGGTAGGGCAGGCGCCAGGTGAAGCCGGGACGGTCGTTGAGGCTGCGGAACTCGCCAAAGCGCAGGATGGCCGCGGCATGACCCTCGGGCACGATGTAGAAGCCGCTGCCCAGCCAGAGCAGAAGCGCCACCACGCCGAGCACGCCCGCGCCGGCGCCGGCTCCCCGCAGGCTGGGCCCGTCGGAGCCACCGCCGCCGCCACCGGCACCCGAACCGCCGCCGCGGCGGAACAGCCCGTTGAGCCGGCGGTTGAAGTCTCGCCAGAGCTCGTCGAGGTCAGGCGGACCGTCATTGGGCGGGCGGGGTCGCTGACCGTCGCCGCCGTTGTTGCCGCCCGAGCCGCCCCGGCCCCAGCCCGGGTCATTCAGGGAAAAGATCCGCGAGATGGGCTTCCACATAGAACGCAGGGCCGCAGGAGAGGTTCAGGCGTGAGGGGACCGGGAGGCCCCCGGCGCGCCGGGAAAGGGATGGTCTGGAACAGTCTGGACGGGATCGGCCGGGTCTGGCTCGGCAAGCACACGCCAGCATGGGTCTTCCGAGGCGGGGTCGCCTTGCAGTGACCGGGACAGGCGCTCGGTCAGCGCCTGCTTCAGAGCCGGCAGGCCAGCCCCGGTTTTCGCGCTGACCATCACCCGGTCGATGCTACCACAGGGGTCACGCTCGGCCTGGGGCAACCATCCTGCGGCATCGATCTTGTTGTAGACCATCAGCACCGGCACCGAGCCGGCATCGATCTCCTGCAGCACCCGTTCCACCTCGGCGATCTGGTCGTCGCGATCGGGGGCGCTGGCATCGACCACATGCAGCAGCAGGTCGGCGTCGCGGGTCTCTTCGAGCGTGGCACGGAACGACTCGATCAGGCTGTGGGGCAGCTGCCGCACGAAGCCCACGGTGTCGGAGAGCACCACTTCGGCGCCCTCGGGCAGACGCAGCCGGCGGGTGAGGGTGTCGAGGGTGGCGAAGAGCTGGTCGGCCGCGAAGGTGCCCTCGCCGGTGAGCGCATTGAAGAGCGTGCTCTTGCCGGCGTTGGTGTAGCCCACCAGGGAGACCGAGAAGACATTCTGGCGCAGGCGGGCGCGCCGCCGGGTGAGCCGCTGGCGGCCGAGCTTGTCGAGGCGCTGACGCAACTGGCGGGCCTTGGCGTCGAGCATGCGGCGGTCGAGCTCGATCTGCTTCTCGCCCGGGCCGCCGCGCTGGCCGATGCCGCCACGCTGGCGTTCGAGGTGGCTCCAGCCGCGAACGAGGCGCGAGAGCTGGTGTTCGATGCGGGCGAGCTCGACCTGCAGCTTGCCCTCGTTGCTGCGGGCGCGCTGCGCGAAGATGTCGAGGATGAGCTCGGTGCGGTCGATCACCGGCACCTCGAGCAGGCGGCCGAGATTGCGCTGCTGCACCGAGGTGAGCGGATTGTCGAAGATCACCGCCACCGCCTCGAGCTGCTGCAGGCGCTCGCGGATCTCCTCGGCCTTGCCGCTGCCCACCGAGAGCGCCGCATCGGGCCGGGGGCGCCGCACCGCGATGATCTCGACCGGCTCGATGCCGGCCGATCGGGCTAGCGCGCAGGTTTCGTCCAGGCTGGCCCGGTCGGTGCCGGCGCCGCCGAAGGCGACACCGACCACGAGGGCGCGCACCGGGGCTTGGGCGGCGGTCAGGTTTCGGTGCTCTCTTGCTGGAACTGCACCGGACGGGCCGGCACCACCGTGGAGATGGCGTGCTTGTAGACCATCTGGGTGACCGTGTTGCGCAGGAGCACCACATACTGGTCGAAAGACTCGATGTGGCCCTGCAGCTTGATGCCGTTGACCAGATAGATGGACACCGGCACATGCTCCTTGCGGAGCAGGTTGAGGAACGGGTCTTGTAGCAGCTGCCCTTTGTTGTTGCTCATGGAAACTCCGTGTTCTTCTGTGTCTGGGAGGTGGGGGCGAAGCGCGGGGAATCAAGCCGCGCGGCGGCCCGGGGCTCCTGGCGCGGCCCGACTATACCCCGCCGTGCTGCCAGCGGCGCAGCCTCAGCGCGCCGCGTAGGGATTGGCGCCGCTGCGGAATTCGATGCGCAGCGGCGTGCCGGCGAGCGAGAACTGCTCCCGCAGCCAGGTCTCGAGATAGCGCCGGTAGGTCTCGGGTACATGATCGAGCGAGGAGCCGTGCACGATCACGATCGGCGGGTTCTGCCCGCCCTGGTGGGCATAGCGCAGCTTGGGCCGAACCGGACCGCGGCGCGGCGGCTGCTGGCGCTCGACCGCCTCGTGCAGCGAGCGCGTGAGCTTGGGGGTGGGCAGCTTGCGGAAGGCGGCGGCGCAGGCCTCGTCGACCGAACGCATCAGCGCGCCCACGCCCAGGCCGGTGCGCGCCGAGATCATGTGCAGGCGGGCAAAACGCAGGAAGTGCAGCTTGCGGTCGAACTCGGACTTCAGGCGCTCGCGCTCGGCCGCGGGCAGCGCGTCCCACTTGTTGACCGCCACCACCAGCGCCCTGCCCGCCTCGAGGATGTAGCCGGCGATGTTCGCGTCCTGTTCGGCCACGCCCTCGAGGGCATCGAGCATCAGCACGCAAACGTTGCAGTCCTCGATCGCCTGCAGGGTCTTGACCACCGAGAACTTCTCGATCATGTCGGTGACCTTGCCGCGGCGGCGCACACCGGCGGTGTCGACCAGGGTGTAGGGGCGTCCACTGCGCTCGAAGTCGATGGCGACGGCATCGCGGGTGGTGCCGGGCTGATCGAAGGCGATCAGGCGCTCCTCGCCGAGCAGGGTGTTGATCAGCGTGCTCTTGCCGGCATTGGGGCGGCCGACCACGGCCACGCGGATGCGGCGCGGCGGCAACTGGTCGGTGGCGCCGGCGGTTGCGCCGGCGGTTGCGCCAGCGGTTGCGCCGGCGTTGGCGGGCCGCCCGGCGTCCGCCCTGGCGCCCTTGGCGCGGGCGGGCGTGACGACATCATCGGCATCGGCCGCGTCGTCGG
>CAIZPE010000179.1 GCA_903934795.1 uncultured bacterium | reverse complement strand
CCTGGCCGCCCGAAGCGATGGCCAGTCTGAGCACACGGCTGGCCGATTGGCCGACCGACGCCGCCATGCGCGAGGCACGGTGGCGCGAGGCGGCGTCGATCGAGATCGAGCCGAGTCACGAGCAGGGCCGCTCGCCGCTGGTGCTCAGCAGCGGACTGCTCTACCTGCGGCGCTACTGGCGCCATGAGACCCGGGTGGCCGCGCAGGTGCGAGCCCGCGCTGCCGAGCGTTCGCCGGACATCGACCCGGTTGCGGCGCAGGCCCTGCTCGATCGGCTGTTTGCGCCCCCGCCAGCAGGGGATGGGCCCGACTGGCAGAGGATCGCCTGCGAGACCGCACTGCGCGGGCGCCTCACCCTGATCACCGGTGGCCCGGGCACCGGCAAGACCCACACCGCGGCCCGGCTGCTGGTGCTGCTGCAGTCGCTGCGGCAGGGGCCGGCGCCGCTTCGGGTCGCGCTGGCCGCGCCCACCGGCAAGGCCGCCGCGCGTCTGCGGCAGTCGATCAGCAAGGCACTCGACGGGCTCGATGCCTCGCTGGCGGCCAGCCTGCGCCTGACGCAGTGGTCCGATTCTCTCGGTCCGGCGCGCACCCTGCATTCCCTGCTGGGTACGCAGCCGGGAACCCGGCGCTTCCGGCACGACGCGTCCAATCCGCTCGACCTTGATCTGCTGATCGTCGACGAGGCGTCCATGATCCACCTCGAGATGATGTCCGAGCTTCTCGAGGCCCTGCCCGCGCATGCACGCGTGGTGCTGCTGGGCGACCGCGACCAGCTCGCCTCGGTGGAGGCGGGCGCGGTGATGGGCGATCTCTGCCAGGGCGCGGGCGAGGGCAGTGAATCAGCCCTCGCCCGACAGACCGTGGTGCTGCGCCGAAGCCACCGATTCGGCGGACCGATCGGCGCCCTCGCGCAGGCGGTCAATGCGGGCGATGCCAGGTCTGCGCAGGCGCTGTTGCGCGCAGACGCCGAGGGGCCGGTCAGCCTTGTCGAGGCGCACGATCCGCATCCCGCGCTCGATCTTGCCCTGCGCGGCCGGCCAGGCGCAGAGGGCGGCTATCGAGCCTATCTGGCGCAACTGGCGATGCGCCCTGATGACGATGATCGTGGCGCCTTCGAGGCCTGGGTCAGGGCAGTGCTGCAGCACTTCGATGCCTTCCGTGTGCTCTGTGCGGTGCGTGAGGGGCCCTGGGGCGTGAGCGGGCTCAACGAGTCGATCGAGCGCGGCCTCACGCAGGCGCGCCTGCTCGCGCGCCGCGGCGAGTGGTACGAGGGCCGACCGGTGATGGTCACCCGCAATGACCCGGCGCTCGGCGTTTTCAACGGTGACATCGGCATCGTGCTGCGCGAGCCCGCGGGTGACGGGGCGCTGCGCTGCTGGTTCGGCGAGGGCGAGAGCCTGCGCTCGGTGGCGGTGACGCGCCTGGCGCAGGTGGAAACCGCCTTTGCCATGACGGTGCACAAGAGCCAGGGCTCGGAGTTCGCCCATGTGGCCATGGTGCTGCCCGAGGCCGATGTGCCGGTGCTCACCCGTGAACTGG
>CAIZPE010000178.1 GCA_903934795.1 uncultured bacterium | reverse complement strand
GCGGGCGACCAGCGCCTGCGCCTCCTGCACGAAGCCGGCGAGGTCGCGTCCCTCGACGGCCACCTGCACCATCGAGAACCGGCTGGCGTTCTCGTGGTCGATGCGCACCGGACCTTCGGTCTGCTCCAGCCGGGCCAGCCGGCCGATCGGCCATGCATGGCCATCGGGGGCGGTGAGCAGCAGCTCACCGAAGGCCTGCGGCGAGCCGCGGATGTCGTCGGCGCCGCGCAGCAGCAGCGGCACCCGCCGGCCCGACTCCAGCACCAGGCCCACCGGCTCGCCCTCGAGCTGCGCGCGCAGCCGGTCCTGCAGCGCGTCCACCGTGAAGCCGGCCCGGCCGGCGGCGGCACGGTCGATGCGCACCGCGAGGTAACGCAGGCCCTCGTGGCGTGCGGTCATGACATCGCGCGCACCGGGCAGGCCGCGCAGCCGTTCGGCGATGCGCTGGGCGAGCGCCTGATTGGCCGCCAGCTCCGGGCCGAAGACCTTCAGGGCGAGATCGCCGCGGCTGCCGGTGAGCATCTCGGACACCCGCATCTCGATCGGCTGGGTGAAGCCGTGCGCCACGCCCGGGAAGCGCTGCAGCACCGTGCGGATGGCGTCCTGCAGCGCCGCCTTGTCGCCGCGCCAGCGCTCGCGCGGGGCGAGCACCAGGAACAGGTCGGATTCGTTCAGACCCATGGGGTCGAGGCCGAGGTCATCGGAGCCGGCACGCGAGATCACGGCGCTGATCTCCGGAATGTCGGCGAGCAGCGCCTGCTGGATGCGCAGGTCGGTGGCGGCACTCTCCTCGAGGCTGATCGAGGTGGATTTCTGCAGCTGCACGATCAGGCTGCCCTCGTCGAGCGTGGGCATGAAGCTGCGGCCGATCGTGGGCAGGACGGCCGCTGCGCCCGCCAGCAGGCCCAGGGCCAGCACGACCACCGGCAGCGGTCGCGCCAGCACCGTGTCGAGCAGCCTCGCGTAGCCCGCGCGGCTGCGCGCCACCAGCCAGGGCTCGGCATGCGCCCCCGGCCGCAGCAGCGCCACGCACAGCACCGGCACCAGCGTGAAGGCGAGCGCGAGCGATCCGGCCAGCGCGAAGACGATGGTCAGCGCCACCGGGCTGAAGAGCTTGCCCTCCAGGCCTTCGAGCGTGAGCAGGGGCAGGAACACCACCGCGATGATCGCGATGCCGGCCAGCACCGGCGTGGCCACCTCGGCCACCGCCTCGCGCACGATCGTGGCGCGGCCGGCCTCAGGCCGGGCCTGCGCCAGCCGGGTGGCGGCGTGCTCCACCACCACCACCGCGGCATCCACCAGCAGCCCGATGCCGATGGCCAGCCCGCCCAGGCTCATCAGGTTGGCCGACAGCCCGGCCCAACGCATCAGCAGCATCGCCGCCAGGATCGACAAGGGCAGGCTGATCGCCACCACCAGCGCCGCGCGCAGATTGCCCAGCAGCAGCACCAGCACGCCAAGCACCAGCACCACGGCCTCGGCCAGGGCGCGCGCCACCGTGCCCACCGCACGGTCGATCAGCTCGGTGCGGTCGAGGAACACCCGCAGGGTCATGCCCTCTGGCAGGGTGGGTGCGAGCTGATCAAGGCGCTCGCGCACGCCGCGCACCACCTCGCGGGCATTGGCGCCGCGCAGGCCGAGCACCAGGCCCTGCACGGTCTCGCCGCGGCCATCGGCGGTGACCGTGCCGTAGCGGGTGGCATTGCCGGTGCGCACCGCGGCGACATCGGCGATGCGAACCGGCGCACCGGGCCCGGCGCGCACCACCGTCTGGCGCAGGTCTTCGGCCGTGCGCACGCTGCCCTCCACCCGAACCAGCAGCGCATCCTCGCCATCGACCAGCCGGCCGGCGCCGTCGTTGCGGTTGTTTGCGACCATGGCCTGGCGCAGGGCATCTAGCGTGATGCCGCGGGCGTTGAGCAAGGCCGGATCGGGCACCACCTCGAGGCTGCGCACCTCGCCACCCAGGGCGTTGACATCGGCCACGCCGGGCAGGGTGCGCAGCGCCGGGCGGATCGTCCAGTCGAGCACGGTGCGCCGCTCCTGCAGGCTGTGGCGATCGCTTTCGAGGGTGAACATCACCATCTCGCCCAGCGGCGTGGTCAGCGGCGCCAGGCCGCCCGAGGCACCGGGCGGCAGTTCGCGCATCAGGCCACCCAGCCGCTCGGCCACCTGCTGGCGTGCCCAGTACACATCGGTGCCGTCGTCGAAGTCGACGGTGATGTCGGCGATGGCGTACTTCGAGACCGAGCGCACCAGGCGCTTGCGTGGAATGCCGAGCATCTCGAGCTCGATCGGCGTGGTGATGCGCTGCTCGATCTCCTCCGGGGTCATGCCCGGCGCCTTGATGATCACCTTCACCTGGGTGGAGGACACGTCGGGGAACGCGTCGATCGGCAGGCCGCGCCAGGCGGCCCAGCCGCCGCCGATCAGCGCCAGCGTGAAGGCCACCACCAGCAGCGGCTGGCGCAGCGACAGTCCGACCAGCCAGCCGCTCACGGCGCCGCCTCGGAGACCAGCGCCTTGAGCGCGGCGATCGCGCTCACCGCCACCCGGTCCTGGGCACCCAGGGCCGCCTCGACCATGGCGGACTCGTCGTCGCGACCATGCACCGTGACCGGCACCGCGATCACGCCACCGGGCCGCATCGCGAAGACCAGGTCGCGTCCGCCCAGGCGCGCCAGGGCGGCGAGCGGTACCCGCCAGGCGGCCTGCCGCGGCAGACCCAGGCTCAGCCGGGCCTGCAGCAGTTCGCCCGGCCGCACACGGGCCGCGCCCTGCTCGATCAGCGCCCGCACGCTCACGGTCTGGCCCGCGCCCACCGCTGCACCCACCGAGATCACGCGGGCGCGCAGCTCGCGCTCAGGCCAGCTCACCCGCTGGCCGGGCGCGATCTGCGCGGCCCGCTCGGGCGTGGCCTGCAGCTCCAGCCAGAGCTCGCCGAGCTGGGCCAGCCGCAGCAGCGGCGCTGCGGCCTCCAGGCGCTCGCCGCGCGCGGCCAGGGTCTCGAGCACCACGCCGGCCACCGGCGCGGCCACGCTGGCCATGCCGCTGCCAGGCTGGGCCGGCGCGTCGGGCGCCACGCCGGCCAGGCGCAGCTGACCGCGCCGCTCATCGAGCAGCGCCTGTGCCTCCTGCAGCCGGCTGCGGGTGGCGATCAGTCTTGCCTGCGCGATGACGCCCTCGTCGTGCAGACGCTGGTCGCGGCCGAGCGCGTCGGCGGCCAGTGCGTGCTGGGCCTGCGCGGCGGTGTAGGAGCGCTGCAGCTCCAGCAGCGCCGGGCTGCTCAGCCGGGCGAGCACCTCGCCGGCCCGCACCTTGTCGCCGACCGACACCGTCAGCTCGGTGAGCAGGCCAGGCAGGGGCGTGGCCACCACCACCTGGCGTGCGGGCGGCACCACCACGCTGCCGGGCAGGCTGATCACCGCGTCGCGGGCGGGCGCCACCGGCGCATGGCGAAGCCCCAGCGCAGACTGCTGCACGGTGTCGAGCGCGATCAATCGCGGCTCGGCCGCGAGGCAGGGCAGGCCAAGGGCCAGCAGGCATCCCGCCAGGCTGAGGAAGAAGGGGAGTCGGGCCATGGCTGTGATCTCCGCGCGCCATGGATGAGCGGCGCGCACGGCGTCGTCGGACCGGACCGCGCCGGGCGCGATCCTCAGGGAGGTCAGGCGAGCGTGCGGGGGGGTGCGTGCGGCGGTGGGGGCAGGCCCGCGGCATGGTGGCGCCGGGAGCCGGGCGCGGCGGGCTCGCCGCTTGCCCAGGCATGCATCGCCACCCGCTGGCGTGGCATGGCGGGTTGGGCCGCCGGTGGCGCGAGCGCGGCGTCGGTGCAGGCGGTGAGCCCGCGACCGCCCGGCAGGCCCGCACCGGGGCCGACCTCGTCGGTTTCCGATCCGTGGGGGTGCTGGCGCGCCTGCGGCGCGACCATCGACGACGCCGCTTGCGCGGGTTCGGGACGGGCCTGCGCCGAGCCGTGCAGCCGGGTGCCGGTGTGCAGATGCCAGCCAGTGTGCAGATGCCAGCCGCTGGTCAGGGGCGGGCCCTGATGCGCATGCAGGAAGGGCCAGAGCAGCTGCGCGAAGACCAGCACCACCGTCAGCAGCGCCGCGGCAAAGCCCCGGCGCGAGTCGCTGGTGTCCGGGGCGCGGGCGGGGCTCATGGCACCATTCTATCGCCGCGCCTGTTGCAGGCGCCTTGCGCCGTCCCCGTCCCCGTCCCGGAGTTGATCCATGTCAGACAAGTCACCGATTCCTGCCAGCGTGCCTCTCCAGGCAGACGCCCCTGGCGCTCCCCGCTCCGCGCGGCGCCGCGACCTGGCGCTCGGCCTGCCCGCGGCGGCTGCCCTGGCCGCCTTGCCGGCTGTGCCGGCCCACGCCCAGGCCGGCTGGCCCAACAAGCCGATCCGGATGCTGGTGGGCTACACCCCGGGCGGCTTCACCGACAACATGGCGCGTACGGTGGGCGAGCCGCTGGCGCGCGCGCTGGGCCAGCCGGTGCTCTTCGACTACAAGCCGGGCGCCAACAGCATGATCGCCGTCGAGATGATGGCCCGCTCGGCGCCTGACGGCTACACGCTGACCACGGTCATCGCGGCGCACTCGGCCAATCCCTCGCTGTACGCGAAGATGGCCTTCGATGCAGTCAATGATGTGGCGCCGGTGGCGCTGAGCGGCGTGGCCCCGCTCATCCTCGCGGCCAACACGGCCTTCCCGCCGAACAACGCCGCCGAACTGATCGCCTATGTGAAGGGTCGCCCCGGCCAGTTCAACTTCGGCTCCAGCGGCATCGGCGCAGCCGCCCACCTCGCCATGGAGCAGTTCATGGCCACCCATGGCCTGAAGATGCAGCTCGTGCCCTACAAGGGCACGCAGCCCGCGCTCACCGACCTCATCGGCGGCCAGATCCAGCTGCTCTTCGATGTGCCGCTGGCCATGGTCCAGCACGCCAAGGCCGGCAAGATCAAGCTGCTGGGCATGAGCAGCGAGAAGCGCCTGCCGGGCTATCCGGACATCCCCACCTTCGGCGAGAGTGGCGTGCCTTTCATTGCCAACACCTGGGCGATGATCCTCGCACCGGCCAAGACCCCGCGCGAGATCGTCAACCGCATCAACCTCGAGGTGAACCGCATCCTGGCCTCGCCGGCGATGCGCGAGAAGCTCGAGGCCACCGGCGTCGTCCCGGGTTCGGGCAGCCCCGAGGACACCGCAGCCTTCCTCAACGCCGAGGTGGCCCGCAACGCCCGGGTGATCAAGGCCGCCGGCATCAAGCTCGAGGGCTGACCGGGCGCGGCTTTGCCGGCTGCGGGCCGTTCAGACGACGCGGCCGGCCCGCAAGCCGGCCGCCGGCCGCTCAGACGATGCCGTCGGCCCGCATGGCGGCCACTTCGGCAGCCGAGAAGCCCAGCTCGGCAAGCACCGATCCGGTGTGCTCGCCCAATGCCGGCACCGGATCCATGCGCGCCTCGTAGGCGTCCGACACGCCCGGCGGCAGCCAGCTGGTGATCGGCCCGGCCGGCGAGCTGATGGTGCGCAGCCGGTTGCGGGCGAGGTTCTGCGGGTGCTGCCAGAACTCGCCCGGCGTGTTGATGCGGCCGGTGGCGATGTTGGCCTGGGCCAGGCGCGCCTCCAGCCCGGCGGTGTCGAGCGAGGCGAAGCACTCGCTGATGATCGCCTCGAGCGCGGCGCGGTTGGCGGTGCGGGCGAGGTTGCTCGCGAAGCGCGGATCGGTGGCCAGCTCGGGCCGATGCAGCGCCTTCTCGCAGAACACCACCCACTCGCGCTCGTTCTGCACGCCCATCATCACCTGGCCGCCATCGCCGGCGGCGAACGGTCCGTAAGGCACCACGCTGGGATGGAAGGCGCCGGTACGCGGCGCCGGTGGCTGGCCCTCGTAGGTGTAGTAGATGGGGTTGCCGATGAGCTCGGTGAGCGCCTCGTACATGGAGAGGTCGATGTGGCTGCCCTTGCCGGTGCGGCCGCGCAGCAGCAGCGCGGCCATGATGCTCGAGTAGGCATAGAGGCCGGCGCCGATGTCGGCCGACGAGAACCCGGTGCGGGCGATGGCCTCGGGCGTGCCGGTGACCGAGAGCAGTCCTGACTCGGCCTGGATCATCATGTCGTAGGCCTTGTGGTCCCGGTAGGGGCCGTTCACGCCGTAGCCCGAGATGTCGCAGGTGATCAGCCGCGGATTGAGCTCGGCCAGCCGCTCGCGGCCGAAGCCCAGGCGCTCGACCGCGCCCGGCGCGAGGTTCTGCACCAGCACATCGGCGCGCGCCAGCAACCGGCGCAGCGCCTCGTTGCCAAGCGGCGCCTTGACATCGAGCGTGAGGCTTTCCTTGGACCGGTTGCCCCACACGAAGTACGAGGACATGCCCTTGACCCGCTGATCGTAGCGGCGGGCGAAGTCACCCTCGCCAGGACGCTCGATCTTGATCACCCGGGCGCCCTGGTCGGCAAGATGCCGGGTGCACACCGGCGCGGCCACCGCGTGCTCCAGGGCCACCACCAGGATGCCGTCGAGCGGCCGCGGCCCCGCAGGCGGCCGGGGCGTGGCGGGCGCGTCCATCAGAACGACCTCGGCATGCCGAGCACATGCTCGGCGACATAGGACAGGATCAGGTTGGTGGAGATGGGCGCCACCTGGTAGAGGCGGGTCTCGCGGAACTTGCGCTCGACATCGTATTCGCAGGCGAAGCCGAAGCCGCCGTGGGTCTGGATGCAGTTGTTGGCCGCCTCGAAGGAGGCCTTGGCCGCAAGGTACTTGGCCATGTTGGCCTCGGCGCCACAGGGCTGGCCGGCGTCGAACAGGTCGCAGGCCCGGAAGCGCATCAGGTTGGCGGCCTCGATCTCGATGTAGTCGGCGGCGATCGGGAACTGCACGCCCTGGTTGCGGCCGATCGGCCGGCCGAACACCACCCGCTCGTTGGCGTACTTGCGGGCGCGGTCGACGAACCAGTAGCCGTCGCCGATGCACTCGGCGGCGATCAGGGTGCGCTCGGCGTTCAGGCCGTCGAGGATGTACTTGAAACCCTTGCCTTCCTCGCCGATGAGGTTCTCGACCGGGATCTCGAGGTTGTCGAAGAAGATCTCGTTGGTCTCGTGGTTGACCATGTTCGGGATCGGCCGCACGGTCATGCCCTTGCCGATCGACTGGTGCAGATCGACGATGAAGATCGACATGCCGTCGGACTTGCGCGCCACCTGGTCGAGCGGCGTGGTGCGCGCCAGCAGGATCATCAGGTCGGAGTGCTGGATACGCGAGATCCAGACCTTCTGGCCGTTGACCACATAGTGGTCGCCGCGGCGCTGTGCCACGGTCTTCAGGTTGGTGGTGTCGGTGCCGGTGGTGGGTTCGGTGACGCCCATGGACTGCAGGCGCAGGCGGCCGCTGGCGATGTCGGGCAGGTAGCGGCGCTTCTGCTCGGGCGAGCCGTGGCGCAGCAGCGTGCCCATGTTGTACATCTGGCCATGGCAGGCGCCGGCATTGCCGCCACAGCGGTTGACCTCCTCCATGATCACCGAGGCCTCCGACAGGCCCAGGCCCGCGCCGCCGTATTCCTGCGGGATGAGCGCAGCCAGCCAGCCGGCGCCGGTGAGCGCGTCGACGAAGGCCTCGGGATAGGCCCGGTCGTGGTCGATCTTCTGCCAGTAGGCGGAGTCGAACTGGTTGCACACCGCGCGCACACCGTCGCGGATATCGGGATGAATGCTGTCCAGGGGCGCCATCGGATGTGTATGCTTTCGAGCGGTTGTTCAGAGCCGGCGATTATCCGCCATCGTTCCGCGAACCGGGGAATCCCTTGTCCGATCTTCATGCCATCCGGGTGCTGGACCTCACCCGCGTGGTCTCCGGGCCCTGGTGCACCCAGGTGCTGGCTGATCTCGGCGCCGAGGTGATCAAGATCGAGCGCCCGGGCCAGGGTGATGACACCCGCCGCATCGGCCCGCCGCTGGTGGGTGCCGACGGCCAGCCCACCGGCGAGGCCGCCTACTACCTCGCCTGCAACCGCAACAAGCGCTCCATCACCGTCGACATCGCCAGCGATCAGGGCGCCGGCCTGGTACGTGAACTCGCCGCGGTCTGCGATGTGGTCGTCGAGAACTACAAGGTCGGCAACCTCCAGCGCTTCGGCCTGGACAGCGCCTCGCTGCGCGCGATCAACCCGCGGCTGATCTACTGCTCGATCAACGGTTTCGGCCCCGATGGCCCCTACGCGCCGCTGCCGGCCTACGACTTCGTGCTGCAAGGCCTCACCGGCATCATGAGCACCTGCGGCCGCGGCGATGACATGCCCGGTGGCGAACCCATGCGCACCGCGGTGCCGCTCACCGACCAGGTCACCGGCCTGTATGCCGCGGTGGCCATCCTGGGCGCGCTGCTGCAGCGGGGCATCACCGGCGAGGGCCGTCACATCGACATGGCCATGATCGATTGCGCGGCGGCCATCGCCTCGCCGCTGTCCATCGGCTGGGCGATCACCGGCCGCCAGGCGCCCCGCGTGGGCAACGACAACCCGATCGCCGCGCCCTCCGGGGTGTTTCCGGCGGCCGACGGCCGGCTGATCATCGCCTCGGGCAACGACGCCCAGTTCGCCGGGGTTTGCCGTGCGCTGGGCCTGTCGGCCCTGCGGGCCGATCCGCGCGCGGCCACCAACCCCCTGCGGGTGGCCAACCGCGAACTCGTCCATGGCGCGGTCGCCGAGGTCACCCGCACCCGATCCATGGCCGACCTGATGGCCGCGCTGCAGGCCGAGGGCGTGCCCTGCGGGCCCATCAACGACTTCCCCGCCTTCTTCGCCGATCCGCAGGCGGTGCATCGCGGCGCGCTGCGCCAGGTGCCGCATCCGGCCGGCGTGCCGGTGCCGCTGGTGCGCAGCCCGCTCGATCAGGCGGCCGCGCCCGCGCCGCTGCAGGCGCCGCCGCGGCTCGGCGAACACACCGAGGCCGTGCTCGGCGCGCTGCTCGGGCTGTCCGCCGAGCGCCTGTCGCAGCTGCGCGCCGCCCAGGTCATCTGACGCATTCGCAACCCGTCGAGGTCCGACATGAACCAGCCCGTCTCTGCCGCCGTCCTGCAAGGTGTCGATGCCCAGGCGCTTGCCACCGGTCGCCTCGAAATCGCCGCCGCCCTGCGCTGGTCGGCGCGGCTGGGCCTGAACGAGGGCGTGTGCAACCACTACAGCCTGGAGCTCGCCCCCGACCGCTACCTCATCAATCCGCAGGGCCTGCACTGGAGCGAGGTGCGACCCACCGATGTGCTGCTCATCAACGGGGCTGGCCAGGTGCTCGACGGGCCGCATCCGCTCGAGCCCACCGCCTTCTTCATCCACAGCTGGATCCACCGGCTCAACCCGCACGCGCGGGCGGTGCTGCACACCCACATGCCCTACGCTACGGCGCTCACGCTGGTGCAGGGTGGGCGGCTGGCCTGGTGCAACCAGAACACGCTGCGCTTCCACGGCCGAGTGGCCTACGACGACACCTACAACGGCCTGGCGCTCGATGACGCCGAGGGCCGGCGCATCGCTTCGGGCCTGAATGGCGCCGATGTGCTCTTCATGGCCAGCCACGGCGTCACGGTGGTGGGGCAGAGCATCGCCTGGGCCTTCGACGATCTCTACTACCTCGAGCGCGCCTGCATGCACCAGGTGATCGCCACCCAGGCGGCGGGCGGGCGGCCGCTGCACGAGATCTCCGAGGCGCTATGCGCGCGCACCGCGGCGCAGATCGCCGGGGAGCGCCAGCAGAGCGACCTGTTCATGCAGGCGGTCATCCGCATGCTCGACCGCGACGAGCCGGGCTGGCGCTGAGCGGCCTCTTCCGCCCGTCGCCTGCGCCAGGCCCGTCCTTCCCCCTTTTTTCCAGGAGACATTCCATGCAGATCAGCTTCAACGGCACGCGGGTGGTGGTGGCCGGCGGCAGCCGCGGCATCGGCCGCGCCATCGCCCTGGGTTTCGCGCAGGCCGGCGCGGCGGTGTCCATCTGCGCGCGCGGCGAGGCCGCGCTGCGCGAGACCGAGCGTGAGATCGCCGCCTTGGGTCACCCGGTGCATGCCGCGGTGTGCGACCTCGCCGATGGCGACGCGGTGCGCGGCTATGTGGCCTCGGCCGCGGCAGCGCTCGGCGGCATCGATGTGCTGGTGAACAACGCCTCGGGCTTCGGCCGCAGCGATGACGAGGCCGGCTGGGAGGCAAGCATCTCGGTCGACCTCATGGCCACGGTGCGCGCCTCGCACACCGCGCTGCCGCACCTGCTGGCCTCGGGCGGGTCGATGGTGCACATCTCGTCCATCTCGGGCCTGACGCCCTCGGTGCGCACCCCGCCTTATGGCGCAGTGAAGGCCGCGCTCATCCAGTACACCCTCACCCAGGCCGCGGCGCTGGCGGCCAAGGGCGTGCGGGTGAACTGCGTGGCGCCGGGCTCCATCGAGTTCCCCGGCGGCGTGTGGGATCAGGCCCGTCAGCACAATCCCGCGCTCTACAAGGGCATCCTGGCGAGCATTCCCTCGGGCCGCATGGGCACCGCCGAGGAGGTGGCCAATGTGGTGATGTTCCTGTGCAGCGACGCCGCCCGCTGGGTCACCGGCCAGACCATCGCGGTCGACGGCGGTCAGATGCTCAGCTGAGCGGGCTGCCCGCCTGCGCCTGCCGCCATGCGGCTGCTGCTGGTCGAGGATGACCGCATGGTGGGCGAGGCGCTGCGTGCGGCGCTGCGCCTGGAGGGGCATGCGGTCGACTGGGTGCGCGATGTTGCCGCGGCCGAGGCCGCGATCGCCGGCGAGCGCTTCGAACTCATCCTGCTCGATCGCGGCCTGCCGCTCGGCGGGCCGGGGCCGCGTCGCGCCGAGCGTGGCGACGGCCTGTCGCTGCTGCGCGCGCTGCGCGATCGCGGCGACGACACGCCGGTGATCATCCTCACCGCGCGTGATGAACAGCCCGAGCGGGTCGGCGGGCTCGATGCCGGTGCCGACGACTATCTCGTCAAGCCTTTCGATCTCGACGAGCTCGCTGCGCGCATCCGCGCGGTGGCGCGCCGGCATGCCGGCGCGGCCCGCTCCCGGCTGTCCTGCGGGCCGGTGGACCTCGATCCGGTCACCCGCCAGGTGAGCCTGCATGGCCGGCCGGTGGCGCTCTCGGCACGGGAATTCGCGGTGCTCGAGGCGCTGATGCGTCGCCCGGGCGCGATGCTCTCGCGCAGCCAGCTCGAAGACCGGCTCTACGGCTGGGGCGATGCCATCGAGAGCAATGCCGTGTCGGTCTATGTGCATCAGCTGCGCCGCAAGCTCGGCGCCGGCTTCATCGTGACCGTGCGCGGCCTGGGCTACGCGGTGTCGGCCGAGGGCGCGAGCGGGCCCGCAGGCGCGCCCGGCCGGTCGGGGGAACCCGGATCCGACGGCCGCCGCGGCCCTGGCAGCGCATGAACTCGATCCGCCTGCGGCTGCTGCTCGCGCTCGCGGCGCTGCTGGCCGTCGCTGCGGCGGTGATGGCCGCGGTCACCTACCGTGGCGTGCTGGCCGAGACCGAAGCGCTGTTCGACTACCAGCTTCGGCAGATCGCGCTGTCGCTGCGTGACCAGGGCGCCATCGACCCGCCGCAGGCCGAGGTGCTCGCCGACAGCGAGCTCGAGGTGGTCATCCAGGTGTGGACCATCGACGGTCGCGCGGTGTGGGCCTCGCGCACGCCGGTGGCGCTGCCCGGTCGTGCGCCGCCGGGCTTTGCCGACCAGCGGGTGGGCGCCGAGACCTGGCGCAGCTTCAGCGTGGTCACCCGGCAGCGCATCATCCAGGTCGCCCAGCCGCTGCCGGTGCGTCAGCGACTGGCCACCGCCGCGGCCTTGCGCAGCATCGCGCCCCTGGCCTGGCTGGCGCCGCTGCTGGCGCTGGCCGGCTGGTGGCTGGCCGGTGCCACGCTGCGCCCGCTGAACCGCGTGGCCCGCGAGGTGCGCGCCCGCGATGCCGATTCCCTCGCGCCGCTGCCCGATGCCGGACTGCCCGAGGAGCTCGCGCCGCTGGTGCAGGCGCTCAACGCCCTCCTGTCGCGGCTGGGCCGCTCGCTCAGCGTGCAGCGCGATTTCATCGCCGATGCCGCCCATGAGCTGCGCACGCCGCTCACCGCGCTGCGCCTGCAGCTGCAGCTGCTGCAGCGCGCCGGCGACGATGGCGCCCGCGACGCGGCGCTTGCCGCGCTGGCCGAGGGCATTGCGCGGGCCGCCCGGCTGGTGGAGCAGCTGCTCGCGCTGGCGCGGGCCGAGCCCGGGGCGCCGGTCGCGCCGCGCCAGCCGCTGTCGCTGGCCGACCCGGTGGCCCGCGCGGTGGCTCTGCTCGGCCCGCTCGCCGACGAGCGCGGCAGTCGCATCGAGACCGAGATGGGTCAGACCGACATCGGGGAATCCGGGATCAGCGAGGCCCGACAGCGCAGGGCGCCGGCGGTGCTGGGCGATGCCGATGAACTCGTGGCGCTGGCTCGCAACCTGATCGAGAACGCCCTGCGACATACCCCGCCCGGCACCCGGGTGCGCGTGCAGGTGGTCGGCGAGGGCGACCAGGCGGTGCTGCTGGTCGATGATGCCGGCCCGGGCATGACACCGGCCGAGCGTGAGCGGGCCTTCGACCGGTTCTGGCGCCGCAGCAGCGAAGACAGCCCCGGCAGCGGGCTGGGTCTGGCGATCGCCCGTGGCATTGCGCAGCGGCACGGCGCGCGGCTCGAGCTGCTCGATTCCCCGTTGGGCGGCATGCGCGTCCGGGTGGCGTTCCGGGCGGGTTGACGGCCCGTCTGGCATCGGCGGAAGATCGTCGGGGCGAGTCACACGGCGTCGTTCAATCCCGCAGGTTCAAGCGCCCGAGCCAGTGGTTCGGGCAGTAGTCGACATGGTTACCGGATATCGCTGGTTCCAGGGCGTCACGCGACGCCTCTTCCTCCTCGCTTTGCTGGGCGCGCTGGGTGGGTGCGCCACCGGTATCAATGCGCCACCCGCTAGCCCGGACCAGGACGGGATCCAGGCGTTGCGCTCCCACGAGGGGATGTTTCGTCTCGGTCCGATCACCACGACTTTGCCGGCGTCATCCAAGTCCGGTCAGGTACTGCTGGCGGAATTGGCGCAGCGCCTGTCGGTCACGCTGGCAAATTTCGACTAGCTGCAGACCGATCGCAACCGGCCGGCTTACCTGATCACTGCCGTCCTCGAGAAGGCTGAAGCGCCCTTCGGGGGCTTCGACATCAAGTACGAAGCCGCTGTGCGCTATGTGATCACGGATCCTTCCGGCGCCCGGGTGCTCGACAAGCTGGTTCCCCCGGAAGGAGCCGCCAGCGTTTCCGAAAAGCTGATCGGCTGGCAGCGGGGGTATCTCGCCCAGGAGCGGCTCTACAAGAACATTTCTCGTCAGTTCATCGAGGAACTGAACAGGCTGCCGGTACGGTGATGTTGTCATCGGGGCTGCGCCGGTGTGCCCGGCGTGCCTGGCAGGTACCGGCGGTGATGCTGGTCCTGGCTGGCCTGTTGCTGGTTCAGCCCGGTGCGCTGGCTCAAGTCAGAGACCCGGCCACCGAGGGCTACCGGGTTTTCAATCTTGCGCTCTCCTACCTGGATCGCGGCAAGTTCGCCCGATGCCTCGATGTGATCGATCAGGCCGCCGCCGATGAGGCGCTGCTTGCCCGGGAGCCGGCCCTGACCGCGTTGCGGGTCGATGCGCTGGTTGGCGCGGGACGCTATCTTGAGGCTGTCGCCCAGGCGAGTACCGCGCTCGCTCTGATCGAGAGCAGGACGGCCACGGTCTATCCCGACACCTCGTCCGGAGTGGACAGCGTCCTCTACCACTTGCGCGCGGCCATGCCGACGCGGCTGCGGGTCGCGAAGATCCAGGCACTCATCCGGCTGGAGCGCACCGACGAAGCGATCGCGCTGCTGACGAGCACCGACTGGGAGTGGAGCCGTTTTCCTCAGTTCTTTCTGCGCAATGGCCTGCTCCTGGTCAATGCGATGCTGGCGCTGGGTCGCCTGCAGGATGCCGAGACGCTGATCGGCCGCATCGAGGTCACCATCTCCGCGCTCAACTGGTGGCTCAATCTGCATCCAGTGGCCAGACCGAGCGCCGCGTTGGCTGAGACCATTCGCAGCCTGAGCGAGGGCAATGTGCGCATGGTGCGCGGCGAGATCGAACTGCGCAAACGCAACTACGCCGCAGCCCTCGAGCACATCGCCCAGGCCGATCAGGCCCTTGCGCGAACCGCCGGCGCTGCCGACGACACCCGTATCCGCCTTGCCGCCGACAGGGTGTTCGCGCTCAATCGTCTCGGCCGTTTCGCCGACGGGGTGGCCCGGATCCCGCCGAGCGGTTTCGAGTCGATTGTCAAACGCGATGCCGACAGCGTATCGAATTCGCGGCTCATGGCCGATCTCGGTTATGCCTATCTTGCCGTGGGCCGACCCGATGACGCCGACACGCTCTGGTCGGCTCTGATCGACACCCTGGAGCGGCGCCGAGGATCGGTCGCGGTCAG
>CAIZPE010000177.1 GCA_903934795.1 uncultured bacterium | reverse complement strand
TCATCGCGCACCGTGGCGAGGGTCTCGCGCAGCAGCGTGTCGAAGAGCCCCACCCGGATCCGGTCCTCGCGCCACTGCACGCCCAGCGCATGGCGTGCCGGCAGACCCATCAGCTGCGCCGACCAGACCCGCGCGAGCTGCCCGCCCGCGGTCAGGCGTTCATCGCGCTGCAGGAACTGATCGCCGTTGACCGGATCATCGAGGGCATAGGTGAAATTCGAGAAGAGATTCAGGCGTGACCGGATCAGGTAGACCGAGCCCTGCAGGCTGCCCGCATCGTCGGCGCGCCACCACTGCGCCGACAGGCTCTGCCGTTGGGCATCGCCGCTGTCGGACGGATCGATCGCCCCGAAGCGGCCGATCAGGCCGGCATCGAGCGCGCGCTGCGGCACCTGGTCGGTGGCCTGCCAGCGCGACTGGTAGGCCATCGCCATCACCCGCGCGCCCTGCCCGGCATGACCGGCAGACCAGGACAACAGCCCGTTCACGCGCCGCAGGCCCTGCGGGTTGTCCCACGGTCCGTCATCACGCTGCAGCTCCAGCGCGCCGAGCAGGCGGCTGTCGGGCTGCGGGCTGCCCGAGCCCGCAAGCACCGCGCGTCGGTGGCCCCGGGCGCCCAGGCCGATCTGCGCGAAGGGCTGCGCCAGTGCATCGCGCAGGCTGATCCGCGCGCTGCCCGCCGAGGCGAAATCACCGTCCTCGGCGCGGTAAGGGCCCTTGCGGTAGTCGATGCGCTCGATCAGCTCGGGGATCAGGAAGTTCAGGTCGGTGTAGCCCTGACCGTGCGCATGGGTAGGCTGGTTCACCGGCATGCCCGCCACCCAGGTGGCGAAGTCGGTGCCATGGTCGAGGTTGAAACCGCGCAGGAAGTACTGGTTGGCCTTGCCGTCGCCGGAGTGCTGGGTGACCACCAGTCCGGGCACCGACTCGAGCACATCGGCCGCGCGCAGCTGCGGTCGCGCCGACAGGCTGCGCGCGGTGATGCTGCCCTGGCTCGCGGCCTCGGGGACGGCGGCCGAGGCACGGCCGGTGACCACCACGGCGGGCAGCGGATCGGAGGCGCCGGATGACTCGCCAGCCTCGACTGCCCGCGCGGACGGCATCGCCCCCGGGCCAAGGACGAACGCGGCAGCGCAGACGGCCAGGCGGGATGCCGGCCGGCAGGGCATGCACATGACACTCTCCGGGTCAGATCGAACAAGCCCGTCGCGCCGGCGCAGCACGGCGCCGGCGCGATGCGGGCGAACGGTATCGACGGGCAGCGGGTCATCGACGGGCAAGCCCCGACGAGACCGTGCTGTCCGGCTGCTCAGGCCTGGAGGGCGCTGGGTGGCCGCTGAGGCGGCTGCTGGCTGACCGATCGCCAGACCGGGATGAGGCCGGGCGACTGCACCACCTCCCCGGGCGGCAGACACCCGGCAGGCCCGACCGGCAGCGCCGGCTGTGCAGCGGCGCCGGCTGTCTGGGTGTCGGTCAGTTCCTCGTCATGCTCGTGGTCGAGCAGGACCGAATCATCATCGTCAGCGTGGTGGTGCCGTGCGCTGTGATCGTGGTGGTGCGTCAGCGGCGCCGGCGCACAGCAGACCTGCTCGACGGCCGCGTCGTTCCAGGCATGATGATGCGCCGGCCCGAGTGCCACCAGCCAGGCCTGCGCCGCGCCGTGCCAGGGCAGCAGGAGCGCCAGCAGCACGACGGTCAGACGCAAGCGCCCGAGCATGGGTCAGGCGAGCAGCAGGAGGGCCCTCATGAAGGGATCATACCGCGCCATGGTCAGGCGGCTCGCCGCGCAGCAGCGCCCCCCATGACGAGAACGGCAGCACACCAGGACTCGTGCCCAGCCCTCTGAACCCATAACCACCGGTGAAGAGAAGGCAGGATACCTCGGCTCCGAAGGCGCAAGCCGCATCCACCGCGCTGTCACCGATCAGCAAGGACTCATGGGCCTCGGCTCGCAGGGCCGAGATGGCGTGGAGCAAGGGTACGGGCGAGGGCTTGCGCTCGACACAGGTATCGGCACCCACAACCAGTTCAAACGAGGCAAGCAGGTCAAACGCTGCGAGCAGACGCACCGCCTGGGCCTCGAGCTTGTTGGTGCAGACCGCAAGCCGAACTCCCCGATCGCGAAGCCGATCCAGGACCGGTCGCACGCCGGGATACGGTGCCGACCGAACCGCCAGAGAGTGCTCATAGCAGGCGGCATAGCGATCGATCAACCGTGCCCGACAAGCCGGCGCAAGCCCGAGGTGGTCGATGGCGGCGTCGACGCTGCCCTCGAGTCCCCCGTGGAGAGAGCTTCGAACGAGATCCTCGCCGACCCGCCCTGACCCTTCGCCGGCCAAGGCCTGATTGAGCGCGTCAGTCAGATCCGGCAGGGTGTGAACCAGTGTCCCGTCGAGGTCGAACACCAGCGCCTGCCGCTGCCAGAACAGCTCTGCTGCGTTCACAGCGGGAATCGCGGCGAGGCATCGGCAAAGTCATGCAGATGCACGACGCTGCTCTCGAGCCCGGCCAGCACGACCGCATATTGCGGCGGCTCCAGGCTGCCCGGTACGCGGTCGGTCTGCGTCAGCGACAGCGCGACCTGATGGTTCGTGCCGCGCACAGTGGAGAAAGGCACGCCCAGCCAGCTCCCTGCCATCGGTCTGTGAAGATGGCCGAAGAACAGATGGCGGATCCGTCGAAGATGCGGCGTGATCGCTTCCCGCAGGGGTCCGGGTTCGCGAAGGCTGATGCGGTCCATGGCACCGATGCCCACCGGAAACGGCGGATGGTGAATGTAGAGGTTCACCGGCTGGGAGCCACTCGCAGCCAGCTCATCGGCCAGCCAGCGCGCCCGCGTCTCGCAGAACACGCCCCAGGAGACTCCGGGCTCGTTGCTGTCGAGTACCACATGGCGCATCGCACCGTCATTGAAGGCGTACTGCACATAGCCGCCCTCGATGGTCGGCACCTCGGGGAAGGCATTGACGAAGTGGCTTCGGTCGTCATGGTTGCCGATGAGCAGCCGCACCGGGATGGTCAGCGCCGCCAGCTCCTCGCGCAGCGCCTGATAGGCGGCAGGCTCACCCCAATGAGCCAGATCACCGGTGATGATGGCGAAGCCGGCATCGGGATGCTCGCGATTGATGCTGTCGATCGCCTGCCGCAGGCGCCATGCCGGGTCGATGCCATAGAGTGCCCGACCCGCCTCGACCAGATGGGTGTCTGTCAGGTGGATGTGCTTGAACATGGTTCAACCCTTGCGCGGCAGCAGTGCCTGGACATCACCCACCATCTTCGCGAGCACCGCGTCGGCCGGCGCCTTGCGGCTCACCACGGTCTGCAGATGATCGTTGATCACATCGGTGATGCGCAGCGCGTTCTGGCCGGGGAAGGCATACCAGCCGGTGATCACGTCCTGCTGGCGGATCGAGATCTGGTGGTTGGGGTTCTGGGCGTAGAAGTCGGCCAGCATGTCCTTGCGCTGGGCAGGAATGGTTGTGGCCGGCATATAGCCGGTGGCCTTGACCATCATCGTGGCGCCGACCGGACCGCACGCGAACTTGATGAAATCCCAGGCCGCCTTCTGCCGGGCAGCATCCTTGGTGAACATCATGGCCACATTGCCGCCGGCGGGCAGGCGCGCGCCCGGGGCCGAAAGCGGATAGCGGCCGCACACCAGCGGGAAGCGTCCGCCGATCTCGCGGTTGAAGCGGCCAAGCTGGGCGGTGGACTGCATTGCAATGCCCATGCGCCCGGCAAAGAAGTCCTGGAACATGGTTGCGGGCTGGATGTCGGGCATACGGCCATCCTCGACCATGCGACGCAGTGCGCGCATGGCGGCCTGGCCTGGCGCCTCGCCAAAGCTCACCTTCGATTCATCCGCACTCATCATGCTGCCGCCGTGACTGAAGACCAGGCCCTGCCAGGACCAGTTGCCGGTGATCGTCCAGTCGAAGAACAGGCCGGTGCGGTTGCGGCCGGCGTCGTGAATGGCCGCGGCGAGCTTGTCGACCTCCTCCCAGGTCGCGGGCAGCTTCTCGGGGTTTCCGCCAGCTTCCTTCACCAGCTGCGCGTTGTAGTAGAGGATGGGGGTCGACAGCGAGAAGCCGATGCCGGTCTGCGTCCCGCCCACCTGACCAAGCGACAGCAACGAAGGGGAAAAGCCCAGCTCGCGGGTCTGCGGGTCGGCATCCATGAACGGCTTGAGGTTGACCGGAATGTTCCTCTCGGCGAGCGTGCGTTGCCGGTTCAGTCCGTGGAAGGCGACATCGGGCAGGGTGTTGGTGATCGCGTCGCGCAGGTTGCGCTGCATGATCCGCTCGTAATCCTCCTCGGGCGCACGCAGGCTGATCTTCACCTGCGGGTTGCGCGCCATGAATTCCCTGGCGATCGACTCCATCAGGTCCTTGAACAGAACCGGGATCGAGTACGCCACCGTGAGCTCCACCGGCGCGCCCTGGGCTCGGATGATCGCGGGCATGGCCAGCGCGCCGGCCGAGGCGGCGCCCAGCGCGGTGAATCGACGACGGTCAGGGTTCTTCATGGAAGCAGGCTCCGTTTCAGGGTGGGAAGTCATTTCACGGCGGTCATGGTCACGCCGTCGATGAACCATCGCTGCGCGATCAGGAAGGCGATCACCAGCGGCGCGGTGATCACGGTGGCGGCCGCCATCAGCGGCCCGTAATTGGTGCCGGCTTCGGCGTTGCTGAAGAACACCACCCCCAGCGGCGGGGTGGCCAGTGTGTCGGTCTGGATGACGAGCAGCGGCCAGAAGAAGTCGTTCCAGTTCCAGACCAGCGACAGCAGACCGAAGGCGACCAGTGCCGGCAGCGCGGTGGGCAGCATGATTCGCCACACGATCGCGAATTCGCCCAGACCATCAAGCCGGGCTGCGCTGATCAGGTCATCGGGCACGGTCTGGAAGAACTGGCGCATCAGGAAGATGCCGAACACCGAGATCGTCGAGGGCAGGATGAGCGCGGCGTAGCTGTCGAGCAGACCGAGTTTCCACAGCCCGATGTAAAGCGGGATCGCCGGCACCTGTGGCGGCACGAGCAGGGCGAGCAGCACGAACAGGAAGCTGGCTTCACGGCCTCGCCAGCGCAGCTTTGCGAGCGCGTACGCGCACGGCAGCGCGAACAGCGCCTGCGCCGCGAAGATGCAGGCGGTCACGAACAGGCCATTGAGCAGAAACCGCCCCAGTGGTTGCCGGCTGAAGGCCATCCGGTAGTTCTCGACGGCGTGCCAGTGCTCAGGCAGCAGCCGGAATTCCGGCGCGAAGATCTCGCCCGGCGACTTCAGGCTGATGGAGACCATCAGCACGAAGGGCGCCACCATCAGGAAGGCCCCCGTCATCAGCAGGGCATGGCGCAGCCACTGGAAGGGCAGTGAGCGCTTTCGGACAGACATCATGTCAGCTCCCGTCGCGGCGCCGGTCGAGCAGGCGGGTCTGCGCCCAGGTAAGCAGCAGGACAAAGGCCAGGAAGACGCAGGTGAGCGCGGCCGCGTAGGCCGAACGCAGAAAGGACAAGCCTTCCTGGTACATCTGGTAGAGCAGCACCGAGGTAGCCTTGTTCGGTCCGCCCTCGGTCAGCACCGCCACGGTGTCGAACACCTGGAAGGAGCGGATCGCGGTGATGGTCACGACGAAGACGAGCGAGGGGCCGAGCATCGGCCAGGTGACCCGGCGGAACCGCTCCCAGGCGGAATCCACGCCATCGACCGAGGCAGCGTCGTAGAGATCACCCGGAATGGCCTTCAGACCGGCAAGAAACAGCACCATGTTGAGACCCACCGCCTGCCAGATGCCGATCAGGCCAAGGGCATACAGGGCGGTATCCGGGTTCTTCAGCCAGTCGGGGCCGGTGATGCCCACGGCGGCCAGCGCCTGGTTGATCAGTCCGGCCGTGGGATGCAGTGCAAACTGGAAGACCAGCGCCATCGCCAGCAACGTGGAGGTGACCGGCAGGAAGAAGAGCGTCCGGTACAGCCCCTTGAGGCTCTCGCCAGCCTCGATCAGCAGGGCCACGCCCAGCCCGAGGAACACCGATGCCGGCACCGTGAAGGCAACATATGCCAGCGTGTTGCGCAGGCTGATCCAGAACACCCGGTCATCCCAGAGTTCCCGGTAGTTGGCGAAGCCGGCAAAGCCGATGTCGGGCGAGCCGAAGGTCCAGTCGGTCAGCGAAAGCCCCACCACCACCACCGCCGGACCGAGCAGCATCAGCCACATCAGCACCACCGCAGGCCCGGCGAGCAGCCAGGCCGCCATGGCCTCGGCGCGGCCCACGGCCTGCCTCGATCGCGCCGATGCGGTCACAGCGGGCGCAGCGACAGCCATCTCAGGCATGGGCAAACCCCGCCTGGGCGCGCGGCGCCGCCGTGCTCGGCCGTACCCGTCGTCCGGCGAGGTCGAACACGAGGACGAAAGAGGCAGACGCGCACAGGTCGATCGATTCGCCGATCGTCAGCCCGCGTGCCCGTTGCGGTTCGACCCGGGCCACCACCGGGCGCGCCTGGTCGGCAATGTCGACATGAACGAGGGTCTCGCCGCCAAGCGCCTCGAGATGGCGGACCCTCCCACGCAGGCCGCAGTCATCGGGGCTGCTGACCGGCCCGAGCCGCCAGTGTTCGGCACGGACCGCCGCAGTGCAGCCCTCACCCGATTGCGCACCCACACTCACCGGCCAGTCGATACCCGCAACGCGCAGCCCTCGAGCCATGACGACCGCAGCCAGCGTGTTGATCCGCGGCGTGCCGATGAACTCGGCCACCCGCAGATCGAGCGGATCGTCATAGATCTCCTGCGGCGGAGCAAGCTGCAGGAGACGCCCGTCCATCATCAGGGCCACCCGGTCGGACATGGTCATCGCCTCGACCTGATCGTGGGTGACATAGACGAAGGTGGTCGCCAGCCGGCGATGCAGGTCGGCGATCTCGGCCCGGGTCTCCACGCGCAGCTTGGCATCGAGATTGGACAACGGCTCGTCCATCAGGAAGACCTTTGGATGCCGCACCATCGCCCTGCCCAGCGCGACACGCTGGCGTTGCCCGCCGGAAAGCTGCGCGGGCCGCCGCGCCAGCAGACCGCTCAGGCCAAGCGCGCCGGCCACCTCCGCCACCTCGGCGTCGATCTGCCGGCGGGCGCTGGCCGAACCCGACACCCAGCGTCCCAGCACGGGCAGGCGCTGCCAGGCCGACAGGCGCCGCATCGACAGCGGCAGAGCCATGTTCTGCGCCACGCTCATGTAGGGGTACAGGGCATAGCTCTGGAACACCATCGCCACATCGCGGGCCTTGGGGGCGAGTGCGTCCACGGCAAGACCGTCGATGCAGACCTCCCCGGCGTCGGCATGATCCAGGCCTGCGATGATCCGCAGCAGCGTGCTCTTGCCGCATCCCGACGGTCCGACCAGTGTCAGGAATTCCCCGTCGCGGATGTCGAGGTCGATGCCATCGAGCACCTGGGTGGCCCCGTAGCGCTTGCTGATGTGACGAAGGCTGAGACTGGCCATGGCAATCAGGTGGGTGAGAGTTGGTCGGACACAGGCGCGAGGCGAACGGACAGGGGATGCGTCTGCTCGTCCGCAGAGGGCCGCAGGTACAGCGTCGCCTCGTCCGCTTCGCGAAGATCCCCGGCGGGCAGATCGAAGACCACCCTGCCCTGGCGCAGACCGATCAGCCGGTCGGCGAACTCGCGCGCCAGGCCGACCTGGTGGAGGCTGCACAGCACGGCCATGCCCTCCTGACGCGCGACTGACGCAAGCAGTGCGAGCACCTGTCGTGCCGACTCGGGATCGAGACTGGCCACCGGCTCATCAGCCAGCAGCACGCGACCGCGCTGGGCGAGCACCCGGGCGATCGCCACGCGCTGCTGCTGCCCGCCGGAGAGCGAGTCGGCGCGCTGCCAGGCCTTCTCGAGCAGCCCGACCCGGTCCAGGCAGGCCAGGGCGAGTTGCCGATCCTCGCGCGCGAACCGGCGTGCCAGCACCCGCCAGAAAGGTGCGTCGGCCAGGCAGCCGGTGAGGACATTGTCGATCGCGCGCAGGCGGCCGATCAGATTGTGCTGCTGAAAGACCAGACCGATGCCGCGGCGGATCTCGCGCAGCGCCCGGGGGCCAAGCCGATCGACGCGCTGGCCAAGCACGCATGCATCGCCAGACCCGGGGCGCACCAGTCCGCTCAGACAGCGAAAGACGGTCGACTTGCCGGCCCCGCTCGGGCCGAGCAGCACGACGAACTCGCCCGGGCGGACCGCCAGGGACACGGCATCGAGCGCAGTGGCCGCGCCGTAGCGCACCGAGGCCGTTTGCAGTGCGATCGCGGGTTCGGTGATGCCAGCGTCCATCAGACCAGCCTTCGGCGAAGCCACGCGCTGCACTGATCGATCAGCGTCACCATCAGCAGCACCGCCGCGGTCAGCGTGAACAGCCGTGAGAAGTCGAGCAGATCGAGTGCCGCCTTGATCTCGATGCCGATGCCACCGGCCCCCACGATGCCCAGCACGGTCGAGGTGCGCACATTGGCCTCCCACACATACAGAGAGACCGAGGACAGGGAAGGCAGCACCGAGGGAAGCACCGCGTGGGCCATGATCCGGCCGGGCCCGGCGCCCGACATCGCCGCCGCCTCGAGCGGCGCGCGTGGCAGGGTCTCGATCGCCTCGCTGTTCAGCTTGGCGATGACGCCGATCGAGTGGACGATCATCCCCAGGACACCGGCGAACGGCCCGAGCCCCACCGCTGCCACGAACAGGATCGCGAACACCACCGTGTCGATGCCGCGGCAGGCGTTGCCGAACCACCGCAACGCCGCCGACAGCCACGGCCAGGGGCCGACATTGCCGGCCATCAGCATCGACATCGGCGCGGCGATCAGCGCCGCCACCAGCGTGCCCACCGTCGCGATCGCGACCGTCTCGAAGGCCCGATACGCGACCGCGTCGAGTTCCTGGAGGTTTGGCGGCCAGGCAGTGGAAGCCCACTGCGCCATCCGGGGAAGTCCCCGCACGAGCGCGACCGGATCCACGCGCGCCACCCAGCAACAGATGGCGATGAATCCGGTGACGGCCACGAACAACGCGACCCGCCTGAGGACACGGGCGGAGCGCCAGTCCAGTCTTGGCTCGAGGTATCCGCCCGACCCGGGCGTGATCGGATGGCCAATCGCGGACATGACTGTCAACCCTTGAGCACGCCGACCTCGCGGCCCATGGTCTCGAGCTTCTGGTACGGCTCGTGCCCGGTCGGCACAAAGCCGGTGTACGGCCAGGGCATCAGTTCCTTCGCGCGGGCCTCCGGCACCGCGGCAAGCGCCTCCTGCACACGGCGGGCCAGCGCCGGATCGAAGCCGCGGCGAACCACCACCGGCTCGTTGGGCAGGGGTTCGGACTCCCACACCACCTTGTTGGCATCGGGCTTGAGCTGGCCGTTGCGGATCATGGTGTTGCGGTGGGTATCCCAGCCGGTGGCCAGATCGACCTGCCCGCCGACGGTGGCCATCTGCGCCGCCGCCGCCGATGCTCCTTCGGCGTAGCGTCCGAAGTGACTCTTGGGATCGATGCCGCGGGAACGCATGAAGTGCGTGGGCACGAGCCAGCCCGAGGTCGAGCCGACATCGAGCATCTGCATCGAGAGGCCACGGGCATCCTCCGGGAATCGCCGAATCTCCAGCCCGGGTCGGGCCACGACGATGGCCTTGTAGTACGGGCGCCCCTGGATCATGAGCATCGCAATCGCCTGGGCGTCTCCCTTCTGACGGGCGAGAACATATCCCCAGGGACCCATCTGGGCCATGTCGATCTGCTCGCTGGCCAGTGCCACCGAGATGCCGGCCCAGTCATTGGCCACCGTGAGTTCCATGTCCGCGCCTGCCTGATCGCAGACCATCCGGTAGAGCGGCTCCCAGACCCGGCGGGTGTCCGACTGGGTCGGCTGCTGCGGGCCCAGGCCGATTCGGATCAGCGGTCGGCGCTGCGCCCGCAGGATGGCTGGCACGCCGAGCACGGCACCGGCGGCACCGAGTCGGACAGGGGTGGACAGAAACTGACGACGACGGGTCATGCGAGCCTCGGGTTGGTGGACTGGGACCGAGGTTAGGCAGGCGAGATGTCGGCTCCGTTAACGAAACCGTCAAGTCGATCAAGCAGCCTATAGATTCCTTCTATGAACGACGAGAGTCGCGATGGCTGGCTCGGCGCTGAGTGAACTGCGTGCTTTCGATGCCACCGCCCGGCTGGGCACCATGTCCGCGGCAGCCAGGGCGCTGGGCCTGCGGCAACCCACGGTATCCGCGCACATCGCCAGTCTTGAGGACGCGTACCGGGTGGAGCTGTTCCATCGCCGGGGGCGGCGCGTGGAGCTGACCAGCTTCGGTCGATCACTGGCCGAACTCACCAACCGGATCTTCCGTGCCGAGCAGGACGCGCAAGCCCTGCTCGCGGGTGCGCGAGACCGTCATCAGGGAAGGCTCACGCTGTGTGCCGTCGGGCCTTACAACCTCACACCGCTGCTGCGTCGCTTCAGGGCGAGGTGGCCGGCCGTGAGCGTGGCCGTGAGCGTCGGAGACTCGCGCGAGATCGTCGAACGGATTCTCGACTACCGGGGCGATCTTGGTGTGCTGGTTCACGCAGTGAACGATTCCCGGATCCACTGCGTGCCGCTGCGACGACAACGCCTGATGATCATCGCGCATCGTGCGCATCCGCTTGCACGCTTGCAGAGCATCGGTCTCGACGATCTGCGCGATCAGGAGTTCGTGCTCAGGGAGGACGGCTCAACCACCCGGAAGGTGTTCGAGGAAGGTTTGCGCCAGGCTGGGGTGCAGATCCGCAGTTCCCTTGAGATGGGCAGCCGTGAGGCGGTGCGCGAGGCGGTCGCGCAGGGGCTGGGGCTGGGCGTGGTGGCCGACACCGCCCATGTCGCTGATCCCCGACTGGTCGCGTTGCCGATCCATGGCCCGGGCCTGTTCACCCACTCCCATGTGATCTGTCTGGCAGAGCGTCAGCGCGTGCCGCTGATTGCCAGCTTCCTCACGCTCATCGATACCGAGGAGCCGCCCGGATCCCGCTGACGATGGCGCAGGATCGACAGGACGCGGCGGCCGGGCGGTATCCTTGCCACGCCGCATTTCCCGCCAACGCCCCAGGAGACTCCATCCATGCTCGACCCAACCGGCCGCTTCGAAGATCCGCAACTGGAGAGCCTGCTGCCTCCCACCGCGCTCAACCGGCGGGGCTTCCTGGCCGGCGGTGCCGGCGCAGGCTTCGCGCTGGCCGCCGGCCCGCTCGCCGCGCAGAGCGTGATTCGCACCCCGGCTGATGGCCTGTACACCGCCGACATGAAAGTGCCCACCGGCCAGGGCGACATGCCGGCCTACCTCGCATGCCCGGTCAATGGCGCTCGCCACGCCACGGTGCTGGTGGTGCCCGAGATCTTCGGCATGCATGAGTACCAGAAGGACATCTGCCGGCGTCTGGCCCTGCGCGGCTACACCGGGGTGACGCTGGATCCCTACTTCCGGCTCGGTGAGCTCGCCCGCATGACCGAGATCCGCGAGGTGGTCGGCCTGGCCAACCGCCTGGAAGACACGCGCATGCTCGCCGATCTCGACGCACTGGTCGGCTTCATCAGCGCCCATCCGCGGGTGAACGCCGCCCGCATGGGCATCACCGGCATGTGCCGCGGTGGCCGTACGGTGTGGATGTACGCCGCGCACAGCAAGCAGATGAAGGCCGGGGTGAGCTGGTACGGCGGACTGAATCCCATGCCGCCGGCCATGCCCCGCACCCCGATCGATGCGGCGGGCGCGCTCAACATGCCGGTGCTCGGCCTGTATGGCGGCGCCGATGCCGGCATTCCGGTGGCGCTGGTGGCGCGCATGCAGGAAGCGCTCAAGGCGGGCAGCAAGGCCAGCCAGGCCAGCCGCTTCGTGCTCTACAAGGACATGCCGCACGCCTTCCACGCCGATTACCGGCCGAGCTACCGCAAGGAAGCGGCCGAAGACGGCTGGCAGCAGATGCTCGCCTGGTTCAAGGAGCACGGCGTCGCATGAGGCGCATGCGCTGGCTGCCGGTCATCCTCGGCGCGCTGGTCGCCGGGGTCTGGCTGGCCATCGCCGGCGGCTTCGCGGCCCAGGCCTGGTGGCGCCTGCCCGAGCTGGCGGTCTGGCACGAGCCGCTCGAGGGCGAATTCAGCGCCCGCGATCCAGGCCGGCCCGCCCGGTTTGCCGATCTGCTGGCGCTGGAGCAGCGGCTGTTTGCGCAGCTCGCCGCGCGCCTGCGCGAACAGCCCGTGAGCGCGGCCGACCCCATGAGCCGCTACAGCCCCAAGAGCGCTGCCGCCGCGCTGGCGCTGACATCCGCGGGCAACCGATCCTCGGTGCTGGCCCACCCCGAGCCGCGCGGCGCGGCCCTGCTGGTGCACGGGCTCACCGACTCGCCCTATCTGCTGAGCGCCATCGCGCGCAGCCTGCATGCCCGCGGCCTGCAGGTCGTGAGCCTGCGTCTGCCCGGTCACGGCACCGTGCCTGGCGCGCTCACCACGGTGCACCGTGAGGACTGGATCGCGGCCGTCGAGCTCGCCGCCCGCCATGCCGCCGAGCTTGCCGGACCGGGAAAACCGCTGGTCTTCGCCGGCTTCTCCACCGGCGGGGCGCTCGCGCTGCGTCACACCCTGAAGGCGCTCGCCGACCCCGCGCTGCCCATGCCCACCGATCTGGTGCTGCTCTCGCCGGCCATCGGCATCTCGGAGCTGGCGGCCGTGAGCGAGGTGGCGGCAAGCCTCGCCTTCGTCCCCGGACTGGCCAAGGCCCGCTGGCTGGATGTCCTGCCGGAGTTCGACCCCTTCAAGTACAACTCCTTTCCGGTGAATGCCGCGCGCCAGATATGGCACCTCACCCGCGAACTCGAGCGCGAACTCGCCGCCGCCGAACGGGCGGGCACGCTCGCGCGCCTGCCACGGATCACCACCTTCCAGTCGCTGGTCGATGCCACCGTGCAGATCGAGGATCTGGCGCACCGGCTGTACCGACGCCTGCCCGCGGGCAGGCACGAGCTGGTGATCTTCGACATCAACCGGCGTCACCAGCTGAGCGGCCTGATGGCGCCCGCCCCGCTGCAGGCGCTGGAGCGGCTTCGCCAGGCACCGCCCCTGGGCTTTCGGCTCACGCTGGTGGGCAACCGCGGGCCCGACAGCGACGAGGTGGTGGAATGGGTGCGCGAGCCCGGTGAGCGCGCCTTCCAGCCACAGGCGATGGGAATGCGCTGGCCGCCCGGCGTGCTGTCGCTCGGTCATCTCGCGCTGCCATTGCCGGCCGATGACCCGATCTACGGCCTGAGCCCTGCTGCCCTGCCCGGCGAGCGGGCCTTCACCCTGGGCGGGCGCGCGCCCAGTGCCGAGGCGGGCGCGCTCTCGGTGCCGCTGGTCGCGCTCGCGCGCATGCGCAGCAATCCCTTCCACGCCAGCATCGCGCAGCGGCTGGATGCGATCGCCTCGGGCAGCGCT
>CAIZPE010000176.1 GCA_903934795.1 uncultured bacterium | reverse complement strand
GGCGTGCTGCCGCTGCGCCAGCTGCTCGACGCGCGCCTGACCGGCGTGCGGGTGATGGACCTCGCGGCCTTCTACGAGCGCGAGCGCGGCATGCTCAAGGTCGACAACCTGCGCGCCAGCTGGCTGATCTTCGGCCAGGGCTTCGATCGCGGCATGGCCCGCGACATCATCAAGCGGATGTTCGATGTGGTGGTGAGCTCGCTGCTGCTGGTGCTGCTCGCGCCGCTGGTGCTGGTGGCCATGGTGCTGATCGCGCTCGAATCGGGCTGGCCGGTCCTGTACCGCCAGGAGCGCATCGGCGAGGGCGGTGTGCCCTTCATGCTCTACAAGCTGCGATCGATGCGCCAGGACGCCGAGAAGGATGGACTGCCGCGCTGGGCGGAAACCGGCGACAGCCGGATCACCCGCGTCGGCGCGTTCCTGCGCATCACCCGCCTCGACGAAGTCCCCCAGCTCTTCAATGTGCTGCGCGGCGACATGAGCTTCGTGGGACCGCGCCCCGAGAGGGGCTTCTTCGTGCACAAGCTGATCGAGCAGATCCCCTACTACGATGTGCGCCACAGCGTGAAACCCGGCATCACCGGCTGGTCGCAGGTGCGCTACCCGTATGGTGCCTCGGTGGAGGACTCGCTGGCCAAGCTGCAGTACGACCTGTACTACGTGAAGAACCATTCGCTGTTCCTCGACCTGCTGATCCTGGTCGAGACCATCCAGGTGGTGGTGCTGGGCAAAGGGGCCCGCTGATCACCGCCAACGCACCGTGAGCCACTCCCTCGCGCTGTCGGGATTTCTCGCGACTGCCCTGGCTTGCGCCGCGCTTGCAGCCCTGCACGCCGCTCGCGGCGCGCCACCCGGGGCGGCTCGCCTGTTCGTGGCCGCCCTCAGCGCCCAGGCGGTGTGGGCCGCCAGTGCCGCCGCCTCGCATGGCGGCACCGCGCCGACCGCGATTGGCGCCGCAGCCGAATCACTGCGCATGGCCCTGTGGCTCGCCTTTCTGCTAACCCTGCTGCATGAAGCCGCACCGGCTGCTCCCGAGGGCGGGTCCGGCGTTCGCCGCGACGGTGTCGGCATTCCCCGCGCTGCGGCTGGCACGCGCCGCAGCCTTGCCCTCACGCTGGTGACCGCCGGCGCCGCACTGGCGCTGCTCATCGATCTGCTCGTGCCGCAGGGCAGCGGCGCGTTGCTGCTGCGCACAGCCGGGGCGGTCTTCGGTCTGTTCTGCATCGAGCAGATCTGGCGCGCGGGCACGCCCAGGCGCCGCGACGGCGCGGCACGCCTGGCCGCCGCGGGTCTGCTGATGTTCGGCGCCGACCTGATCCTGTGGAGCGACGCGCTGATGTTCGGCCAGCCCGATCCGATGCTGACCGATGCCCGCGGCTGGGCCAGCGCGCTGGCGGTGCCGCTGCTCGCCTCGGCCGCAGCCAGGCAGCGCGACTGGCGGATGGCGCTCGGCGTATCGCGCCGCCTGCTGTTCCAGTCGGCGGCACTGCTCACCGCCGGGATCTTCCTCATGCTGATGGCCGCGGGCGGCTACTGGCTGCGCTACGCCGGCCCGGCGCCGCTCGACAGCGCGGTGACGGTGCTGCTGTTCGCCACCGCGATCGCGTTGCTGGCGCTGCTCGGCTCGCGCAGCGCCCGCGCGCGGCTGCGCGTGACCGTGGCCAAGCACTTCTTCGGCTACCGCTACGACTACCGCGAAGAGTGGCTGCGACTGACCGCGCTGCTCTCGGCCGGACCGGACGAGGGCGAACCGCAGCCGCTGGGCCTGCGCGCCCTGCGCGCGCTGGGCGGCCTGGCCGATGCCCGCTGCGGCGCGCTGTGGCTGCAGGATGAGGCTGGCGCGTTCGTCTGCACCGACAACTGGCGCTATCCCGGTGCCACACCCAGCCTGCCGGCGGGTCACCCGCTGGTGAGCGAGCTGTCCCGCACCCAATGGATCATCGAGGTCGGCACGCGCCGCCCCGCGACGCTGGTGCCCTCGGCCCTGCCCGCGGCGATCGCCGACTCGGGCTCGGCGTGGCTGCTGGTGCCGCTGCTGCTGCACGAGCAGCTCATCGGCTTCGCGCTGCTGGGCGAGCCGGTGGCGCCGACGCCGCTCGACTGGGAGCTGCGCGATGCGCTGAAGACCGCGGCGCACCAGGTGGCAAGCCACCTTGGCGAGCGTCGTGCCGTCGAGGCGCTGGTGCAGGCGCGGCAGTTCGAGTCGTTCAACCGGCGCTCGGCCTTCGTCGCCCACGACCTGAAGAACCTGGTGTCGCAGCTCTCGCTGCTGCTGCGCAACGCGCCGCGCCACCGTGGCAATCCAGCCTTCCAGGCCGACATGCTCGACACGGTCGGCCATGTGCAAGACCGCATCCAGGGACTGCTGCGACAGCTCGACGACGGCAGCCGGCCGCTGGAGCAGGCCAGTGCGGTGCCGCTTGCCGAGGCGGTCGATGCCGCGGTGCGCCAGCGCGGCGGGCGCGGGCCGCAGCCGACGGTCAGCGTCGACGCCGACGCGCAGCGCGCGATGGTGATCGCCCATCGCGATCGCCTGGAGCGGGTCATCGGCCACCTGGTGAAGAATGCCGGCGAGGCCGTCGACGGACAGGGCAGCGTCAGCGTGCGACTGTGCGCCGAGGGCGAGCTTGCCCGCCTGGAAGTGGCCGACACCGGTCGCGGGATGAGCGAGCGCTTCATCCGTGAACAGCTGTTCCGGCCCTTCAACTCGACCAAGCCCGACGGCATGGGCATCGGCTCCTTCGAGAGCCGCGAGTACATCCGCGAGCTCGGCGGCTCGCTGGAGGTCGACAGCCAGGAAGGCCGCGGCACGGTCTTCCGGGTGCGACTGCCGCTGGCCACCCTCGGCGCACAGGGCTGAGCGCTCATGGATGCTGCGATCGGTGACGAGCGACCCACCCTGCTGGTGGTCGAGGACGATCTTGGCCTGCGCAAGCAGATGCGCTGGTCCTTCGACCGTTACGAGGTGGTGTTCGCCGAGGACCGCGAGAGCGCGATCGCCCAGTTGCGCCGGCATGAGCCGGCGGTGGTCACGCTCGATCTCGGCCTGCCGCCCGATCCCGATTCCCCCACCGAGGGACTGCGCACCCTGCAGGAGATGCTCGCGCTGGCGCCCTCCACCAAGGTGATCGCGGTGACCGGCCAGACCGACCGCGGCAACGCGCTGCGCGCGGTGGGCATGGGTGCCTACGACTTCTTCGCCAAGCCCTTCGAGTCGGACAGTCTGGGACTGGTGATCGAGCGCGCGTTCCGGCTGGCCGATCTCGAGCGCGAGAACCGCCGGCTGAGCGCGGCCGGCGGCGACTCTGCGCTCGCCGGCCTGATCACCCGCGACCCGGGCATGCTCAAGCTCACCCGGCAGATCGAGCGGCTCGCCCCCACGCGCGCCTCGGTGATGCTGCTGGGTGAGAGCGGCACCGGCAAGGAGGTGCTTGCCCGCGGCCTGCATGACCTGTCGCCGCGGGCATCGAACCGCTTCGTCGCGATCAACTGCGCCGCGATCCCCGACACCCTGCTGGAGGCCGAGCTCTTCGGCTACGAGAAGGGCGCGTTCACCGGCGCGGTGCGCACCACGCCCGGACGCATCGAGACGGCCGATGGCGGCACGCTCTTTCTCGACGAGATCGGCGACCTGCCGCTTGGCCTGCAGGCCAAGCTGCTGCGCTTCCTGCAGGAACGGGTGATCGAGCGGGTGGGCGGTCGCGAGGAGATCGCGATCGACGTGCGGGTGGTCTGCGCCACCCACCGCAACCTGCGCGAGCACATCCGCGACGGCGCCTTCCGCGAGGACCTGTTCTACCGGCTCTCGGAAATGGTGCTGCCGATCCCGCCGCTGCGCGAGCGCGCCGGCGACGCCACCCTGCTGGCCCGCGCCTTTGTCGCGCGCTTCACCGAACCCGGCGCCCGCGAGCGGCTGATCCTGCGTCAGGACGCGCTGGAGGCGATCGAGCGCCATGCCTGGCCGGGCAATGTGCGTGAACTGGAGAACTGCATCAAGCGCGCGACGATCATGGCCGACGGGCCGGCGATCGGTGCCGCCGATCTCGGGCTGGATTCGCCCGACGAACCGTTGCCGCTGAACCTGCGCCAGGTGCGCGAGGAAGCGGAAAAACAGGCCGTGCTCAAAGTGATGGCCAGGGTCGATGGCAACATCGTCCGCGCCGCCGAGCTGCTCGGGGTGAGTCGCCCGACGCTCTATGACCTGCTGAACCGATTCGGGCTGCGCTGAGCGCGGCCGACCGCTGCTGGAGCCCTGCATGAATCCCCAACGACCGCTGCTCGCCGCCCTGGCACTGAGCCTCGCCCTGACGGCCGCCGGCTGTGGCGATTCCGCCGACGCGCTGATGGCCAAGGCCCGCAGCGCGATCGCCGCGCGCGAGCCGAAAGCCGCCGAGATCCATCTGAAGAACCTGCTGCGCAAGCAGGAGCGTGCCGACGCACGGCTGCTGCTCGGGCAGGTGCATGCGGCCAGCGGCGACTGGCGCTCGGCCGAGAAGGAGTTCGAGCGCGCGCTCGAGGCCAATCACGATCCGGTGGCCGCAGGGCTGGGCCTGGCCGAGACCCGGCTGCAGCTCGGCGAATGGCGCAAGGTGATCGAGCAGCTCGCCAAGCTGCCGCCCGGCACGCCGGCCGACACCGCGCGCGCGCAGACCCTGCTCGGTCGCGCCCACGCCGCCGGCGGCCAGCGCGAGGCGGCGCAGGCCGCCTATCAGGCGGCGCTCCAGGCGGCACCGGACCATGTGCCGGCCCGGGTGGGGCTGATCACCCTGTCGGCCTCGCGCGACCTGAACGCAGCGCAGAGCGCAGTCGACGAACTGCTCGCGCGCGCACCCGACGCGCCCGACGCGCTCTCGCTCAAGGGCGACATCGAGCTGGCCGCCGGGCGGGTCGAGCAGGCGAGCGCGCTCTACGCCCGGGTGGCGAAGGCCGAGCCCCTGAACCGGTCGGTGCGCGCCAAGCTCGCCTCGCTGGCGAGCGAGCAGCGCGACTATGCCGGCGCGCAGCGCTGGATCGACGAACTGAAAAAGCTCACCGGCCCGGCGGTGGGCACCATGCATCTGCAGGCGCTCAACGACTTCCGCCAGAACCGGCTGGAGCCCGCCCGCGATGCGATCATGGCCGGGCTGAAGAACTCGCCCGACTACCTGCCCTCGCTCGCGCTGGCCGCGACCATCCATCTCAGCCTGAACTCGCTGGAGCAGGCCGAGAACAACGCGCGCCAGGTGCTGGAGCGCGCGCCGAATTCCACCCTCGGCTACCGGCTGCTGGCCGCCACCTACCTGCGCATGGACGCACCCGAGCGCGCACTGCAGGTGATGGCGCCGGTGCTCGAGCGCGATGTGAAGGATCCGCTGCTGCTCAGCCTCGCCGGCGAGGCCAGCCTGCGCATCGGTGACGCCGCGCGGTCGGCACAGCTGTTCTCGCGCGCCGCAACGCTCGCGCCCGATGACCCCAGCCAGAAGACCGGTCGCGGCGTGGCCCGCATCGCCGCCGGCGACCGCGATGGCGGCATGCTCGACCTGGAGCAGGCCGCCGAGCTCAATCCCTCCGGCATCCAGCCCGACCTCGCCCTGATCGCACAGCTGCTGCGCGACCGGCAGTACGACAAGGCCTCGGCCGCGATCGAGCGGCTCGCCCGCAAGCAGCCCGGCAATCCGCTCGCCGACAATCTGCGCGGCACGATCGCGCTGGCTCGCAACGACCCGGCCGCCGCGCGCCGGCACTTCGAGGCGGCGCTGACCAAACAGCCAGGCTACTTCGCAGCGGTGTCCAACCTCGCGGCACTCGACCTGCGGGACAAGCAGCCGCAGGCGGCGCAGCAGCGCTATCTCAAGCTGCTCGAGCGCGAGCCGCGGCATGTCCGCGCGATGCACGCGCTGGCCCAGATCGCGGCCAATGCCGGCGACCAGGCGCAGACCCTGCAATGGCTGGTCAAGGCCCGCGACGCCGATCGCAGCTCGGTGCCGGCCACGCTGGCGCTGGCCCGCTTCCACCTGGCGGCCAACCAGCCCAAGGAAGCGCTGCCGATCCTGCAGGAGGCGGCGGGCGCCGCGCCCAACCAGCTGGAGCTGCTCGAAGCGCTCGGCAACGCCTACCTCGGTGCCGGCGACGAGGCGCAGGCCGTGCTCACCTTCGAGAAGATGCTGCGGGCACGGCCCGACTCCGCGCTGCTGCAGATGCGCATGGCCGAGTTCCGCATGAAGCGCGGCGAGCCCGAGAAGGCACTGGCCAGTTACCGCAAGGCCGCCGAGCTCTCGCCGAAGGCCGTGGAGCCGCGGGCCGGCATGGCCGGGGCGCTGGTGGCCATGGGCAAGGTGACCGAGGCCCGCGCAATCGCCGACGCCCTGCAGCGGGAATCGCCTCGCAGCCCGGCTGGCGCGCTGCTCGAAGGCGACATCCTCGCGCAGCAGCGCCGCCTGCCCGAGGCGGTGGCCGCCTATCGCCGCGCGCTCGCGCTCAATCGCAGCGTGCCGATCGCCTTGCGACTGCATGGTGCCCTGCTCGCCGAGGGCCGGCAGGCCGAGGCCGACGCGATGATGCGCGGGCTGCTGACCGAGCATCCGCGCGATGCCGCGCTCAAGATGCACGCCGCGATGATCGAGGGCTCGCGCAAGCGCTGGGACGCCGCAGTGCCGCTGTACCGCGAAGCGGCTGCCATCCAGCCCGGCAATGCGATGGTGCTCAACAATCTGGCATGGGCGCTGATCGAGACCCGCGATCCGACGGCGCTCGCCACCGCCGAGAAGGCGCATGCGCTGGCACCGCGCTCGCCCGAGGTGCTCGACACCTATGGCACCGCACTGCTTGCCCGCGGTGACGCGGCGCGCGCCAGCGAGATCCTGCGCCAGGCGGTGAGTGCCGCGCCGCGGGTGCCGGCCTACCGGGTGCGGCTGGCCGAGGCGCTGATCGCGCGCGGCGACAAGGTCGAGGCGCGCAAGGAGCTCGACACGGTGCTCGCCGAGGTCCGCACCGGGCCCACCTTCGAGCAGGCCCAGGGCCTGCTGCGCCGGCTCTGAACCCGCCTGGCGTCCCGGGCGGTGCCCGGTGAGCGGCGACCCCGGTCGGCCGCCGGACCGGGTCGTGCCCGGACCGCTGCGCCTGCTGGCCGCGCTCGCGCTGCTCGGCGGTGGCGGCTGGGCGGCGCTGCACCACCCGCTGTCACCGACCCTCGCGCTCGGGGGCCTCGTCGGCTGGACCGCGCTGTGCCTGTGGCGACCCCTGGTCGGCCTGAGCGGCGCGCTCGCCTTGCTGCCGCTCGCCGGCCTCGCGCCCTGGACCGGCTGGCTCGCGCTGGAGGAACTCGACCTGCTGCTCGCGGGGCTTGCCAGCGCAGGCCTGCTGCGCGGCAGCGGCGCGACTGCGCCCGCGGCGCCGCTGCGGGCCGGCAGCCGGGTTGCCCATGCGGATCGCGGCCTGCTGCCGGCGCTGCTGATCGGCGCTTTCGCGGTGGCCAGCGCCGTCGCGCTGGCCCGCGGCTGGCTCGCCGCGCCGGCCGCGCCGCTGCACTGGACCCAGGGCTATCTCGAGCCGCTGAACAGCCTGCGGCTGGCCAGGCCCTTTGCCTGGACGCTGCTCTTGCTGCCCCTGCTGGCAAGCGCGGCGCGCGAGCGCGCGGCGGCCCTGCGCGAGGCCCTGGCCGACGGCATGCTGGCCGGCCTTGCGCTCGCCTGTCTGGCCGCGCTCTGGGAGCGGATGGCGTTTCCGGGCCTGCTGAACTTCTCGGCCGACTACCGGACCTCGGCACTTTTCTGGGAGATGCATGTCGGCGGCGCCGCGTTCGACGGTTATCTCGCGCTGGGTGTGCCCTTCGCGGTCAGGGCCGTGTTGCGCGCCCGCAGTCCGGCGCGGCTGGCGATGAGCGGGGCGATCGCGATGCTGGCCGCCTATGCCTGTCTGACCACCTTCTCGCGCGGGGTCTACCTCGCGATCCCGATCGGTCTGGTGGTGATGGCACTGATCGAACGGCGCGCCGGTGCGAACCTGCCGATCGGCCTGTACCGTGCGCGACCCGGCGAACCGGCGGCGCCGCTCGGGCTGGGCTGGCTCGCCCTGGCCGTGCCGCTGACGGCGGCCGGCACCTATCTGGTGTTCGTCCGTGGCGGCTACCGCGCCAGCGGTGCGGTGCTCGCCATGGTCGCGGCGATCGCCTTCGCCGGCGGCGCGGCACGCCATCTGGGGGCCATGCGCAGTCTGGCCGCGCTCGGCGGTGGCGCGCTGTGCACGATCGCGCTTGCGGCCATCGCCATGCACATTCCCAAAGGACCCTACCTGCTGCAGGCGCTGCTGATCGGCGGCAGCGCAACCCTCGCCTGGCATCGACATCGGCAGCCCGAGAGCCTGCGCTCACCGGCGAGCGCTGCACTGATGATGGCCCTGATCGGCGCACTGGGCGGCGGGGCGGGTGCGGTGGCCCGGCACTGGGGTGGCCCGGAAGCTCTGAGCGGCGCGCTGCCGGTGCTGGTGAGCCTGGCGCTGCTCGCGGTCATCGATGCGGCCCGCGCACGGCCGCTGTGGCCGACATCGGCGCAGCCAGCCAGCCAGGCGATCGCCGCCGTGGCGATCACCAGTGCCTGCGTGGCGGTGTTCACCGGCGGCTCCTACATGGGCGATCGTTTCAGCGACAGCGGCCGTGACCTGCGGGGTCGCCTGAGCCACTGGCAGGAATCGCTGGCGATGATGCACGGTCCCGCCGACTGGACGCTAGGCAAGGGCCTGGGCCGCTATCACGCCGGCCAGTTCTTCGAGCGCCCGGGTGCCGAGCGTCCCGGCAGCCACGCCTGGCAGCGGCTCGATGATCGCGGCGATGGCCAGCTCACCCTCACCGGCCCCGGTCATGTCGCCGGCTGGGGCGAGATCTACCGGTTCTCGCAGCGGGTGCCCGCCCTGCCGGGGCGCTGGCAGGTCGACGCGCGACTGCGGCCCTCCGGGGAACTGCGGCTGCATGTGGAGATCTGCGCCAAGCATCTGCTCTATGACGCCGGCTGCAGCACCGGCTCGCAGGTGCTCAGGCCGCAGTCGGGCACCTGGCAGACCGTGAGCATCCGAACCGACGGCTCGGTCACGCCGGCGGGTCCGCAGGGCCTGCCGACCCTGGCGATGTTCTCGATTGCCGTGGCCACCGCGGGCGCGAAGCTGGAGATCGACCAGTTGCGCCTCATCGCACCCGACGGCCGCGAGATCGGCCGCAACCCCGGCTTCCAGGATGGATTGGCCGGCTGGTTCTTCTCGAGCGATCGCCACCACCTGCCCTGGCACGCCAAGAACCTCGGTCTGCACCTGCTGATCGAGCAGGGCGCGATCGGTCTGGTGGCCTTCAGCCTGCTCATGATCGGGGCACTGGCGCGCCTGGCACGCCGCGACGCCGGCCCGATGGCCGGCACCCTGGCCGGCGCGCTGACCGGCTTCCTGGTGGTGGGGCTCTTCGACAGCCTGCTCGATGCCCCGCGGGTGGCCTGGGTCTGTTACCTGCTGGCGGCCTGGGCGCTGCTTGCGCCCAGAACCGCGGTCCGGCACGCCGCTCAGACCGCCCGCGACGACGCCTGAGCCCGGCGGCGCGGCCGGCGGCCGAACAGGCCCAGGCCGATCATCGACGCGCCCACCAGCGCGAGCGCGCCCGGCTCGTCAACCGCGAAACTCTGATTGGCATCGGCCTGGAAGATCAGGTCGCCGGTTACCGGGGTGTAGCCATCGAAGGACACCGGCGGCGTCCAGCCGTTGGTATGGAACTCGCCACTCTGCAGCGTGGTGGAATAGCTGGTGGTGGTGAGCTCCGGCTGGATCCACGCGGTGTTGGTGAAGTCCACGCCGCCGGTGAGCGCCGTCACGCCGAAGGCACTGCCGCCGATGAAGGCGAGGCTGCCCACGGTCTGGGTGCCGAAGCTGCCGGTGATCAGCGCAATGCCGTCGCGAAAACCGGTGCTGGTGTTTCGATTGGCGTTCTGGGCCGGGTCGTACCAGATCTCGTAGCGCCCGCCAACGATCGTGAAGGTGCAGACATCGGCCACGCAGAAGATCACCGACTCGCGCAGCTTGGCGTACATGGTGTACTCGTAGCCACCGGCATGGTCGGGGATGCCATCGGGGTTCTGGTCGAGCAGGGCGGTGGTGTAGGTGATGCCGTTCTTGATCACCCCGGCCCAGGCATAGAGTTCGAGATCGAAGGCACTGCCCGCCACCGGCTGGAAGCCGGTGATCAGCGCCGATCCGTTCGAGTCCCAGTCGAAACCGGTCCAGCGCACTGCGCTGAGTTCGGCATTGGTGATGGTGGCGGCGGTCGACGCGCCGCTGGCGCAGACCGCAAGCGCGAGCACTGCGGTCCGGATTGCGTGGCTCGATGTCATGGGAGTCCCTTCGACGGTGATGGGCGGGGCCGGCATCCTCGATGCCGACGCCCCGGCTTGTCCCACCCCGATGCTCCCGCTGCCGGCCCGATGGCGCTGTGCGCCTGATCAGCGAAGCCGCAGACGCGCGCCGGATTTGTGAGCGAGATGCGCCAGCAGCCGTGCCGGCGGCATGCGCAGCCGGTGGTAGCGCGCCTGCAGCAGCAGGCGTGCGAGCTGCGCCGGTGCCGCAGGACGGCTGATCGCGCCGGGCAGGTTCGATGCGCCCATCAGCCGGTCCATCCACCAGGCACGCCAGGAAGGCACCGCCCAGCGCCGCCGCTGGACGCGGCGGGCAGCCAGGCCCGGCGGCTGCGCCAGGGCAGCCACCGGCGTGCCCAGCCAGGCCGTGGCATAGCGCGCCGCCCAGCGCAGTGGCGACGCCCCCCCGATCTCGAGGGCGCGCTCGATCAGCGCGGCACTGAAGGCCACCGGATCAGCGCCGCCATGCGCGCGAACCAGCAGATCGAAGTCCATGAGCTCGCGCAGTCGGCCATCGAGCTCGGTGTCCTTGAAGGCGTGCACCGCGCAGTGCAGCACCTGGTCGCGAGGATCGGCAACGAGGAAGGGTTCGAGCCGACGGGCCTGCGCCAGCACCGCGGACTCGTCCAGACCGCCACCGGCAAGCGCGGGGGTGAGCGCGTGATGCAGGTCGACCTCCAGGCTGCGCGCCGGATGGCGCAAGGGCGGCAGCTCGTGCGACCACTCGCGGTAATAGCGCTCGTCGTAGCCATCCAGGCGCTGGGCCATCCAGCCCGCGCCAAGCAGCAGGCTCTCGGCCCGCGGCAGCCGGGCGCGCGTGACCAGCAGGTCGACATCGCCCGCGATCCGGCCCGCCGCGAGCGGCAGACCCTGGGCCTGGTAGGCCGCGCCCTTGAGCAGCAGCACCTCGCCGCCCAACGGCGCAAGCGCCTCGCCAAGCGCCTCGAGCTCGCGACGGAGCTGGGCGGCGCGCTCGGCCACCAGGACCGACACCGACTCGAACTGGCCGCGCACCGGCGCGGGCAGACGGTCGATCACGCCGGCCTCGCGCAACCTGACCATCAGGTGCCCCGCGCAGCGGGCACGGCGCGCGGCGCCGAGCACTGCGCTCCAGGCGGCGGGCTCGAGCGTCAGCGCGCGAAGGGGCTGCTGCCACAGCGCGAGCAGAGCGGCAGTGGCGGGATGCATCAGGCGCTACGCCCGCCGCGCGCGCGGCACAGGGGTTCGAGCAACGCGAGCGCGTCATCGAGCTCACCGAAGGTGAGCCGCCAGCAGCCCGCGCCGGCGGCCAGCGCGCAGGCCGCCTCGAACGCCGCCTCGCCGAGCACGCCGTAATTGAAGCTGTTGGCAGCAAACTCGGCGATGGCGCGGGCCGGGCGCACCTCGGTGAGTTCGGCCCGCGCGCCCGCCCGCCAGGTCGGGAAGACCACGACCGCCGGCGGCACGCTCTCATGGCGCCGCGCCGCGGCCCCGGACGGCACGGCGAGATGCGCGACATCGCCCTTGTGCGTCTTGTGAAAGACCGGCCCGAGCACGGCCTGCGGCGAGCGCCGGGCGATCAGATCGATGGCGGCATTCTTCAGCGCCACCGGCTTGGTGATGGGCAGCAGCCGGTGGTCGGCAAGGCGCAGCACGCCGAACTCGTCGGAGAGCAGTCGGGCGCCGGCCAGACTCAGCGCGGCGGTGAGCGTGCTCTTGCCCGACCCGGGAGCCGCCACCAGCAGCAGCCCCGCGCCATGCCAGTCCAGCGTGCCGGCATGCAGCAGCCAGTGCCGGGTGAAGAGATGCGCGAACACCCAGTTCAGGCCCCACTCGAGCTGCGGCAGGGCAAGCCCGGCAGGCATCGGCTCGAAGGGCTCGGTGCCGTCGGCCAGGAAGCGCACACCGGGGCGCCAGGCGCGCCGCGGCCCGGCCACCGGCAGCAGCTCGACGTCGCAGTCGACGAAGCCCGGTTCGTCGGGCGGCGGCAGCCAGTGATAGACCCGGGCGAGCGGGGCGGGCAACTCCGCCAGCGACGATCTCACCCGGACCCGCATCGCGCCCAGATCGAGCACCAGGCCATCGCCCTGCAGCCGATGGGCCGCCTCCGCGACACCCAGGACACCGCGCGGGTCGGCGCCCACTGCGCCCACGGACCGGTCATCGTGGACGGTGCAGGCAGCGCTCGACAGCGGATCGCACCGGCCTGCTTCGCGACCGGCATGGTCATGCCGCGGCGACCGCGCGCGGCGGTGCCAGGCAAGCTCGGCCAGACCCTGCAGCCGGGCGACCAGATCGGGTGCCCGGGGCGCCGGCTGATCGGCGGGCCAGGCCGCACCGTCGCGCAGCAGGTGCTCGATCATGGCGTCCGGCCCCCGCGCGCCCTCGGCGGCGACACGATCGAGCTCCTCGAGCAGCGCCAGCCCGTCGGACGAGAGCAGATGGGTCTGCCAGGTGACCGGGTCGAAAACCGCAGCGCCGTCGTCGAAGACCCGCAGACGGTCGGCGACCGCGCGCGGCGTCGGACTCACCGCAGCGCGGGCCGCGAACGGCCGGCCATGGGCACTCAGCCCACCACCCAGCCCGGCCCCTGCGAGCCGGTGGGACTGAGCGAGCTCCAGGACGACAGGTGCAGCGCCTGCCCGGCTCCGACATAGCGCGGCCAGGCGCCGAGCTCGGTGGCGCTGCCGCTGCCGGGCGTGAGCGTGGTGGCAAACAGCACGGCGAGATAGACCGGTTCCTCGGTCCCCGACACCGGTACCGCGATCGCACCGCTGGTGTCGTACCAGACCCCCTCGATGCGGTAGAGCTGCCCCGAGTACTGGACCGGCGGCACGCCGAGATCGGCGGCCAGTGTGTAGGTGCCGGTGAAACGGGTGCCGGCCACGCGGATCCAGCCGTCGGCGCTGGACACCGCCAGTAACGGCGGATGGATGGCATCGTTGATCGCGCCCCGGTAGGCCGAGCCGATCGGACCGGCGGCGCGGGTGGGCAGGCTCACCATCAGGGGCGAGCCGGCAGCCGCCATCCGCAGCAGGTGGCGGCGCCGGCTCAGGCGGTCGCTGACCGTGGCGCCGGATTCGGCGTCCGAGGCAGCGGATGGGGTCGGGGCTTGTTCGGACATGGTGATCGCCTGGGGAGTGCTCGCATCAGCAGGAAGGGCCTGATGCCGGAACGCAAGCAATACCGCCGGATGCAACGCAGGCCATTGCGCCTGCCGACAGAAACCGCATCCGGCCGGCCTCAGGCACCGCCCGGGGCCGCGCCCTGCCCGCGCCGCGCATACCAGCCGATCGCCTCGTCGATGCCCTGGGCAACCCGATGCGTGGGTTCATAACCAATGATTGTCCGCGCCCGCTCGATGCTGGCGAGGGAATGGCGCACATCTCCGGCGCGAAAATCGCGGAACTGCGGCGTCAGCCGATAATCGGCGCCCAGCTGCCGTTGCAGGGCGTCGCGAAGGGCCTCGAAGAGCTCGACCAGCGAGGTGCGCTCGCCGACCGCCACGTTGAGCACGGTATGCGCCGGCATCGGCCCGGCCGCCAGCGCCGCACGCAGGTTGGCCTGCACGGCATTGGCCACGTAACAGAAGTCGCGGCTGGTCTGGCCGTCGCCGTTGATCACACAGGGCTCGCCGCGCAGCATGGCCGACACCCACAGGGGTATCACGGCCGCATAGGGGCCGTCGGGGTCCTGGCGCGGGCCGAACACATTGAAGTAGCGCAGACCCACGCTGGTCATGCCGTAGGTGCGCGCCCAGACATCGGCGAAGAGCTCATTGGCCGCCTTGGTGGCGGCATACGGTGACAGCGGCCGGCCGACACGGTCTTCCACCTTGGGCAGATCGGGGTGATCGCCGTAGACCGAGCTCGAGGAGGCGTACACGAAGCGGCGCACGCCGGCATCGCGCGCGGCGGTGAGCATCTGCACGAAGCCGGTGACATTGGCCTCGAAGGAGCGCATCGGCTGGGCGATGGAGCGCGGCACCGACCCGAGGGCTGCCTGATGCAACACCTGGTCTACCCCCTGCGTCGCCTCGCGGCAGGCCGCGGCATCGCCGATGTCGCCCTCGATGAAGCGCCAGCGCGCCCAGGCACTGGCGCCGACCTGTTCGCGCACCTCCTCGAGGTTGCGGCGGTGGCCGGTGGCGAAGTTGTCAAGGCCGGTGACGCGATGACCGGCGCGCAGCAGCGTCTCGACGAGGTTGGAGCCGATGAAGCCGGCCGCGCCGGTGACGAGCCAGTGCTGCGCCGGGACGGCGGCGAGCCATGCTGCGGGGTCAGGGTGGGGGCGGGAAGACATGAGGCGAAGGAAAACCCGGTTGTTCAGACGCCCCGTTGAGCGGGCGCAAGCGGTGAAGCGGCAATCCGGGAGACATTGTTCCTCGCCCCCGGCCCACCGGTCGATAGTATCCCGCGCTCCACGACGAACTTTGCCTGATCACACCCTCACCATGTCGCGCCGAATGATTCGCCTGCGGGCGGATGACGGTCGATCGGCCGTGTCCGTCATTCTGTTCAGCGCAGTGCTGGGCACGGCCGCACAGGCCGCCACCGGAGCCCCTGAGATCAGCCCACGGCAACTCGTCGATCAGGGCGTGCGCTGGGAGCATGCCGAGGGCGTGAACCGGGACCTGAGCGCCGCGCACGAGGCCTACTGCCGCGCCGCCCGCTCGGGCTCGGCCGACGGGCTGCTGCGGCTGGGCTGGTTGTATGCCAACGGCCGCGGTGTGACCCGCGATGATGCGCTCGCCCACGGCCTGTTCCGTCGCGCCGCCGAACTGGGCAGCGATCTCGGCGGGCGTCTGGCCGATGCGATCACCGCCGTCGAGCCGCGACTGCCTGCCTGCCTCACGGCGCAGATCCCCCCCGCCCCGGACCGACCGTCACCCCCGCCGGCAGGCCCGGCCGGCGCCCCGGGCAGCCTGGCGGTCACCCCCCTGCCAAGCCCGAGCGCGGTCAATCCGAGTCCGTCAGCCCAGAGCCTGCCGACCACCGCCGGCACGCCCGGCGCCGCGTGGCGACCCCTGATCGGCCCGGCGCTCAGGCTGGCCGCCGAGTTCCGGCTCGATCCGCGACTGGTGCTCGCCCTCGTCCGCGCCGAATCCAACTTCGATCCCCAGGCCCGCTCGATGCGGCAAGCGCAGGGCCTGATGCAGCTCGTGCCCGAGACCGCCGAGCGCTTCGCCGTGCGTGATGCCCTCGACCCGCTGGAAAACCTGCGCGGCGGCATGAGCTACCTGCGCTGGCTGCTCTCCTACTTCCGCGGCGACGTGGTGCTGGCGCTCGCCGGCTACAACGCTGGCGAGGGCGCGGTGGACCGCCACCGTGGCGTGCCGCCCTACCCCGAGACCCTGGCCTATGTGCAGCGGATTCGGGCGCTCTATCCCTTCGACCGCCATCCCTTCGATCCGAAGGCGGCCGCGCCGATGCGCGCGCTGTGGCTGGCCGATGCCGCGGCCGGGGCGCTGCGTTGAGCGCCGTGCACGCCGGTCGGCAACGCCGCCGCGCACTGGCTGCGCTGGGCGCGCTGGCCGGCGCCCCTCTCGCCGGTGTGACCCGCGCCCAGGGCCCGGGCCTGGGCG
>CAIZPE010000175.1 GCA_903934795.1 uncultured bacterium | reverse complement strand
TCGTTGGTGGTGGCGTTCGAGCCGATCTGGAAGTCGAAGCTGGTGGTCTGGGTGAGGATGAGATTGCCGTTGAACCGGGTGGTGTTGGCGGTTCGGGTGATCTCGGTCTGCAGCTGGTTGAACTCGCTTTGCAGGGCGGTGCGGTCGGTGGAGCTGTTGGTGGCGTTGGCCGACTGCACGGCGAGTTCACGCATGCGCTGCAGCATGCCGTTGATGCTGCCCAGCGCGCCCTCGCCGGTCTGGGCGAGCGAGACGGCATCGTTGGCGTTGCGCCGGGCGATCTCCATGCCGCGGGCCTGGGCGCTCATGCGCTCGGAGATCGCCAGGCCGGCGGCGTCGTCCTTGGCGCTGTTCACCCGCATGCCGGTGGACAGGCGGTTGATCGAGGTGGCGAGGCTTGTGCCGCTGGTGGCGAGGTTGCGCTGCGCATTCAGCGACAGCACATTGGTGTTGATGATCTGGGTCATGATCGTCCTTTCAAGTTCGGGTTCCCTCCGGAACCGGTCTTCTGATCAGAGTCCCCTTGGACTTCAGTTGCGTTACAGGGTGTCATTGGCCTTGGCCTTGGCCTTGGCCTTGGCGCGCGGCGGCGGGCGGGCCGGCCGCTGGATCGCCGACTGCCGCGGCCTGCCGATGAAGATCGCCGTGTCTTCGATCACTTCGACTCCTTCACCAGCCGGTCACCGATCGGCTGCAGCGGGCGGGCGTTCATGGGATACAGCCGCGAGAAGATCGCGATCTGCTCGGTCGACACGGTCACCGGCTCCTTCATCACCAGCCACAGCACGCCCTCGCTGCAGGGCGGGGTGGTGAGCGAGCCCATGTAGGTGTAGTAGCCACGGTTCACCGGCAGCAGCTGCTCGAGCTCGAGCGGCGCCGTGCCGGCGAGCGGCTCGTTGCGTTCCAGCGGCAGGCTGTTCCAGACCGACTGGATGATCGGGTTGGGCTGGCCGCGATCCAGCAGCACAGCCACCACCGCCAGCCGGCCGTCGGGGTCCTTGTGCACCAGGTGCGCCACCATGTCGAAGACCCGCCCGTCCACCCGTTCCTCGGCGGGCCGGTGGAAGTGGAACTGGATCAGCTCGTAACGCCGGCCCATCACCGACAGCGTGTTGCCGGGGCTGGTGGTCACCTGCACGGTGTGGCCGTTGTCGGTCACCGAGAAGGCGCTCGCCCGGTACTCGAAGCGGATTGGCTCGAGGTCCACCTGGATCCCGCCGCGGATGTTGATCGGCGACTGCCTCGCGCCTTCCGCGCAGCGTGCGAACTCCGGCTTCAGGCGCCACCAGTTCTCGGGTCCGCCCTCGCCGCTGTAGCTCCAGTGGGCCGATCGGCCATGCCCGTGTCCGCCGGCCTCACGTCCGGGAGTCGACGTCGTGCCGGCGGCATCGGCACGCGTTGCGCCGTGGCCACCGACCGCTGCGGTGGTGGCGGTGGTGGCCGCGGGCGGACGCGGTCTTGGCGCCACGCCCGCCACCGGTGGCTCGGGCGCCTTCACCCGGATGACCAGCCCGTTGGTGGGCGAGGTGCGCGCATCGCGAGAACGCGACAGCGACTCGGCGATCTTCGCGCTCAGGCTCTGCAGCTGTGCGGCCTCCTGCGC
>CAIZPE010000174.1 GCA_903934795.1 uncultured bacterium | reverse complement strand
CTGCGAGGCGGTGATTGCCGACCAGTCGGCGCCGAGCGCGTTGGCGCGCGAGCGCATGGTGGCCAGCACATAGTCGACCGTGCTGGCGAAGCCGGTGGCCGATAGATCGCCGCGGGCGACGATGCCCTCGGGGAAGGGCTGATCCTCGGGCCACTCGCCGCTGCCCGCCACCACGAAGTGGCGCGCGGCGAGGGCGTTCGCAGCCGGCACCGTGTAGCTGAAGGCTTGGAAGCCGGGCTCGGCGGGCGGGTCGAAGGCGGGGCAGACATTGCTGCGGGCCACCGGGTTGCGACCGTCACGGTACAGACCCCACTGCTCGAGCACCGCCACATAGCCGGTGTTGAACCCGCGGAAGCCCTCGAGCGTGAACGGCCTGGGCGAGCGCAGCTCGGCCGCGCACAGCGCGGTGAGGGGTCGGCCGCGGGCCTTGAGGTGCGCGGCAATGGCGGCGAAGCCTTGTTGCACCGGCACTGGCCGGCGCCACCGCACCCGCTCGATGACATGACCCGGCAGCGCGACCACGCCCTGCGAATACGGGAAGCCGCCGAGCTGGAAGGCATAGCCGCCTGGTTCGAATGCGATCACCGGACTCATGCTCGGGCCTCCGATATGCTTGGGGGTTGATGCACGCGCAGCCGGTGTGGCTGCGCGAGCCGCCGAGTATAGAGCCCTGCCGAGGAGACCTCCCCCATGAACCAACCGAATTCCGCCGCGCTGCCCGCCGACATGCGCTACATCGACCATGGCCGCGGTGGCGCGCCCGAGGTGCTGGTGCCGCAGCGCGCCGCCCTGCCGGTGCCGGGCTCCGACGAGATCCTGGTCCGGGTGGCCTATGCCGGGGTCAACCGCCCCGATGTGCTTCAGCGCAGCGGCAACTATCCGCCGCCGCCGGGAGCATCCCCCTGGCTCGGCCTCGAGGTCTCGGGCCAGGTGGCGGCCGTGGGGTCCGCAGTCACGCAATGGCGGGTGGGCGATGCGGTCTGCGCGCTCACCAATGGCGGTGGCTATGCCGAGTTCGTCACCGTGCCCGCGGCGCAGGCGCTGCCGGTGCCGCGCGGGCTCTCGCTGCTGCAGGCAGCCGCCCTGCCCGAGACCTACTTCACCGTGTGGGCCAATGTCTTCGAGCGCGGCCGGCTCGCGGCCGGCGAAACCCTGCTCATCCATGGTGGCTCGTCGGGCATCGGCACCACCGCCATCCAGATGGCCAAGGCCTGGGGTGCCAAGGTGTATGTCACCGTGGGCAGCGCCGAGAAGGCGCTGGCCTGCACCCGCGACCTCGGCGCAGACCACGCCATCAACTACCGTACCCACGACTTCCTTGCCGAGGTGATGCAGCTCACCGACAAGCGTGGCGTCGATGTCATTCTCGACATGGTGGGCGGGGACTACATCGGCCGCAATCTGAAGGCCCTCGCGCTCGAGGGCCGGCTGGTGCAGATCGCCTTCCTGCAGACCTCCAAGGTCGACATCGACCTCATGCCGGTGATGATCAAGCGTCTGACCGTCACCGGTTCCACCTTGCGCGCCCGGCCCGCGGCCGACAAGGCGCGGCTTGCCGCCGAGCTGCGCGCCAGGATCTGGCCGCACCTCGAGCAGGGCCGCATGCTGCCGGTGATCAACAAGGTCTACCCGCTGGCGCAGGCCGCCCAGGCCCACCGGCACATGGAATCCTCCGAGCACATCGGCAAGCTGATGCTCGAGGTGGCCGGCGGCTGAGCGGGCGGCCGGCGCGGCCGGGCGACCGGCGGGCCAGCCCAGCCGGCGGCGCGCCCGCCCGGGAAGCGCGATGCGCGCCGCTCAGGTGGGCGTTTGCGCCAGACGCTCTTCCCGCGACTGGCCGAGCAGCCGGTAAAGCACCGGCAGCACCAGCAGCGTGAGGCTGGTGGAAGTGATCAGCCCGCCAATCACCACCACCGCCAGCGGCCGGGTCACCTCCGACCCGGGGCCGTCGGCAAACAGCATCGGCAGCAGCGCCAGCATGGCCACCGTGGCGGTCATCATCACCGGCCGGAATCGATGGGCGCAGCCCTCGCGCACCGCCGCGGCGATGTCGCCACCGCGCTCGAGCAGATGCCGGAACTCGCTGATCAGCACCACGCCGTTGAGCACCGCGATGCCCCAGAGGTTGATGAAGCCCACCGCGGCCGGCACCGACAGGTACTCCCCTGCCAGCAGCAGACCGAACACGCCGCCGATGGCCGCCAGCGGCAGCACCGTGATGATCAGCGCCGCCTGCCGGGCCGAGTCGAAGAGCAGGAACAGCAGGAAGAAGATCGCCGCCACGGTGATCGGAATGATCAGCGAGAGCCGCTTGATCGCCCGCTCCATGTTCTCGAACTGACCGCCCCACTCGAGGCGGTAGCCCGCCGGCAGCAGCACCTCGGCGGCGATGCGCGCCTGGGCCTGGGCGACATAGCCACCGAGATCGCGGCCCTGGACATTGGCGCCGATCACCAGCCGTCGCTGACCGTCCTCGCGCGAGATCTGCGGCGGGCCGTCGACCACCGAGATGTCGGCGACATCCTTGAGCGCGACCAGCGCCCCGCCCGGCGAGCGCAGCAGCAGGTTCGACACCGCCTCGACATTGCCTCGGAAGCCCTGCGGATAGCGCAGGAACAGGTCGTAGCGCCGCTCGCCCTCGTAGACCACCGACGCCACCCGGCCGCGCACCGCGGTCTCGATCAGGTCGTTGACATCCTCGACATTCAGGCCGAAGCGGGCGATCGCGTTGCGGTCGATGCGCACCGTCAGGTAGTTCTGACCGGTGACCCGCTCGACCCGCAGGTCGGTGGTGCCGGGCAGTGAGCCGAGGATGCGCGCGATCGCATCGCCACGCTCGCGCAGCACGGCGAGGTCTTCGCCGAAGACCTTGATCGCCACCTGCGAGCGCACGCCCGACACCATCTCGTCGACCCGGGCCGCGATCGGCTGGCTGATCGACACTTCCACGCCCGGCAGGAACTTCAGCTTCTCGCGGATGGCGTTGGCGATGTCGTCCTGATCCCAGCCGGCCGGCCATTCCTTGCGCGGCTTGAGGGTCACGATCGGATCGGACTCGTGCGGCAGGCCGGGGTCGGCGGCAGACTCGCCGCCGCCGAGTCGCGACATCACCCGGCTCACGCCCGGCACGGTGGCGATCGCGGCCATGGCCTCGAACTCCAGCTTGAGCGACTCGTCGAGCGAGATGCGCGGCACGCGCACGATCACCGGCGTGAGCTGACCCTCCTGCATGGTCGGGATGAACGCCGTGCCCAGCAGCGGCACGCAGGCCAGTGCCGCGGCCAGCAACGCCCCCGCGCCGAGGATCACCGAGCGGGCGTGGGCCAGGCACCAGTCGAGGGCGCGCAGATAGGGCTGCTTCAGGCGACGCAGCAGCCAGGTGTCCTCCTCCGAACCGCCGCGCAGCAGGTACGAGCAAAGCGCCGGGGTGAGCGTGAACGACAGCGCCAGCGAGATCGACAGCGCGATCGCGATGGTGAGTGCCAGCGGCCCGAACATCTTGCCCTCCATGCCCTGCAGCGACAGCAGCGGCAGGAACACCAGGATGATGATGCCCACGCCGTAGAGCACCGGCTTGCCGACATCGGTGGCAGCCTTGAGGATGATCTGGTCGCGGCGCACCCCCGGCCCGGCCGCCCGGCCGAGTGCCGCGAAGGCGTTCTCCACCACCACCACCGAGCCATCGACCATCAGACCGATCGCGATCACCAGGCCACCCAGCGACATGAGGTTGGCCGAGAGGCCGATCTCGCCCATGATGAGGAAGGTGACCAGCGGCGTGAGCACCAGCGTGCAGACCACGATCAGGCTCGATCGCAGATCGCCGAGAAACACGAACAGCACCGCGATCACCAGCACCACGCCCTCGAGCAGCACCTTGCCGACGGTGAGCAGGGCCGCGTCGACCAGATCGGTGCGATCGTAGAAGGGCACGATCTTCAGGCCACCGGGCAGCACGCCGCTGCGGTTGATGCGCTCGACCTCCTTGCGCACCGCGCCGACCACCTCGCGGGCATTGGCGCCGCGCTGCATCATGACGATGCCGGCAACCGCCTCGGTGACGCCGTCGCGCACGATCGCGCCGCGCCGTACCTCCTCGCCGAAGCGCACCTCGGCCACATCGCGCAGATACACCGGGATGCCGCGCACCTCGCGCAGCACGATGTTGCGGATGTCCTCCAGCGAGCCGATCAGGCCGGTGCCGCGGATCAGGTACTGCTCGGCCTTGACCGGCAGCGCGCCGCCCGAGGAGTTGGCGTTGTTGCGCGCCAGCGCCTGCAGCAGGTCGCGGATGGTGAACCCGTAGTAGCGCAGACGCTCGGGGTTGGCCTCGACCTGGTACTGGCGCACATAGCCGCCCTGCGAGTTGATCTCGGCCACGCCCGGCACCGAGCGCAGCAGCGGCCGCACGGTCCAGTCCTGCAGGTCGCGACGGCGCTTGAGTTCGGCGATATCGAGCCGCCGGTTGCCGTCATCGGGATGCTCGAGGGTGTACTGGTAGATCTCGCCCAGGCCGGTGGACACCGGGCCGAGCACCGGCGTGACCCCCTCGGGCAGACGCTGGCCGACCTCGATCAGACGCTCGAGCACCACCTGCCGCGCGAACCAGACATCGGTGCTGTCGGTGAAGACCAGGGTCACCAGCGACAGCCCGTTGCGGTTGAGCGATCGCATCTCCACCAGGCCGGGGATGCCGCGCATGGCGATCTCCACCGGCACGGTCACGAAGCGCTCCACCTCCTCGGGCGGGCGCCCCGGCGCTTCGGTGGCCACCTGGACCTGCACATTGGTCACATCCGGAAAGGCATCGACCGGCAGGGCGCGCAGGCTGAACAGGCCGAGACCGACCAGCGCGAGGGCAAGCACGGCGAGCACCAGCCGCTGGCGCAGCGACCACGCCATCAGGGAACGGATCATGGCAAGGGCTCCCGGCTCAGCGACCGTCGAGCGCGCGCTGCATGCGCGCGTTGTTCAGGTGGAAGGCACCGTCGAGCGCGAGCTGCGTGCCGGGCGGCAGCGGCCGCAGCAGCGCCCGCATGCCGTCACGCTCGGGGCCGACCTCGGCCGGCACCATGCGGAATACGCCAGGGCGAACCTGCAGGTAGAGGTGATCGGCGTTGCCCTCACGAACCACGGCGCTGGCCGGTACCACCTGACGCTCGGCGGAGCGCCCCTCGACGAGCATGCTGATCAGCATCGAGGGTTTGAATCGCCCGCCCCGATTCTCGAGGTCGACACCCACCCGGACGGTGCGGGTCTCGGGGTTGACCACATCGGCAACGAAGGCCACCCGGCCGTCGAAGCGTTCATTGTCGAGCGCCGGCACCTCGATCTGCACCCGCTGACCGGTCTTCACGAACTGCGCGTCCTGCTCGGGCACTTCGGCAACCGCCCACAGCGCGGTCAGGTCCGACACCACGAACAGCACATCGGCGGGGTTGACCACCTGGCCCTGCGCGACCTTGCGCTCGATCACCGTGCCGCCCAGCGTGGCGGTGATCGCGGCGGTGGGCTGGATCTGGCCGGTGCTCTCCAGCCGGGCGATGCGCTCCACGGTCAGGCCCAGCGCCCGCAACTGGTCGGACGAGGCCCGCTTCTCGGCAGCGGCCACGGTGAGCTCGCCCTGGCGCCGCTGCAGCTCTGCCGAGCCGATCACATCGGCCTCGAGCAGCAGGCGTGCCCGCTCGACCGCCTGCGTGAGCAGCTGCTGCTGCGAGTGCGCGCGCAGGAAGTTGAGCTGCGCCTGCGCGAGCTCGGGGCTGTTGATCTCGGCCAGCACCTGACCCTGGCGGACCACCTGCCCGATCTGCGCATCGATCTGCGTGAGCCGGCCCGTGATCGGCGCGCCGATCCGCGAGCTGCGGTTCTGGTTGGCCTCCAGGCGGCCGGCGATGCGGATGGTGTCCACCACGCGTCGGGTGCTCACCGAGCCGATCACCACCCGGCGCGCGAGCGCGTCGTCGATGGTGAGTTCCAGCGGGTCGTTCGTGGCCGCGCCCGGGGCACCCGCCGCCGGCGTGGTGGCGCTCTTGCCGGCGGTGGCCGGCGCCGTGGCCTCGCGCTGTCCGCAGCCGCTTGCCAGAAGTGCGACCAGTGCGGTCGCGCCCAATGCCATCAGAGTGGAGAATGTCATCGTCCGGCCAGCCTTTCGAGTTCGGTACGGGCGCGCTGAAGATCGAAGCGCGCGGCGATCAGGTCATTGCGCACCAGCCTGAACTGGCGCTGCGCGTCGAGGTATTCGAGGATGCCGCGCTCGCCCAGGCGGTAGGCCGCCTCGGCGATGGCCAGCACCTGGCGGGCCCGGGCGAGCACGCCGCCTTCGATGGCCTGCACCTGGGAGCGGGCCACCTGGTAGGCCTGCCAGGCACCCTCGAAGGCGGCTTCGGTCTCGAAGCGCCGCTGCACCAGCGCGACCCGGGCCCGCTCGCTCTGGGCGATCGCCTCGGCGATCGGGCCCTCGCGCCGATCAAGCAGCGGCAGGCTCATCTGCACGCCCAGGCGGGTCAGCCGCGCCGCCGGGTCGTGTTCATGGCTCGCCCGCACCGTCAGCTGCGGCACGATCCGGGTGCGCTCGAGCGCGATCTGCCGGTCGGCAGCCGACCACTGCTCGCGAGCCAGCGCGATCTCCGGGTTGCGGTCCTCCACCCGACGGCGCAGCGCGAGGTAGTCGGCCTCCCCCAGCATGCGGCTGTCGATGTCGCTGGTGCCGAGCTCGAACTCGCTTTCCAGACTCGGGCCGACCAGCTGGCGCATGCCGACCTGGGCCTCGCGGATGCGCAGCCGGGTGGCTTCGAGGCTTCGGCGCACGCCGGCCACCTCGCCCTCGGCCCGCAGCGAGTCGAAGCGCGGCGCCTCGCCGGCACGCACCCGCACCTCGATGCGATCGCGGATCTGCTCGGTGAGGATCAGGTCCTCCTGCAGCGCCTGCTGCTCGGCCCGCAGACGCAGCAGCTCGAAGAAGCGCTCGCGCACCGCTGCCACCAGCCGTGACTGGGTGACTCCGGTCTCGGCCAGGGCCACGACAACACGGGCCTCGGCGCTGGCTGAGCGCGCCGCACGCAGCCGCGGGTTCTCGATCGGCTGCGCGAGCGACAGGGCGGTGCTTGCGCCGGCGGGCTCGCCGGGCAGACGCGGCACCAGCCGGCCGGGTTCGATGACGATCTCGGGATTGGGCAGCGCGCGGGCGGTGATCAGGCCCGCCCGGGCTTCGGCCTGCTGGGCACGGCTGGTGGCCAGTGCCGGGCTTTCGTTCAAGGCCCTGTCGATCAGCGCTTCAAGGGTGTAGGTGGGCGTGGCAGCGCCCAGGGGCGCCGCGGCGCCCGCGATCAGCAGGCCGAGCAGGGCTGCGAGGCCCCGATGCGGCGTCGATCGGCGCCAGGTGTGCGGTGACATTCGGACTCCGTGTTGGTTGATGACCCGCACGGACCTCGTGGAACCGTGCCTGGGCTGGCGACGGTCTGGCCGACGGATCTGATGATCCGCGCCTGCGCCGGAGGCCGTCGGGCCTCGGAATGGCGACACAGGCAGAGTCGGTGATCCCGACCCCGGTTACTCCCCGAACCCCTTTATTTTGCCTGTCGGGCGGCGAGCCTCGGCCTTTCGCCCCTGCGCGGTGTGGGCGATTGCCGTCGTGTTCAGCGCCCCCGCGTACCCGGCGCCTTGCGGTGGCGGTGGATGCTCATCAGCATGCCCATGCCCATGCCCAGGGTGACCATGGCGGTGCCTCCGTAGGACATGAAGGGCAGCGGCACGCCCACCACCGGCAGGATGCCCGACACCATGCCCATGTTGACGAAGGCGTAGGTGAACAGCATGAGCGTGATCGCACCGGCGAGCAGTTGACCGAACACGGTGCCGGCACCCGAGGCGATGGCCAGGCCGCGGCCGATCAGCAGCAGGTAGAGCGCGATCAGCACCGCGTTGCCCGCCAGACCGAACTCCTCGGAGAACACCGCGAAGATGAAGTCGGTGGTGCGCTCCGGGATGAACTCGAGGTGGGTCTGGGTGCCCTCCATGTAGCCCTTGCCCCAGAAGCCGCCCGAGCCCACCGCGATGGTCGACTGGATGATGTGAAAGCCCTTGCCAAGCGGGTCGGAGCTGGGATCGAGCAGGGTGAGCACCCGTTGCCGCTGGTAGTCGTGCAGCAGCGGCCAGATCAGCGGCGCTGCCGCGGCGCCCAGCGCGGCCAGCCCGGCGATCACCCGCCAGTTGAGCCCGGCCAGAAAGATCACGAAGCCGCCGGCGGCCAGCACCAGCAGGGCGGTGCCGAGATCTGGCTGGCGGGCGATCAGCGCCACCGGCACGGCGAGCGCGACGGTGGCCAGCAGGAAGTCGGCCCAGTGCCGTCCGCCTTCGCGGCGCTGGAAGTACCAGGCGAGCATCAGCGGCACCGCGATCTTGAGCAGCTCCGAAGGCTGCACCCGTCCGAAGCCGAGATTGAGCCAGCGGCGGGCGCCCTTGGAGACATCGCCGAACAGCGCCACGCCGATCAGCAGGGCCACCCCGAACAGGTAGAGCGGCAGGGCCACCCGCATCAGCAGGGCCGGCGGCACCAGGGCCATGATCCAGAGCACGGCCACCGCCACCGCGAGGTTGCGCGCATGACCCTCGAAGCGGCCGGGGAAGTCATACGCTGCCGAGTGCATGGTGAGCAGGCTGAGCAGCATGAGCAGCAGCAGGATGGCCGTCAGGGCGGGGTCGAAGATCCGGGCGCCGGAACGGATCCGCGCCCAGGCGGCGGGCAGGGCGGTCATGGCGATTTCCGCGCCGCGCTGCCGTCGGTGGCCGCTCCCGGCGCTGGCGCAGGCACCGGCTCGGGCTCGGTGCTCTCGGGCACATCGCGCATCTCGGCCTCGGTCGGCGCATCGACGGGCCGGCGGGCGGTCTCGCCCGGCAGCTTGCCGAGCAGGTAGTAGTCGAACACCTTGCGCGCGATCGGCGCGGCCGCCTGCGCGCCGAAGCCGCCGTTCTCGACGATGACTGCCAGCGCCAGCCGCGGGGCGTCGACCGGCGCGAAGGCCATGTAGAGCGAATGATCGCGGTGCCGCTCGGCGATGCGGCGCGCGTCGTAGCGCTCGTTCTGGCGGATGCCGATCACCTGGGCGGTGCCGGTCTTGCCGGCGGCCACATAGCCGGCGTCGGCGAACACCGCTCGGCTGGTGCCGAATCGGTTCACATCGACCATGGCCGACTTCACCAGCGCAAGGTGCTCGGGGCGCAGCGCGATCCGCCGGGGCTCGCCGGGATCGACCAGGCGCTTCTCGCGGCTGAGCGGGTCCTGCACCGCCCGCACCAGCCGTGGACGCAAGGCAACGCCGTCATTGGCCAGCGTGGCGGTGGCATGGGCCAGTTGCAGGATGGTGAAGGCGTTGGCGCCCTGGCCGATGCCGATGGAGGGCGTCTCGCCAGGCAGCCAGCGGCGCTGGAAGCGGCGCATCTTCCAGTCGGACGAGGGCAGCACGCCCGCAGCCTCGTGGCGCAGGTCGATGCCGGTCAGCCCGCCGAAGCCCCAGGGCGCCATGAAGTCGTGGATGCGGTCCACGCCCATCTCGTAGGCCGCGCGGTAATAGTAGGTGTCGCTCGAGACCACGATCGACTTGTGGAGGTTCACGCTGCCGTGGCCATTGGGCTCGGAGTCGCGGAAGCGGTGGTTGCCGAGCTGGAAGTAGCCCGGATCCGGGTACTGCGTCTCGGGCTGGCGAAAGCCGGTGCTCAGCGCGGCCAGCGCCATGAAGGGCTTGTAGGTGGAGCCGGGCGGGTAGGTGCCGCGCAGCGGCCGGTTGAGCAGGGGCCGGTCGGGGTCTTCGTTGAGCGCCTGCCAGGAGGGCGGGTCGATGCCGTCGACGAACAGGTTCGGGTCGAAGCCCGGCCGCGATACGAAGGCGATCACCTCGCCGGTGGCCGGCTCGATCGCCACCAGCGCGCCGCGGCGGTTGCCGAACCACTCCTCGATCAGCCGCTGCAGCCTGAAGTCGATGGCCAGGATCAGGTTGCTCCCGGGCTGCGCCGGACGGCGTGCCAGCGAGCGCACCGTGCGCCCACCTGCCGAGACCTCGATCTCCTCGGCGCCGGCGCGCCCGCGCAGGGTGTCCTCCCAGGACTGCTCGAGGCCGGTCTTGCCGATGTGGGTGGCGCCGGCATAGTCGGACTGCTGCTCGGCTTCCTCGATGCGCTGCTTGTCGGCGGGCGAGATGCGGCCGATGTAGCCGATCAGGTGCGCGGCCGCCTCG